>NZ_CP009555.1:3814186-4132035 GCF_000959365.1 Burkholderia oklahomensis C6786
TGGATGGGGAAAATGGATCGATGATCGCATATCGCGGCGGCGGTCGACCGCCCGCGCCCGGCATGGGGAGTTGCATCGATGCCGGGCGGGGCGTGGGTCGCCGATGCCAGGACGGGCAGTCGGCGTTGCGGGGACGACATGCGGTGCGGGCTCGGTGGCGTACGCGTTCCTCGCGCTCCGCAGTCAGGCCAGGCCCTGTCGTGCCGCGCCGTGGGCATCGTCGCCGCTCGGTATCTCCTGATATCGCCTGATATCGCTCGGTGCCGCTCGATTTTGCCGCGCTGCGGTCTCCGATCGCTCGCGAAGGCCGCACGTGCGCGCCATGGCCGGGCCGGCGCGCATCCCATCCGTCACGCGCGCGCGAGTTCGTCCGGCGCGACGAGCGCCGCGCCCCACGCATGCGCGAGCCGCTCGCAGCGGCCGAGCCTGACGGGCGCATCGTCGAAGTCGACGACGACGATCCGATCGACGTGCGCGGGCCGCGCCGGCGCCTCGTTCGTTCGCCCGTCCGACAGCACCCACAGCCAGCGCGGCTGCTGCGGACGCCGGCGCGCGGCGCGCGCGAGCAGCCGCGCGGCGGCGTCGATTCCTTGCGCGAGCGGCGTGCCGCCGCCTCCGCCGACGGGCGCGAGCCAGCGCTCGTTCCACCAGCGCGGCACGGCCGGACCGAAGCGCACGTCGGCCGAGCCGCCGCCGAAGCAGACGAGCGCCGCATCGGCGCGCTCGCGCGCGATGCGGTCGAAGAGCGCGACGACGAGCCCCTTCGCACGCGCGAGCCGCCCGGCCGTCAGCATCGACGCCGAGCAGTCGAGCACGAAGCAATGCAGCGCGACGGGCGCGCCGGTCCGCGGCCGGTACCGCAGATGATCGGCGCGCAGCGCGTCGCCGCGCTTCGCCGCGAGCGTCGCGCGCCACGCGACGCGCGTGCCGGGGCGGCCCCGCGCATCGCTCGCGTCGTCCGCGCGCATGCCTGCCTCGAGCCATCGAAATCCGCTGCCCGGCGCGTTCGCGGCGGCAGCGGCGGCATCCGTCCGATGGCTCAGCGTTTTTTTAGCGGCAGCGGAATCACGCCTTTGACGGGCGTCATGCCGGCAGGCTCGGGCGGCAGATAGCCCCAGTCGCTGCCGTCGTCGGCCGATGTGCGCCGGACGCCGTCGTTCGGCGTGCCGCGGTTGCCGGCCGCGCCTTCCTCGGCCTCGGGCGACGCGGGCGATCGCGCGCGCGCGGGCCCGGCGGCGCCTGCGTGCCGCGCATCGTCACCCGTGGGCGGCGGCGCGTCCCGATGCGCCCGATCGGTCGCGGCATCGCCCGCGGAGTCGTCCGTCGGCGCGCGTCGTTCGGGCCCGGCGCCCGCCGGCGCATCGGGCCGCGTGCGCCGATGGCGCAGCACGT
Source organism: Burkholderia oklahomensis C6786 (assembly GCF_000959365.1). Taxonomy (NCBI): domain Bacteria; kingdom Pseudomonadati; phylum Pseudomonadota; class Betaproteobacteria; order Burkholderiales; family Burkholderiaceae; genus Burkholderia; species Burkholderia oklahomensis. The sequence goes on from NZ_CP009555.1 coordinate 3,815,579, forward strand.
CGGCCGCGACGCGCTCGACGTGCGCCGCATCGACGATCGTCGCGCCTTCGAGCGCCGCCAGCGCCCGCGCCGCGCGCAGCATCACGAGGTCGCCGCGCAGGCCGTCGACTTCCGCGTCGATGCAAAGCGCGCTGACGCGCGCGTGCGCGGCGTCGTCGAACGCGAGCGCCGGCAGCGCGGCGCGCGCCGTGCGAATTTGCGCGACGAGCGCCGCCTGCGCGTCGCGGTATTGCGCGCGGAACGCATGCGGGTCGAGATCGAACGCGAGCCGCGCCTTGACGATCCGCTGCCGCGTCGCCGCTTCGTAGCAGTTCGCGAGCTCGACCATCAGTCCGAAGCGGTCTAGCAGTTGCGGCCGCAGTTCGCCCTCTTCCGGATTCATCGTGCCGACGAGCGCGAAGCGCGCCGCGTGGCTGTGCGAGATGCCGTCGCGCTCGACCGTGTTGACGCCGCTCGCGGCCGCGTCGAGCAGCGCGTCGACGAGCGCGTCCGGCAGCAGGTTGATCTCGTCGACGTACAGCACGCCCAGATGCGCGCGCGCGATGAGGCCGGGCGAGAAGCGCACTGCGTTGTCGGCGAGCGCGCTCGCGAGGTCGAGCGAGCCTGTCACCTGCTCGTCGGTCGCCGACAGCGGCAGCGTGACGAAGCGCCCTTCGGGCAGGAGCTCGGCGAGCGCGCGCGCGGCGGTCGACTTCGCGGTGCCGCGCGGGCCGCTGACGAGCACGCCGCCCAGGCCCGGATCGACGGCGACGAGGAGCAGCGCTCGTTGCAGCGCGTCCTGGCCGATCAGCGCGGTAAACGGATATGCGGCCGGCAGCGCGCGGTCGCCGGATGCGGCGTCCGTCGCCGCGCAGGCTTCGTTCGTTTTGTTCACTTGGCTTCCCATGAAGATGACGTTGCATCGCATGCGTGGCGCGCGACGTTCGACTCGACCGCGCGATTCGCGTTGCTCGCGCCGTCGCGGACGCGCTCGCCCGACGGCGATTGCGCGCCGCGCGCGCACGTCGCGCCGCGCTCGACGCCGGCATCGTTCACGGCGTTCTCGGCAAGCGCCGATTGCGCCGCGCGCTCGCCGCGCCTCGAATCGTCCGCGTCGCTGTCGCTGCGGCGGCCGATCGCTTTTCCTTCGCTCATCGCTGCATTTCCCGTTTCTCGCACGAGTTTCTCGCACGGCGGCGATTGCGCGCCGTCAACGCCCGTCGCGCCATTCGCAACGTCGTCGCCATTCGCGCCGTTCGGGGCGCGCACCGCTTGGCGTCGAGCACTCGACGTTCGTCGATCCGTCCGGGCGATCTACGCGGTATCCGCCGACCGTTGTTCCTTCGCTCACTGCCGCACGCCCAATTCGATTCCTGATGGCGACGGCATCGCACCCGCCGCGCCGTTCGCCACACCCGGTTCGTCCATCCCGCGCATCGACTGCGCCGCGCTTCCGCCATCATTCAAGCCGTTCGTCCGGCGCGCGGCGCGCCCGGCTGCGATCGCCCGATCGCTCATCGCCGCGCCCCTTCGAGATGCTGTTCGCTCTCGAGCAGATAGCCTTCGATCGCGTCGCGGTGCGCGCCCGGCTCCCGCCACAAGCCGCGCTGCATCGCCTCGACGAGCCGCTCGCAGATCCCGTGCAGCGCGTGCGGATTGTGCCGTTCGAGGAACGCTCGGGTGTCGGGGTCGTGCAGGTACGCGTCGGTGACGAGCGCATATTGATGATCGGCGATCACGCGCGCGGTCGCGTCGTAGCCGTACAGATAGTCGACGGTCGCCGCGATCTCCGCCGCGCCCTTGTAGCCGTGCCGCTTCACGCCGTCGATCCATTTCGGATTGACGACCCGCGAGCGGATCACGCGCGCGATCTCCTCGCGCAGCGTGTTCATCCGCGGCGCGGCCGGATTGCTGTGGTCGCCGTGATAGAGGCTCGGCTGCCGGCCCGACGCGTGGCGGACCGCGGCCGCCATCCCGCCGTGAAACTGGTAGTAGTCGTTCGAATCGAGGATGTCGTGCTCGCGGTTGTCCTGGTTCTGCACGACGGCGTCGATCGTCGCGAGGCGCGCGCCGAACGCGTCGTGCGCGGCTTCGCCCGCGCTGTTCTGCGCATACGCGTAACCGCCCCAGGTGCGGTACACGTGCGCGAGATCGGCGTCGGTCTGCCAGTGGCGGCCGTCGATCAGCGCCTGCAGCCCCGCGCCGTAGCCGCCCGGCCGTGCGCCGAACACGCGCCAGCCCGCGCGCCGGCGCGCCTCGTCGGCCGGCACGCCGCGCGCGGCGAGCGCGTCCGCCTCGCGCCGCACGCGCGCGCGGACGGGGTTCAGGTGCTCGGGCTCGTCGAGCTCGGCGACGGCCTGCACCGCCGCGTCGAACAGATGCATCACGTTCGCGAACGCGTCGCGAAAGAAGCCCGACACGCGCAGCGTCACGTCGATCCGCGGCCGGTCGAAGATCTCGATCGGGAGGATCTCGAAATCGGTCACGCGGTGGCTGCCGGGCGCCCATTTCGGCCGCACGCCGAGGAGCGCGAGCGCTTGCGCGATGTCGTCGCCGCCCGTGCGCATCGTCGCTGTCCCCCATACCGACAGGCCGACCGCGCGCGGGTAGTCGCCGTGCTCCTGCAGATGGCGCTCGATCAACTGCTGCGCCGATTTGAGGCCGATCGTCCATGCGGCCTGCGTCGGCACCGCGCGCGTGTCGACCGAATAGAAGTTGCGGCCCGTCGGCAGCACGTCCGGCCGGCCGCGCGACGGAGAGCCGCTCGGCCCCGGCGGCACGAAGCGGCCTTCGAGGCCGCGCCGCAACTGGCGCAGCTCTTCGTCGCCGCACGCGTCGAGGCGCGGCAGCACGTCGCGCGCGATGCGCTCGAGCACCGCGTGCGCGTGCGGCCAATGGGCGGCGGCGCGGGCGAGATCGACGGACGTCGATGCATCGGGCCGCGTCGCCGCATCCGGCGTCTCGGCCTCGCGCGTCGCGCCGCTCGCGGGTGCGGCGCCTGCGGTGGATTCGCCCCGCGCGGCTCGCGTGGACTGTCGCGGCCCGGCCTGCGGCTCGACGCTTGCCGCGACTTCGCCGTCCACTGTCGTCAGGCGCCGCGCCGCGGGGTCGAGCGCCGTTCCGTCGAACGACGCCCGATCGGCCGGCGGTCGGCCCGCTGCGCGGATGTCGCGACGCATCGCGCCGGCAGCCGTGCCGCTTTGCGACGCACGGCCGTGCGCGGGCGCGGGCGCATCGCGCAGCGCTTCCGCGGAAGCCGCGCCGTTCACATCCGGCACCCGGCGCGACGCCTCGCTCGCGAGCGCGCCGTTCGCTCCGTGCGCATCGGCTGCGAATTCGCCGCCGTCGCGCGCGTCATGCGCGGAAAGAGACGCTTCGTCGCCGTGAGCGTCCGCGTCGCCGCCCTCCCCGCACACCCGCTCGATCAACCGGCCCGCGAGCAGCTCGAGCCGCTCGCGCGTATCGCCCGCATGCCGCCACGGCTCGCCGCTGACCGCGCGGAGCGCGTCGGGCCGCGGCCCCGTCCACGGCGCGGCCCAGTCGGACGCGAGCGGATCGAAGTCGTCGCCGAGCGCGAGATCGCGCGCGAGCGCGCCGATCAGCCCCGCGTGCCCGCCGCGTCCGTCGCCCGCCGGAAAGCGCGCGAGCGCGACGAGCGTGTCGCGCCGCTGCCGGCCGCGCGGCGAGCTGCCGAACGTGTGCAGCCCGTCGCGGATCTGCGCCTCCTTCAGCTCGCAGAGCCACGCGTCGACGCGCGTGAGCAGCGCATCCTCGGCGTCGCGGCCGTCGGGCCGCGCGATGCTCAGCTCTTCGTGCAGCCGGTGCTCGACGATCGTCGCGAGGATCGTCTCGCGCAGCACCTTCGCGCGCCGCGCGTCGACCATCAGCGCGTCGTAGTATTCGTCGACCTGCCGCTCGAGGTCCTGCAGCGGCCCGTAGTTTTCCGCGCGCGTGAGGGGCGGCATCAGGTGGTCGACGATCACCGCCTGCGCGCGCCGCTTCGCCTGGCTGCCCTCGCCCGGATCGTTGACGATGAACGGATACAGGTGCGGCATCGGTCCGAGGATCAGGTCCGGCCAGCACGCGTCCGACAGCGCGACGCTCTTGCCCGGCAGCCATTCGAGATTGCCGTGCTTGCCGACGTGGACGATCGCGTCGATGCCGAATGCGTCGCGCAGCCAGAAGTAGAACGCGAGATACGCGTGCGGCGGCACGAGATCGGCGTCGTGATAGTTCGCGTAGTCGTCGCCGCCGCGCGAGCGCGACGGCTGCACGCCGACGAACACGCGGCCCGCGCGCCAGCCGGCGATCGCAAAGCGCCGCTGCCGCAGCGTCGGGTCCGCTTCGGGCGGCCCCCAGCGCTCGTTCAGCGCGCGGCGCACCGCGTCCGGCAATTGCGCGAAGCGGCGCAGATAATCGTCGAGCGGATAGCTCTGGAACGCCGGGCGCAGCGCGCGCGTCGACGGATCGTTCGTCACGCCTTCGGTGATCCGCGCGAGCAGCGCGTCGCCGTCTCCGGGCAGCTCGGCGACGCGGTAGCCTTCGTCGCGCAGCATCGCGAGCACCGCGAGCACCGACGCCGGCGTGTCGAGCCCGACGCCGTTGCCGATCCGTCCTTCGCTCGCCGGATAGTTCGCGAGCACGAGCGCGACGCGCTTCTCGGCATTGTCGAGCGTGCGCAGCCGGCACCAGCGGCGGCTCAGCTCGGCGACGAACGCGATCCGCTCGTCGTCCGGCTGGTAGCGGACGACGTCGACCTCGGTGTGCGGGCAGCGGTACGCGAGCCCCTTGAAGCTCACCGCGCGCGTGACGATCCGGCCGTCGACCTCGGGCAGCGCGACGTGCATCGCGATGTCGCGCGCGTTCAGGCCGTGCGGATCGGCGAGCCACGCGTCGCGGTTGCCGCCCGACAGGATCACCTGCAGCACCGGCGCGTCGCCAGCGAGCGCCTCCGGCTCGGCAGCGCCCGGCGCGCCCGCGGCGAACGCGGTCGTGTTCAGCACGAGGGCGACATTCGCATCGGCGCACAGCGTGTCGACGACCGCGCGGCTCATCGCGTCCTTGAGCGACGTCACCGCGATCGGCAGCGGATTGAGCCCGACGCGCGCGAGCGCGTCGGCGAGCGCGTCGAACACCGCGGTGTTCGCGGCCTGCCAGTGCGCCTTGTAGAACAGGATCGCGACGACGGGCGCGCTCTCGCGCCAGCGTGCGCGCCAGTCGTCGAGACTCGGGCTCGCTTGCGCCGGATGATAGAGCGCGGCGGCGGGCAGCGGGCGCGGCGGCTCGGGCTCGTCGCCGACGCCGAGCGCGTGATGCGCGATGCTGCGCAGCAGCCCCTCGGCGTTCGCGGGCCCGCCCTCGCGCAGATAGCGCCACCACAGCCGGCACAGCTCGGGCGCGACGGTGCTCTTCGCGATCAGGTTCGGATCTTCCTGCAAGTCGCCCGAGAACATCGCGAGCCTTTGGCCCGTGCGGTCCGCGAGCGCGATCGCCTGCTCGATCCCGTACGGCCAGTACGTCTCGCCGCCGAGATGGTCGATCACGACGACGCGCGCGTGGCGCAGCACGTCGTCGATATAGAAATCGACCGATGCCGGCTGCCGCAGGAACGTCACGTTCGCGAGCCGCACGCTCGGGAAGCCGCCGCCGAGCTTCGGCACGACGCTCGCGAGCAGCGACAGCGTCGTGTCGGCCGAGCTCAGGATGACGATATCGGCCGGACGCTGGTCGATCCGGACGACGCCCGCCGTATCGTCGACGAAACCGCCCGGCGTCGTGCGCAACAGATGCATCGCTCTATGCCGCCTTTCGCAACGTCACGCGGCCTGCGCGCGGGCCGCGAGCGCCGCGTCGAACGCGCGCTGCAGCACCGCTGCGTCGAGGTCCTCGCCGATCAGCACGAAGCGGCTCACGTCCGCCTCGCCGTCGCGCCGGCGGCGGTCGAAATAGCTGTCGAAGCGCCGCCCGACGCCTTGGACGACGAGCCGCATCGGCGCGCCGGGCAGCGCGGCGAAGCCCTTCACGCGATAGATCGTGTGCGCCTCGACGAGCGCCGCGAGCACGTCGAGCGCGGCCTCGCGCGAGCCCACGCGCGCCTCGACGACGACCGAATCGAACTCGTCGTGATGATGATCGGGATCGTCGGCCGAGCCGTGGTGATCGTGGCGCAGATGGATCGTCTCCTCGGATGCGGCATTCAGGCCGAGCAGCGCCGCGAGATCGAGCTCGCCGCGCTGCGCGCGCACGATCTTCACCTGCGGCGGGATCTCTTCGCGGATCGCCGTCTCGACTCGCGCGAGCGCGCCGTCGTCGAGCAGATCGGTCTTGTTGACGATCACGAGATCGGCGGACGACAGCTGATCGGCGAACAGCGCGTGCAGCGGCGATTCGTGATCGAGGTTCGGGTCGGCGCGGCGCTGCGCGTCGACGGCAACCGGATTCTCGGCGAACTGGCCGAGCGCCGTGGCCGGCCCGTCGACGACGGTCAGCACCGCATCGACCGTGAAGCTGTTCTTGATCGACGGCCAGTTGAACGCCTGCACGAGCGGCTTCGGCAGCGCGAGGCCGGACGTCTCGATCAGCACGTGGTCGATGTCCGCGCGGCGCTCGACGAGCTTTTCCATCACCGGATAGAACTCTTCCTGCACGGTGCAGCACAGGCACCCGTTCGCGAGCTCGTAGAGCTGGCCGTCGGCTTCGCGGCCCGCGTCGTCGCAGCCGATCCCGCAGCCCTTGAGGATCTCGCCGTCGATGCCGAGCTCGCCGAACTCATTGACGATCACGACGATCCGGCGGCCGCCCGCGTTCTGGAGAATGTGGCGCAAGAGCGTCGTTTTGCCGCTGCCGAGGAAGCCCGTGACGATCGTCACGGGGATTTTGCGCATTTGCATGGGTATTCCGTTGGTCGGTGTCGGGTCAATGGAGAAGCGCTCGCGGATGCGCGCGGCTCATGCGGAAATCGTCACGTCGATGTCGTCGTAGCGCTTGATCCGGTAGATGAGCGCCGACACGGCCCAGCTCGCGACGAACAGCCCCATCACGAAGTAGCCGAGGATGCCGAAATGCTCGGCCGCCATCGCGGCGACATCCCACAGGCCGCCCTTGAGCGCGAGCTTGTCGCCGATCAGCGCGAGCGCCTCGATTCCGCCGATCACGACCGCGACGAGCACCGACACGAACGTGATCGTCATGTTGTAGTAGATCTTGCGGATCGGCCGCACGAACGCCCAGCGGTACGCGCCCATCATCATGATGCCGTCCGTCGTGTCGACGAGCGTCATCCCCGCGGTGAAGAGGACCGGCAGCGCCATCACGGACCAGAACGACAGGCCGCCGTGCGCCTGCGTCGCCGAGATGCCGAAGAGCGCGATCTCGGTCGCGGTGTCGAACCCGAGGCCGAACAGAAAGCCGATCGGATAAAGATGCCAGCTGCGCGACACGATCGCGAACAGCGGCCGGAAGATCCGCGCGAAGAAGCCGCGCCGGTTGAGCAGGATGTCGAGATCCTGCTCGACGAGCGGCTCGCCGCGCCGCACCGCGCGGAACGTCCGGTACACGGAGATCAGGATCAGCAGGTTCGCGAACGCGAGCACGAGCAGGAAGAACGCCGACACGCTCGTGCCGATCACGCCGCCCCATGCCTTCATCCCTTCGAAGCGCGCGGCGAGCGTCGCCGCCGTCAGCGCGACCGCGACCGTCATCAGGATCACGACCGTCGAATGGCCGAGCGAGAAGAAGAGCCCCGCGCCGAGCGGGTTCTTGCGCTCGTGCATCAGCTTGCGCGTGACGTTGTCGATCGCGGCGATGTGGTCGGCGTCGACCGCGTGGCGCAGCCCGAACGTATAGGCGAGGAGCGCGGTGCCGAGCAGCACCGGCTGGCCGTGGAACGCGGCGAACGCCCAGACCCACGCGCCGACGTTGAACGCGATCAGCAGCGCGTAGATGCCGGCGATCTTGCTGCGGAGCTCGGCGGGACTGTCGTTGAAGAGACGGAGAAACGATCTGAGCATGGCGCTCCCTTTGCGAACGGTCGACAAACAAGAAGAATGCCAACACGCGCGACATCGCGCGCGATGCTCGTGCTGCCCGCCCGGCCCGCCGTTCGCCCATGCGCACTGTGCGCCGGCGCGCGCTCACGACGTGCGCGCGACGCGGGCCGAAGCACGCGGCATCGGACGGGGACGAGCCACGCAGCGGCGGCGAGCGACGCGATGAAGCCGTGGACGACACGCCGCATCCCCGCGGCGCTGAACCCCGGGGCCGCTCGCCGTCGCGGCGCATGCGCTCGATCGGCGAACAGACCCTGTGTCTCGGCCGGTATCCGGGCTGACGAAAACGCCGCTTCACCTTCCCGGACGCGATGCGTCCAGTGGTTGGCCGCGCATGCCGGCAGGCATGCGGAGAAGCCGGCGCCGCATCGCTTGCGCGATGCATTCGCTTACCGTTGCGGGGGCAGCGCAGGTTGGCGGGCCGCGACGCGGCGACGCTCCCTGCTTCCCGTTTAACTGCGTGCGACAGAACCCGCACGCGAGCACCAAAACGCGAGCGAGTGTAGGCGCGCGGGCGCGGCGCGTCAAGGCGGACAAAAGGCGGCGCGGACGCGGCGCGGCGGCCGGGATGTCCCGTGACCGGCGCCCGACCGTCCGACCGGCGGCGGATGTCGATCGATGCGGCGCGGGCGATCTGCGCCGCATCGAACGGCATCGCGCAGCGGATGCGTCGAATCGCGACTGCCCGCCTCGCCGCGCGCCGTCGGCATGCCGCCCTCGCGCCGTCGGCGCTGTGCTATCGTATGCGCGCGTTCGGTGCCCGAGCGCGCGATCGCGCGCTCAGTCAAACGGGAAACAGGAAGCGGCCAGCCCGCGCAGCCTGTGCTGTCCTCGCAACGGTACGCCGCCTGCGACGCGCACGCCGCGTTCGCGCATTCCGCCATCGCGCCACTGTCCTCGCCACGGACGGGAAGGCGGCGGGATGGCAAGCGGTCAGCCCGGATACCGGCCGACGCAAGGGGCGAGCCGCGCTCGCCGAACGCCCGATCCCGCGGGGGACGGAACCGGGCGCGCAACGCATGGCGCACCGGCCCCCGAGCCGGCCGCCGACTGCCGAGACCACATGATTCCATCCGACTCACGCCGCCGGAACCCGCGCGCCCGCGCCTCGCGCGCGGCCGCCCGATGATGCGCGTCGCGCTCGGCATCGGCTGCCGCGCGGGACGGCCCGCCGAAGCGATCGAGGCCGCGATCCGCGCCGCGCTCGCGCATCTGCCGCATGCGTCGCTCGCCGACGTCGGCGTCGTCGCGACGCTCGACGCGAAAGCGCACGAGCCGGGCCTCGTCGAATGCTGCGCGCGCCACGGCTGGCCGCTCGCGGCGTTCTCGCGCGACGAGATCGCCGCGCAGATCGCGAGCGCCGCACGCGACACGCCGCTTGCGGCCGGCACGCCGCCGTCGGCCGCCGCGCGCGAGCGGTTCGGCGTCGACGGCGTCTGCGAGCCGTGCGCGCTGCTCGCCGCGCCGAACGGCGCGCTCATCGTGCGCAAGCTCGCGCTCGACGGCGTGACGGCGGCGCTCGCCGGCCCGCTGTGACGCGCGCCGCGCCCCGTCTTCCGATCCACGAACCACACGAATCACCCGACTCACAGGACTCCAGACGATGAAAACCGATGCCGAATCGCATCAACGCATGACCGAGCGCCGCCGCGCGGGCCACGAGAAAAAACAGGCGGCCGCGACCGTCGAGAAAGGCCTTCTGATCGTCAACACCGGCAACGGCAAGGGCAAGAGCACGGCCGCGTTCGGGATGGCCGTGCGGATGCTCGGCCACGGGATGCGGGTCGGCGTCGTGCAGTTCATCAAGGGCGCGCTGCACACGTCCGAGCGCGATTTCCTCGGCGCGAACGCGCAGTGCGACTTCGTCACGATGGGCGACGGCTACACGTGGAACACGCAGAATCGCGACGCCGACATCGCGACTGCCCGCAAGGGCTGGGACGAGGCGCGCCGGATGATCGAGAGCGGCGACTACCGGATGGTGATCCTCGACGAGCTGAACACGGTGCTCAAGTACGAATACCTGCCGCTCGACGAGGTGCTCGCGACGATCGCCGCGCGCGCGCCGATGCTGCACGTCGTCGTGACGGGCCGGCACGCGCCCGACGCGCTCGTCGACGCGGCCGACCTCGTCACCGAGATGCGGATCGTCAAGCATCCGTACAAGGAGCAAGGGGTGAAGGCGCAGCGCGGCGTGGAGTTCTGACGCGATGCCCGCCTGCCCCGCGCTCTTCGTCGCCGCCGCCGCGTCCGGCCAGGGCAAGACGTCGGTGACGGCGGCGCTCGCGCGCCATCACCGGCGGCTCGGCCGGCGCGTGCGGGTGTTCAAGACCGGCCCGGATTTCCTGGATCCGATGCTGCTCGCGCGCGCGAGCGGCGCGAGCGTCTATTCGCTCGATCTCGGGATGGTCGGCGAGCGCGGCTGCCGCGCGCTCCTCGCGCGCGCCGCAGCCGAAGCGGACGTGATCCTGATCGAAGGCGTGATGGGGCTTTTCGACGGCACGCCGTCGAGCGCCGATCTCGCGCAGGCGTTTCGCGTGCCGGTCGCCGCGGTGATCTCCGCGCAGTCGATGGCGCAGACCTTCGCCGCGCTCGCGTTCGGGCTCGCGCATTTCCGGCCCGGCGTGCCGTTTCACGGCGTGCTCGCGAACCGCGTCGGCTCCGAGCGTCACGCGCAGCTGCTGCGCGGCGCGCTGCCCGCATCGATCCGCTGGCTCGGCCATCTGCCGCGCGACGCGCAGATCGCGCTGCCGGAGCGGCATCTCGGGCTGCATCAGCCGGACGACATCGCCGATCTCGACGCGCGCATCGATCGCGCGGCCGACGCGATCGCGCGCACGGCGCTCGCCGAGCTGCCGCCCGTCGTCGAGTTCGCGTTCGTTGACGCAAACGGCCACGGGATGGTTGCGACACCGGGCCCCACGGACGACTGCCATGACGCGCCGGCGACGGCGAGCGATGCCGAAGACGACGACGGCGTGGTCGCGGCGACGAACGCCGTCGATGGCGACCACGAGACGATTGCAACGTCGGACGCCGCCGGCGACCGCAATCGCGCATCGGTCGCATCGGTCGCATCGGCTGCCGCCACGCAAACGCCGAGCCTCGCCGGCAAGCGGATCGCGATCGCGCGCGACGCGGCGTTCTCGTTCATCTATCCGGCGAATCTCGATCAACTGGAAGCGCTCGGCGCCGAGCTCGCGTTCTTCTCGCCGCTCGCCGACGCGCCGCTGCCCGCCGGCTGCGACGCGCTGTACCTGCCGGGCGGCTATCCGGAACTGCATGCGGCGCGGCTCGCGGCGAACGCGACGACCGCGCGCGCGATCGCCGCGCACGTCGCGGCGGGCAAGCCGGTGGTCGCCGAATGCGGCGGGATGCTGTATCTGAGCGATTCGCTGACGGACGTCGACGGCGCGCGCACGCCGATGCTCGGCCTCGTGCCCGGCGACGCGACGATGCAGCGGCGCTTTGCCGCGCTCGGGATGCAGACGCTCGCGACGCGCTTCGGCGCGATGACGGGGCACACGTTCCACTATTCGCGATTCGCGACGCCGCTTGCGCCCGTCGCGGCCGCGACGCGCCCGGACGACGGCGCGGCGGGCGAAGCCGTCTACCGGCACGGTTCGATCGTCGCGACGTACTTCCACGCGTATTGGCCGTCGAATCCGCCCGCGGCGGCGGCGCTTTTCACGGGCGACGCGCCGTAGCCGCCGCGGGACGAGACTACGCCGCGCGTCGTCCGCCCCGCCCGCTCACGCCACGCGCGCGTCGAGCCCCGCCATGATCGCAAGCCCTTCGTGCAGCGCCGGAAAGAGGCTGCGGTTGAAGTTGTTCCAGCGCAGCTCGAGGATCGTGTCGTGCTCGCCGATCTCCGTGTTCAGCACGTCATGGATCACCTCGCCCGAATCGACGCCGTTGTCGACGTAATGGAACGACGCGCCCGTCATCCGGATCGGCTCGACGGGCACGGTCGCCCTCGTCGTCCAGTCGACGACCTTCTGCCCGCGCGCGCCGTATAGCGCGTCGAGCGTCGCGTATGCGCCGCGCCGCTCGTACGGCGACTCCGCGCGCGTGATGCCCGGATGGATGTTGACGATCCGCCGGCAATACGGCGCGCCCGGCCGCACGAGCTCGTCGAGGATCACGAGCAGCCCGTCGAGCACGACGAGATCGGCTTCGAGCCCGTCGAGCGCTTCGCGCAGGCGCTGCTCGAACACGTGCTTGCCCGCCGTCCGCGCGGGCGAATCGAACGGCTCGCGACGGTATTCGGACGGAATCGCGAGCAGCAGATCGTTGACGAGCCGGCCCTGCACGCGCAGCTCGGGCGGATAGAACCAGCGCTTGCCGGGCTGGTGCGAAAAGCCGTATTCGGCGAGCTTCTCGCGGTCGAGCGGCGAACCCGCGTCGTCGTCGTGGATCACCCGTTCGAGCGAGTACGCGTCGCCGAGCCCGGTGTCGTTCAGCGCGTCGACGAGCGATTCGAGCACCGACTTCATGTAGCGCTTGCCGCCCTTGTAGTCGACCTGCTGCCCCGCCTTGTCGGCGGCGGCGTTCCTCAGCGACCAGATGTAGACGAGTTTCTTCTTTGCCATCGCAGTGTTGTCCTCTCGTTCGGGCGGCGCGCCGCCGCGCCGCCCTTTGGGATGATGAGGCGATGCGCCGCGCTCACCAGTTGTATTTCGCCGTCGCGATCACGGTGCGCTCGTTGCCGTACATGCACACGGCTTCCGACTGGCAGCCGCTCACGTAGCGGCGGTTGAACAGATTCGTCGCGTTGATCGCGAAGCGCCAGTTGCGCAGCTCGTAGTGCAGCGCCGCGTCGAACAGCGTGTAGCTCGGCACCGTCAGCGAATTGTCGGCCGCGCCCGCCGCCGCGCTCATGTAGCGCACGCCCGCGCCGACCCCGAAGCCCGTCAGCGGCCCGTTGCGCCACGTCCAGTCGGCCCACAGCGACGCGATCTGGCGCGGACGCGGCACGTCGACGGGCCACCTGTTCAGCGTGTTGTCGTTCGCCTTCACGTTCTTCACGTCCTGATAGACGTAGGCGGCGATCACCGACAGCTCGCGCGACAGATTGCCGACCGCGCTCAGCTCGACCCCGCGCGAGCGCACCTCGCCCACCTGCACGAACGTGCTGCTCGTCGAGTCGTTCGGGTTGCTCATCGCGACGTTGGTCTGGTTGATCTGGTACACCGCCGCGTTCAGCATCAGGTTCTTGCCGGGCGGCTGCCAGCGCAGGCCCGCCTCGATCTGGCGGCCCTTGGTCGGCGTCGCGAGCCCGCCGCCCGCCAGCTTCAGGCCGATCTGCGGGTTGAACGACGTCGAATAGCTGAGGTACGGCGCGAGGCCGTAGTCGCCGAGATACGTGAGGCCGACGCGCCCGCTGAACGCGTGGTCGTTCTGCTTGAAGCTCGCCGAGTTCGCGATGTCGTCCTGCGTCGTGTTCGTCCAGTCGTGCCGGCCGCCCAGCGTCAGCACCCAGCGCTGCCATTTGATCTGATCCTGCACGTACACGCCGAACGCGTTCAGCGTCGTCTTCGTGTCGGTGCGCGGATACGCGGTCGGGCCGCTGAAGATGCCGGTCGTGATCGGCGCGTAGACCGGACGGAACATGTTCAGGCTCGGCGCCTTCGCGAGCCATTCGCTGTCCGTCGTCGTCTGGCGGTTGTAGTCGAAGCCGAACAGCACCGTGTGCGCGAGCGGGCCCGTCGCGAATTTCGCCTGCGCCTGGTTGTCGACGTCGAAACGGCTGTAGTTGAACTGGAACAGGCCCGCGTAGCGGGTCATCGTCGCCATCGTCGGATCGGCGTCGTCGAGGCCGCCGCCGTAGACGGACGCGTCGTCGAGCGACAGGTGCATCCAGCGCACGTTCTGCCGGAACGTCCACACCGGGTTCAGCCTGTGCTCGAACTGATAGCCGAGCGACCATTGCTTTTTCCGGTAGTGGTCGAAGTTCGCGTCGGCGGTGTACAGGTCGTTCGAGATCGTGCCGTTCGGATTCGGCAGCACCGTCCCTTGCGCCGGCAGGAAGTTGGTCGACGTGCCGCTCCAGTCCTGCAGGTACGTCGCGGACAGCGTGAGCGACGTGTCCGCGTTCGGCTGCCATTTGACCGACGGCGCGAACGACACGCGCTGATCGGCGAGCGGCCCCGACTGCGAGTTGCCGTCGCGGCCGACGCCGACGATCCGGTACGACAGCGTGCCGTCCTTGTCGATCTTGTCGCCGATGTCGAACATCAGCTGCTTGCGCGCGTAGTTGCCGACCTGCACGCCGGCCTCGCGAATCCGCTCGCCGTTCGCGAGCTTGCTCTGCACGTCGACGATCGCGCCCGGATCGCCCTGCCCGTACAGCACCGACGTCGGCCCGCGCAGCACGGTGATGCTGTCGATCATGTACGGATCGACGCGCCAGCTCGACAGGTTCAGCGTGTTCGGCACCTGCAGCCCGTCGACGAACACCGTCGGCGTGAAGCCGCGCAGCGCCGCGTACCAGTCCGACCGGTTGTCCGACCCGTAGGTCGAGAAGCCCGGAATGTAGCGGAATGCCTGGTTGATGTCGGTCGCGCCCGTCGCCTCGATCTGCTGCGCGGTCACGACGTTGATCGTCTGCGGAATCTCGACGATCGGCGTATCGGTCTTCGTGCCGGTCGTGCTGCGCCGCGCGACGAGACCGACGCTCGCGTCGCGCTCCGCATCCGCCGACACCGAAATCGCGGGCAACGTGCCGCCCGACGCGGTGTCCTGCTTCACCTGACTGCCCGGCGGCTTCCCGTCCCCGGCCGGCTGCACCGCCTGTGCCTGCGCGTGACTCGCCGCCGCCGCGTAAAACGCCACGCCTGCCGCGGCCGCGATCGCACGCACGCGCGTGCTGGTTGCCCACTCCATCTTCCGTTGCTCCAAGTTGCAAAGCGGCCGAGAGGCCGCACATCATCAAAGAGCGAAGGCCAGCCGGCCGCCGCTCACCCCGTTGTTATCGTGTCGTGACCGTGCGCGGCCTTCGGGCCGGACGGCTTCTTCGTGTTCCGCCGCATGCGCGCGCTCCCCGAGCGATGCGGCGATTTCGTCGGCGCGTCGCGCGAGCACCGACAGCAGCGTGTCGGACAGCCCGTGGCTGTCCTCGCAGCAACCTTGCAGATAGATCCGCGGCTTGAAGTGCGCGGGCGTCGCGAGCCGGTAGTCGCGCGCGACGTCGCCCGCCGCGAGCGCGTCGCCCAGATGCGGCGCGAGCCCGTCGAGCAGCGCGAGATGCGTGTCGCGGCGGTAGCCCGTCGCGAGCACGAGCGCGTCGAAGCGCTCGGTGTGCGCATCGCCCGTCAGGCGGTCGCGCAGCGTGAGCTCGACCTGTCCGTTCGCCGTGCGCGCGGCCGACTCGATCGCGGCGTTCGCGATCAGCCGATGGCGCGGCGCGGCGCCCGTGGCGCCCGATACGCGCTGCAGATAGAGCATTTCGTAGATCTGCTCGATGAGCGGGCGGTCGACGACCGCGTAGTTCGTGTCGCGAAAGCGCTCGATCAGCGTGCGCCGGCCGCTCGCCGGCTGCGCGTAGACGACGTCCGTGAACGCCGGATTGAAGATCTCGTTGACGAACGGGCTGTCGTCCGCGGGCTTCAGCGCGCCCGAGCGGATCACGAGACTCGCGTCGACGTGCGCAAAGCGGCGCGCGAGATCGACGAACACCTCGGCCGCGCTCTGCCCCGCGCCGATCACCGCGACGCGCTTTTTCGCACTGGCATCGGACGCGCCGGATGCGGGCGCGCCGACGATCCGGTCGATCGACGTCAGATAGTTCGACGAGTGGACGACGAGGTCCGGCCCGAGCGAGGCGAACGCATCGGGCACGCTCGGCGCGCCGCCGACGCCGACCGACAGCGCGCGTGCGACGCGCTGCCGCTCGCGGCCTTCGCCGTCGCGCGAGAACACGCGCAGCGCGTCGATCTCGCCGCTTCCGCCCGGCGCCGCGACGGGCTCGATCGCCGTCACCGTCTCGCCGTAATGGACGCGCTCGTCGAACGCGTCCGCGACCCAGCTCAGGTAATCGTGGAACTCGACGCGCGTCGGATAGAAGTTCTTCAGGTTGACGAATTCGCTCAAGCGCCCGTGCTCGTACAGGTAGTTGACGAACGTGAAGCGGCTCGTCGGATCGCGCAGCGTGACGAGATCCTTCAGGAAGGAGATCTGCATCCGGCAGTCGTCGAGCAGCATTCCGCGGTGCCAGCCGAATTCCGGCTGGCGCTCGACGTAGCAATGCGCGAACGCGGCCGCGTCGCCCGCTTCCGCGAGGCGCACGGCGAGCGCGAGGTTCGACGGCCCGAAACCGACGCCGATCAGGTCGAATACGGTATCTCTCTGCATGTGTCTGATTCCCTTAACGGTGTGACCGGCGCGCTGAAGGCGCCGGCTGGAGAAAAACGTGACGCGGATCGCGCGCATCGCCGATGCGGCCGATCCGGTCGATGTGGGGCCGATGCGCCAGGCGGCGCTCAATCGGCATCGCGCCCCTCCGTCGCCGGCTGGCCGGCCGCCTGCGCCGCGCGTATCGCGAGCGCGCCGAGCGCCGCGAAGCTCGGCGCGGCGAACACGTCGGCGATCGCGAGCGCGAAGCCGGCCGCCTGCGCCGCGTCGACGAAGCGCACGACGTCGAACGACGTCGCGCCCGCTTCGAACAGATCGCCGTCCGGCGCGGGCGCGGCGCGCTCGAAGCACGCGCGCCACACGCCGGCGAGCGCGTGCGCGCAGCGGTCGGCCGCCCGCGCGTCCACGCGGGCGTTCGGTGCGCGCGACGGCGGCGGCATCGCGGCGAGCGCATCGTGCCCATCGTGCGCGGCGAGCGGAAAGCGCGCGGCGGACGCGCCGAGCGCGCGCGCCGGCGCATCGACGAAGCCACGCACGACGTCGAGATAGTCGGCCGCGAGCGCGGCGACGAACGCGCCGTCGACGCGTTCCGTCGCATACGAGAACGCGCCCGTCACGCGGCCGTCCGGATGCTCGACGACGTCGAGCTCCAGCTCGAACACGACGCGATGCCGGACGTCGTTGAACCCGTCGACC
This sequence comes from Burkholderia oklahomensis C6786, assembly GCF_000959365.1. Taxonomy (NCBI): domain Bacteria; kingdom Pseudomonadati; phylum Pseudomonadota; class Betaproteobacteria; order Burkholderiales; family Burkholderiaceae; genus Burkholderia; species Burkholderia oklahomensis. The sequence continues at coordinate 3,832,654 of NZ_CP009555.1, forward strand.
GCGAGCCCCGCCCAGTCGCGCGCGGCGGCGCCCGCCGGCCGCAGGTAGTTGAACATCACCTGGAACAGCGGATTGCCGTTGACCGCGCGCGGCGCGCGCAGCGCGGCGACGACGTCGGAAAACGGCGCGTCCGCGTGCGCATAGGCGGCGAGCGCCGCGTCGCGCACCGCGGCGACGAGCGTCGTCGGCGTATCGGCGCTCGCGAGCCGCGTGCGCACGACGACCGCGTTGATGAAGAGCCCGAGCGAGCGCTCGGCGGCGTCGCCCGTCAGCTCGCGCGTCGACGCGAGCACGCCGACCGGCTGATCGGTCGCGCCCGTCGCGCGGTAGAACGCCGCGTTGAGCGCCGCGTGCAGCAGCATCGGCAGCGTCGCGTGCGCGTCGAGCGCCATCGCGCGCGCGCGGCGCGCGAGCGCGTCGTCGAGCTCGAACGCGAGACGGCCCGCGTCCCAGCGCGGCGCGACGGCGCGGCCCGTGCGCGGCGGCGGCAGCGCGTGCGACGGCGCGCCCGCGAGCGCTTCGCGCCAGAACGACAGGCGCGCGTGCGGCGCGGCGGCCGGCAGCACGAGCGCGTCGGCCGCCGGCGCATGCGGTGCTTCGGGTGCTTCGGACGGCTTGGCCGCGCGCCCGCCCGCCAGCCGCGCGACGTAGGCCGCGCGAACCTCGTCGAGCCACAGATCGATCGACTGGCCGTCCGACACGATGTGATGAACGACGAGCGACAGCACGTGATCGGCCGCGCCGAGCCGGACCACGCGCACGCGCCACAGCGGCGCGTCGGCGGCGAGATCGAACGGCGCGAGCGCGTCGGCGTCGGTCAGCGCTGCTGCGGCGGCGAGCCGCGCGGGCTCGTCGGCCAGCTCCGGCCTCGCGCCGAGATCGACGACCGGCAATGCGACGTCCCGCGCCGGCGCGATCCGCTGGCCCGGCGCGCCGTCCGCCCGCGCGACGATCCGCGTGCGCAGCGCCGGATGACGGGCCGCCGCGTGCGCGAACGCGGCGGCGAGCGCGTCGACGTCGAGCGCGCCCCGAAGCCGCAGCGCGACCGGAATGTTGTACGCGGCGCTGTCCGGCTGCGCGCGCCACAGGAACCACAGGCCGCGCTGCGCGGCGGACAGCGGCAGCACGCCGTCGGCGTCCGGCGCATATGCCGCGGCGGGCGCGCCGCCCGCGCCGCGCGCCGCTTCCGCGGGCGCCGCGGCGGACACGCGCTGCGCGTAAGGCGCGAGAATCGGCGCCTCGAACAGCGCGCGCACCGGCACATCGCGCGCGAGCCGCTCGGCGACGCGGGTCGCGACGCGCACCGCGGCGAGCGAATGGCCGCCCAGCTCGAAGAAATGATCGGCGCGGCCGACCCGCTCGACGCCGAGCACTTCGCGCCAGATGTCCGCGAGCGCCGCCTCGACGTCGTTCACGGGCGCCTCGTACGCGCGCGCGACGTGCGCCGGCTCGGGCAGCGCCGCGCGGTCGACCTTGCTGTTCGCGTTGCGCGGCAGCGCATCGAGCACGACGATATGCGCGGGCACCATGTAGTCGGGCAGCGTGCGGCGCAGGTGCGCGTCGAGCTCGGCCGCGTCGGCGCACCGCGCGCGCTCGCGGGCGTCGCCCGTCAGCTCGACGTACGCGACGAGCCGCGCCTGCGCTCCGTTGCCGAACACGACCGCGACCGCCTCGCGCACGTCGTCGTGCGCGGCGAGCTGCGCCTCGATCTCGCCCAGCTCGATGCGCAGCCCGCGCAGCTTCACCTGATGGTCGATGCGGCCGATGAAATCGAACACGCCGTCCGCGCGGCGGCGCACGAGGTCGCCCGTGCGATAGAGCCGCGCGCCCGGCGCGCCGTACGGATCGGGCACGAAGCGCTCGGCCGTGAGCGCCGCGCGGCCCAGATAGCCGCGCGCGACGCCGATCCCCTCGCCGCCCAGGTACAGCTCGCCGATCACGCCGACGGGCAGCGGGTTCAGCCGCGCGTCGAACACGTGCGCGGTGCGCGCGCCGACGAGCGTGCCGATCGGCAGATACGCGGCGTCGGCGAGCTTTGCCGGATCGTCGCCCGGCTCGAACATCCACAGCATCGGCGTGATCACGGTCTCGGTCGGCCCGTAGCCGTTGACGACGCGCGCATTCGGAAACGCGCGGCGCATCAGCGCGAACGCTTCGCGCGACGTCGCCTCGCCGCCGACCGTGATCGAGCGCAGCGTCGGCGGCGCGCCGTGCTCGAGCGCCCATTCGGCGAGCTGCGTCGCGCAGCCGGGCGGCACGTAGGTCATCGTCACGCCTTCGCGCGCGATCAGCGCGCAGGTCCGCGCGGGCGGCCACAGCGTGTCGGCCGTCACCGCGACCGCCGCGCCGGACAGATATTGCGAGAACCAGCCTTCGTGCGCGCCGTCGAAATTGACCGACTGGAACAGCATGAACACGTCGCGCTCGGTCGCGCCGTAGCGCGCGGCGATCGCGTCGCAATGGCGCGCGAACGCGCCGTGATCGACGACGACGCCCTTCGGCTTGCCCGTCGAGCCCGACGTGTAGATCACGTACGCGGCCTGATGCGGCGATACGTCCGGCAGCGCGACGCCGTCGATCTCGGCGTCGGGGATCTCGTCGTCGACGAGCCATGCGCGCGCGGCGCCCGCGAGCGGCAGCGCGTCGACGCCGCCTCGCTCGGTGATCACGTGCGCGATCTGCGCGTCGTCGAGCATTTGGGCCAGCCGCTCGCGCGGGTGGCTCGGATCGAGCGGCACGAACGCGCCGCCCGACTTGAGCGCGGCGATCAGGCCGACGAGCAGGTCGACGGACCGCGACAGCGCGACGCCGACGCGCATTTCCGCGCGCACGCCCGCCGCGACGAGCCGTTTCGCGAGCCGCGTCGCGCGCCGCTCGACCTCGCCGCGCGTCAGCGCGCGCGCGACGTCGGCGACGCCGCGCGCATCGGGACGGCGGCGTGCATGCTCGGCGATCCGGTCGTGGACCGGGACGAACGGTTCGTCGAACGGCCCGCCGGGCGGCTTGCCGAAAGACACGCCGGAAAGTTCGCCGGACGATTCGCCGACCGGCGATCGCCCCGAGGACGCCCCGCCGCGCTCGCGATCCGCGCCGCCGTGCGTCTCGCCGTTCCACGCGGCGAGCTCGCGGCGCTCCGCGTCGGGCAGCCATTGCAGGTCGCCTATCGCCGCGCCGGGCGCGTCGACCGCGTGCGCGAGCAGCTCGACATAGCGTGCGGCAAGCCGCTCGATCGCATCGGCATCGAAAATGTCGGTCGCATAGACGAAGCGCGCGTCGAGCCCGCCGTCGTCGCGCTCGTCGAAGCTCAGCGTCAGGTCGAATTTCGCGTACGGCATGCCGGACGGCAGCTCGGTCGCGCGCACGTCGGCAAACGACGGCAGCGCGCGGTGCGCGCCGTACGCGGCCATCACCTGAAAGAGCGGATGGTGGCTCGCGCTGCGCGCGACGCCGAGCGCGTCGACCACCTGGTCGAACGGCACGTCCTGATGCGATTGCGCATCGACGAGGCCGCGCTGCGTCGCGTCGACGAGCGTCTCGAACGCGCGCGTCGCGGGCGTTCGGACCGCGAGCGCGAGCGTGTTCACGAAAAAACCGATCAGCCCGACGGTCTCGCCGCGCTCGCGATTCGCCGACGGCACGCCGATCCGGATCTCCGGCTCGCCCGACGCGCGCGCGAGCAGCGTCGCGAGCGCGGCGAGCAGCACCGCGAACGGCGTCGCGCGGCGCGTCTGCGCGAGCGAGCGCGCCCGCTGCGCGAGCGCGGCCGGCACGTCGAACGTGTGGCGCGCGCCGCTTGCGCTGCGCTGCGCGGGCCGCGTCGCCGCGCCGGGCAGCAGCAGCACGTCGCGGCTCGCGTCGAGCGTCGCGCGCCAGTACGCGAGCTGGCGCTCGCCCTCGCCCGCGTCGAGCCAGCGGCGCTGCCAGAGCGCGTAGTCGGCGTACTGGATCGGCAGCGGCGCGAGCGACACCGCGTCGCCCGTCGCGAACGACCGATAGAACGACGACAGCTCCGCGAGCATCACGTCGGCCGACCAGCCGTCCGACACGATGTGATGCGTCGTCAGCACGAGCCAGTGAACCGACGCGTCGAGCCGGATCAGATGCGCGCGCAGCAGCGGGCCGTGCGCGAGATCGAACGGCTCGGCCTCGTCGCGTGCGGCGACGGCCGCCGCGCGCGCGTCGCGCTCCGCGGCGGGCGCGTCGGCGAAATCCGTGAAGCGCCACGGGCAGCGCGTCGGCGCGTGCACGGTCTGCAGCACGCCGTCGGCGCCTTCGGCGAACGTCGTGCGCAGCGCTTCGTGGCGCGCGATCAGCGCGTCGCACGACAGCCGCAGCGCGTTCGCGTCGAGCGCGCCGTCAAGACGCAGCCGCTCGGTGATGTGATACGCGGCCGATTCGCCGAGCAGACGCGCGTGCAGCCAGAGGCGCGTCTGCGCGAACGACGCCGGCGCGCTCGCCGCGCGGTCCTCGCGCGGCGGGATCGGCAGCATCCGGAAATCGATCCCCGCGGCGCCGAGCTTCGCGAGGAACTGCTTGCGCTGCGTGCCGGGCAGCCGCGCGAAACGCGCGGCGAGCGACAGCAGATCGGGGGTGGCGGTCATGCGGGCTCCTTACTGGGCTTCGAGCTCGCCGAGCAGCGCGTCGATCGCGCTCGCGGCGTCGTGGTCGCGGCCGGCGTCGTGTGCGCGGTCGATCGCCGCCGCGCAGCGCGCGAGCGTGCGCTCGTCGAAGATCGTGCGCAGCGGCAGCGTCAGCGCCCACTGCAGGTTCGCCTGCGCGTTCGCTTGCGCGGCGAGCAGCGAATGGCCGCCGAGCATGAAGAAATCGTCGTCGCGGCCGATGTCCGGCAGCTTCAGCACGCGCCGCCAGATCGCCGCGAGCGCGCGCTCGGTGTCGGTGCGCGGCGCGTCGACGACCCGCTCGTCGAAGACGGGCGCGGGCAGCGCGCGGCGATCGCACTTGCCGTTCGGCGTGACGGGCAGCGCGTCGAGCGCGACGAGCTGCGCGGGCACCATGTACGCGGGCAATTGCGCGCGCAGCCGTTCGATCTGCGCGGCGCCGTCGAATCCGGCGGGCGCGGCGCACGCGACGTAGCCGACGAGCCGCTCGTCGCGCACGATCACGACGGCGTCATGGACGCCTTCGCCCGCGCGCAGCAGCGCCTCGATCTCGCCCAGCTCGATCCGCTGGCCGCGCAGCTTCACCTGCGTGTCGATCCGGCCGAGATAGACGAGCGCGCCGTCCGCGCGCCGTCGCGCGAGGTCGCCCGTCCGGTAGAGCCGCGCGCCCGCCGCGAACGGATCGGGCACGAAGCGCTCGGCCGTCAGCGCCGCGCGGCCGAGGTAGCCGCGCGCGAGCCCCGCGCCGCCCAGGTACAGCTCGCCCGTCGCGCCGGCCGGCACCGGGTGCAGCGCCGCGTCGAGCACGTGCAGCTGCACGTTCGCGATCGGATGGCCGATCGGCACGGCGGCGCCGGTCGCGTCGCCGGCCGTGCAGGTCCAGTGCGACACGTCGATCGCCGCCTCGGTCGGCCCGTACAGGTTGTGGAGCGTCGCGCCCGGCAGCCGCGCGGCGACGCGCGCGACGAGCTCGGGCGCGAGCGCCTCGCCGCTCGCGACGATCGTTTTCACGCTCGCGCAGCGCGCGGCCGCGCCGAAATCGTCCAGATACGCGACGAACGCGGCGAGCATCGACGGCACGAAATGCAGCGTCGTCACGCGATGCGCTTCGATCGCATCGACGAGCCGCGCCGGATCGCGATGGTCGCCGGGCGCCGCGATCGCGAGCGTCGCGCCGACGGAAAGCGGCCACACGAACTCCCACACCGACACGTCGAAGCCGAACGGCGTCTTGTGCAGCACGACGTCGTCGGGCGTCAGGCGATACGCGTGCTGCATCCACGCGATCCGGTTCGCGAGCGCGCCGTGCGTGTTGCCCGCGCCCTTCGGCTTGCCGGTCGAGCCCGACGTGTAGATCAGGTACGCGAGCTGGTCGGGGGCAATGGCAGCGGCAGCGGCGGCAGCGGCGGCGGGCGTCCCGGCGGGAAGCGCCGCCGGCGCGCGTTCGATCAGTTCGTCGACGGTGACGACGACCGCGGCGGCGCCCGCGAGCGCCGCGTCGACGTGCGCACGCAGATGCGCTTGCGTGATCACGACGGGCGGCTTCGCGTCGCCGAGCAGATACGCGATCCGCTCGGCCGGATAGTCCGGATCGACGGGCAGATACGCGGCGCCCGCCTTCATCGCGCCGACGAGCGCGACGACCATGTCGAACGAGCGCTCGACGCACAGCGCGACGACCGAGTCGGGCCGCACGCCGGACGCGGCGAGCGCCGCCGCGACGCGGGCGGCCTTGTCGTCGAGCTCGGCGTAGCGCATCCGCGCGATCGCACCGCTGCCGCTTGCGTCGGCGAATTCGAGCGCGATCGCGTCGGGCCGCGCGCGCGCGGCCGCTTCGAACTGCGCGAAGAGCGGCGCGCGCTGCGCGTCGGGCCAGCGCACGCCGGTCGCGTTGCATCGCGCGATCAGCGCGAGATCATCGGCGTCGGCGCACGAGATCGCGCCGAGCGGCGCATCCGGATTCGCGATCAGGCCGCCGATGCACGCGGCGAACGCGCGGTGCAGCGCTTCGACGCGCGCCTGCCCGATCCGCGCGGGATCGTAGCCGTAGTCGATCGACAGCGTGTCGCCCGCTTCGATCACGAGCGTCACCGCGAAGTCGGTCGCCTCGATGTTGCGCAGGTCGCGCTTTTGCAGCGCGCGCGGATCGCGCCCGTGCCACGCTTCGTCGACCGGATAGTTTTCGAACACGACGAGCGTGTCGAACAGCGCGCCGCCCGCGCCCGCCCATTGCTGGATCTCGTAGAGCGGCGTATGCGCGTGCTCGAGCGCCGCCGCGTTGTCGCGCTGCAGGCGCGCGAGCCATTCGCGCGCGGCAAGCCGGGGCTCGGGCGCGGTGATCACCGGCAGCGTGTTGATGAAGAGGCCGAGCACCGTGTCGACGTCAGGCAGCGCGTCCGGGCGCCCGGCGACCGTCGCGCCGAACGCGACCGCCGCGTGGTGGGTCGTGCGCTGCAGCGCGAGCGCCCAGGCGCCCTGCACGATCGTGTTGACGGTCACCTTGAGCCGGCGCGCGGCGTCGGCGACGCGCGCGGTGTCGGCAGCGGACAGCGCGGCGCGCCAGTTCGCGCGGCCGGTCGCCTCGCGAGCGGCTGCGCCGTCGCCGGACGCGCCGTTGCCGGACGCGTCGTTCGCGCCGCGCTCGCGTTCGGCGACGTGCGTCGGCTCGTCGAGCCGCGCGAGCCGATCGAGCCAGAACGCGCGGTCGGCGCCGGCGTCGCGCCGCGCGAGCCACGCGATGAAATCGCGATAGCGCGTGCGCGCCGGCGCGGCGAACGGATTCGCGCGCGGCGGCTCGATGTAGTCGCGCAGCACGTCCGCGAAGAGGCGCGCGGTGCTCCAGCCGTCGAGCAGCAGGTGATGGCGGGTCCAGACGAGACGCCACTCGGTCTCGCCCGTGCGGATCAGCGTCACGCGCATCAGCGGTGGCGTCGCGAGATCGAAGCCGCGCGCGCGGTCGTCGGCGAGCCACGCGTCGAGCGCCGCTTCGACGCGCGCATCGTCCGGATGCGCGCCGCGCCAGTCGACGATCTCGACCGGCATCCGCGCATGACGATGGACGACCTGCATCGGCGCCGCTTCGTGCGCGGCAAAGCCGGTGCGCAGGATGTCGTGGCGCGGGACGGCCGCGTCGAACGCGGCGCGCAGCCGCTCGACGTCCGGGGCGACGAGCGTCGCGACGAGCTGGTTCACGTACGTCGCCCGTTCCGGCGCGAACAGCGAATGGAACAGGATCCCCTGCTGCATCGGCGACAGCGGATAGAGGTCGTCGATCGCGCGGGCATCGAACGGCAGCCGGTCGAGCGCCGCCTGCGTGAGCCCCGCCGCGCGCGCGAGCGGATAGTCGCCCGGCGTGGCCCCGGCGCCGCGCTCGGCGATGCGCGCCTTGCACGCCGCCGCGAGTTCGCGCAGCGCGGCGTCGAATCGCGCGGCGAGCGCGTCGATCGTCGCGCGCTCGAACTGCGTCGCGCCGTACACCCAGTGCACCTTCAGCGCGCGCCCGTCGTTCGCGTCGACGTACGCGTGGATCGCGAGCGCGTTGCCGATCGGCCCCGCCGGGTCGCGCTCGCGGCCCGCGCCGCCGAAGCGCGGCACGAGCGCGGCGTCGCGCGGCGCGTCGAACTGGCCGAGGTAGTTGAACGTCACGCGCGGACGCGTGACCGCGGCGAGCGCGGCGCGCGTCGCGTCGTCACCGTAATGGCGCAGCACGCCGAAGCCGAGGCCCTTGTTCGGCACCGCGCGCAACGCGTCCTTCACGCCGGCGAGCGTCGCGTCGACCGCGAACGCGACCGGATAGTGGCTCGTCAGCCAGCCGAGCGTGCGGCTCGCGTCGATGTCGTCGAACAGCGCCTCGCGGCCGTGCCCTTCGAGCTCGAGCCGGCACGACGCCGCGCCCGCATGACGGCCGAGCGCGGCGACGAGCGCCGCGATCAGCAGTTCGACCGCGTGGGTCCGGTACGCGGCGTTCGCCTCGGTCAGCACGTCGCGCGTGAGCGCCGCATCGAGCGTCTGGATCACGACGTCGGCGTCGGCGTTGGTCGCGATGGCGTGCGGATGGTCGAGCCGCAGGTCGTCGTGCGGCGCGGCGAGCGCCGCCCAGTACGGCCGCTCGGCGGCGAACGGCCCGGCCGGATCGCGGGCCGCGCGCGCGAGCCGGGCCGCCCATTCGGGCGCGCTCGCGCCCGTCGGCCCGAGCCGCACCGCGCGGCGCTCGCACGCGGCGCGGTAGGCGGAATCGAGATCGTCGAGCAGCACGCGCCACGACACGCCGTCGACGATCACGTGATGGATCGCCAGATACAGCTTCGTCGCGCCCGCCGCTGTCCCATTCGGCAGCGCGGCCGCGAACGCGCACGCGAGCGGGCCGCGCGTCACGTCGAGCGTGCTTTGCAGCGCGTCGAACTGTGCGAGCGCGTCCGCTTCGTCGCGCGCGGCGGCGGCCGCGAGCGGCAGCGCGTCGAATGCGCGCGGCGCGTCGGCGAGTCGCCACGCGCCGTTCGCGCCCGTTCGCGCGAAGCGCTGGCGGAACACGGGATGATGGGTCAGCAGCGCGTCGAACGCGCGCGCAAACGCATCGAAATCGAATACGCCGGCGACGTCGAGCTCGATCGACTGGTTCCAGTGGCCGCGGCGTGGGATGTCGAGGTCGAAGAACCGAAGCTGCGCGGGCGTGAGCCACGTTTCGTCCGATCGCGCGGCGGACGACGGCTGCCCGGCGGCGGCGCTCGCGCTGGCCGCCGCACCGTCCTTCGGCGCGACGGCTTCGATCGCAACCGCGACGCGCGCGAGTTCGGCGACCGTCGGGCCGTCGAACAACTGCTTCGGCGTGAACTTGACGCCGCGCTTGCGCGAGCGCGCGATCACCTGCAGCACGAGGATCGAATCGCCGCCGAGCTCGAAGAAGTTGTCGTGGCGGCCGACGCGCGGCGCTTTCAGCACCTCGCGCCAGACGGCCGCGAGCGTCTCTTCGATCCGGCCTTGCGGCGCGTCCTCGTCGGCGGCCGACGCGCTCGCGGGCGTCGCCGCGAGCGCGCGCAGCGCCGCGCGGTCGATCTTGCCGTTCGCGGTCACGGGCAGCGCGTCGAGCACGACGAGCGCGGCGGGCACCATGTAGTCGGGCAGGCGCGCGGCGAGCGCGTCGCGCAGCGCATCGCCCGAAAGACGCGCGCCGGCTTCGGGCGTCGCGAACGCGACGAGGCGCAGCCGGGCGTCCTGCTCGACCGCGAGCGTCTCGGCTTGCGCGACGCCGGACAGCGCGCGCAGCGCGGCGCTCACCTCGCCCGGCTCGACGCGATAGCCGCGGATCTTCACCTGATCGTCGAGACGCCCGAGGAAGTCGAGCCGGCCGTCCGCGCGCAGCCGCACGCGGTCGCCCGTCCGGTAGACGCGCGCGCCCGCTTCGTGCGGATGCGGGACGAAGCGCTCGGCGGTCGCGGCCGCGCGGCCCAGATAGCCGCGCGCGACGCCGGGGCCGCCGAGGTGCAGCTCGCCGATCGCGCCGACGGGCACGCTCGCGCCGTGCGCGTCGAGCACGCACGCGTGCGCGTTCGGCAGCGGCCGGCCGAGCGGCACGCCGCGCGCGGGCGCGGCGCCTGCGCCGGCCGCCGCCGCGCCGCGCAGGTCCGCCTGGGCCGGCGCGGACGTGTCGCAGACGAGCGCGCCGACGGTCGCTTCGGTCGGCCCGTAGTGATTGATCACGCGGCAGCCGGGCCTGAGCGCGGCGATCCGCTCGACGAGCGTCCACGGCAGCGCCTCGCCGCCCGTGACGAGCGCGTGCGCGGGCAGCACGTCGGCCGCGCGCTGCGCGTCGAGCAGCGCGTGCAGGTGGCTCGGCACGATCTTCAGCACGCCGACGTCGCGCGTCGCCATTTCGTGCGCGAAGCGGTCCGGATCGAAGGCCGCGTGCGCGGGCAGCAGATGCAGCGTGCGGCCCGAGCACAGCGCGCCGAACAGCGTCGTGTGGCCGAGGTCGGCCGCGACCGTCGACACCATCGCCATCGACGCGTCCGGCGCGAACGCGAGCTCGTCGAGCATCCCGGCGACGTAGTCGGCGAGCGCGCGATGCGAGACGACGACGCCCTTCGGCGCGCCCGTCGAGCCCGACGTGAAGATCAGATACGCGGCCTGCTCGGGCAGCGGCGGCACGCGCGGCGCGGCGGCGTTCGCGAGCGACGCGTCGTGCGCGCACGCGTCGACGTCCTGCACGGCGACGCCGTCGAAGTCGCCGAGCGCGCCGGGATCGCCCGCCGCGAGCATCCGGCGCGCGCCGCACGCGGCGAGCGCGGTCGCGATCCGCTCGCGCGGCGACGCCGGATCGAGCGGCACCGCGACCGCGCCCGACTTCAGCACGCCGACGAACGCGACCGCGAAGCGCGCCGAGCGCTCGACGCAGATCGCGACGGGCGTCTCCGCGCGCGCGCCGTCGCGGCGCAGCGCGAGCGCGACGCGGTTCGACGCGTCGTCGAGCTCGGCGAACGTGAGTTGCGTGTCCGCGTCCGCGAGCGCGATCCGGTGCGGATGCTCGGCCGCTTCGCGCGCGAACAGCGCGAGCACGTCGGACGCGGTCGCGAGCGGCCGGCCGGCGAGCAGCGCGCGCGGCGCGCCGCCCTGGGCAACCGCCAGCTCGGCGATCGCGCGCCGCGGATGGCGCATCGCGTCTTCGACGAGCGCCGCGAAGCTGTCGAGCCACGCTTGCGCGGTCGCTTCGTCGAGCCCGTCGAGCGCATACGCGGCGACGAATTCGATGCCGCGCGGATCGTCGGTGAAATCGAGCGCGAAATCGAAGCGCGCGGCCGGATCGAGCCCCGGCGCCATCCGCACCGACGCGCCCGGCAGCGACGCGGACAATTCGAGATCGAACTGCTGCGCGAACTTGACCCGCAGCCACTCGTCGCCGCGGCGCACGGGCGGCTTCACCGCGTCGACCACCTTGTCGAACGGCACGTCCTGGTGCGCGAACGCGCCGAACGCGGCGTCGCGCACCGATGCGGCGAGCGATTCGAACGACTGCGCGGGCGACACGTGCGCGCGCAGCGCGAGCGTGTTGAGGAACAGGCCGACGAGCGGCGCGGTCTCCGGACGCGCGCGCTGCGCGATCGGCGCGGCGACGGCGAGATCGCGCTCGCCCGTCAGGCGGAACAGCCATGCGTCGAACGCGGCGAGCAGCACGGTGAACGGCGACGCGTGCAGCCGGCGCGCGGCATCGCGCACCGCGCCCGACACGGCGGACGAAAGACGCAGCGCGAGCCGGCCGCCGCGATAGTCGCGCTCGGCCGCGCGCGGCCGGTCGAGCGGCAGCGCGAGCGGCGCGGGCGCGTCGGCGAGCGCGGCGCGCCAGTAGGCGAGCTGGCGCGCGGTTTCGCCCGCATCGAGCGCGTCGCGCTGCCATTGCGCGTAGTCCGCGTACTGGATCGGCAGCGTCGGCAGCGCGGGCTCGCGGCCTTCGGCGAACGCCGCGTACGCGGTCGTCAGCTCGTCGAACGCGCAACGCGAGCTCCAGCCGTCGCTGACCGCGTGGTGCGTCGTCAGCAGGAAGCGCTGCGCGCCGTCGGCGAGCGTCACGAGCAGCGCGCGCACGAGCGGACCGTCGGACAGGTCGAACGGCGCGCTCGCGTGGCGCTCGGTCAATTCGGCCAAGCGCGCGGCGCGCGACGACGCGAACTCGCCGCGCAGATCGACGGCCGCGATCCGCACCGGCAGCATCGCGTGGATTCGCTGCACGACGATCCCGTCGTCGTTCTCGACGAGCGTCGTGCGCCATGCCTCGTGACGCGCGATCAGCGCATCGAGCGCGCGCTGCAGCGTGTCGAGGTCGAGCCCGCCGTCGACGTCCCAGTGGAACGACACGTGATAGGCGGCGCCCGCATCCTGCGTGCGCGCGAGCACCCAGAAGCGCTGTTGCGCGAACGACGCGGGACGCTCGACGGCGCCGGCGGCGTTGTCCGTATCGGCGCGCGGCGCCGGCGCGGCGGCCACGACCGGCCGATCCGCGCCCGGCCGCGCGCCGTCGATCCGCGCGGCGAGCTCGGCAAGCGGCGCATCGTCGAAAATCGCGTCGAGCCGCAGATCGACGCGCCATTCGAGCCGGATCGCGGCCTGCAACTGCATCGCGGCGAGCGAATCGCCGCCGCGCACGAAGAAGCGGTCGACGCGGCCGATCGGTGCCGGATCGTTCAGCAGGCGCCGCCACAGCGCGGCGACGCGGCGCTCGGTGTCCGTGCGCGGCGCGTCGAAACCGGCGGCGGCCTCGACGGGCAGCGCCGCGACCGCGTCGCGCAGCGCGGCGCGGTCGAGCTTGCCGTTCAGCGTGTAAGGCAGCTTGTCGAAGCGCGCGAACCGGTGCGGCAGCCATGCGGCCGGCAGATGCGCGGCGACGTGGGCGCGCAGCGCGTCGTCGTCCGGCCGCGTATCGGAGGCGGAATCGCCGGCGGACGTCTCGGCCCGCGGCCCGGCCAGCGCGACGCACGCGATCAGCTGCGTGCGCCCGTCCGCCGTCTCGGCGAGCACGCCCGCGTCGCGCACGCCCGGATGCGCGAGCAGGCACGCGGCGATCTCGCCCGGCTCGACGCGCACGCCGCGCACCTGGACCTGATCGTCGATCCGGCCCAGATAGTCGAACGAGCCGTCCGCGCGCTCGCGCGCGAGGTCGCCCGTCCGGTAGATCCGCGCGCCGGGCTCGCCCGTCGGGTCCGGCGCGAAGCGCTCAGCGGTCAGCGCCGGGCGGCCGTGGTAGCCGCGCGCGAGACACGCGCCGCCGAGCAGCAGCTCGCCCGCGTCGCCGTGCGCGACCGAGCCGTCCGCCTGCTCGACGCGCGCGACGCGCCGGCCGATCGGCCAGCCGATCGGCAGCGACGCGTAGCCGTTGCCGTCTTCGAGCGCGGGCGCCGTGCCCGGATCGACCGGCCAGAGCATCGGCGAGATCACGGTCTCGGTCGGCCCGTAGCCGTTGACGAGACGGATCGACGGAAACACGCGGCGGATCTCGTCGAACGTGTCCTGCGACATCGCCTCGCCGCCGAACAGCAGCACGCGCAGCGACGGCGGCACGCCTTCGCGCGCGCATACCGCCGCGAACTCGCGCAGGTACGCGGGCGGCAGCGTCGTGTTCGTCACGCGCTCGCGCGCGATCAGCGCGTGCGCGGCGTCGGGCGGGAACGGCGGCGGATCGCTAATGACGACGCTGCCGCCGACCGCGAGCGGCACGAGCCACGCCTCGATCGCGACGTCGAAGTTCACCGACGCGAAATGCAGCACGCGATCGCCGGGCCCGATCGGCAGCGATTCGGCGAGCGCGTCGCCGTGCGCGGCGAGCGGGCCGTGCTCGACGACGACCGCCTTCGGCGTGCCCGTCGAGCCGGACGTATAGATCATGTAGGCGGCCGCGCGCGGATGCACCGCGACGTCCGTGCACCCGTCGTCCGCCTCGCCGCCGTGCACGCGCGGCGCGGCCGGGTCCGGCCGCGCGACGCTCGCGACGTCGAAGCATTGTGCAAAGCGCGCGCGCATCGCGGCGTCGGCCGACGCGTCGACGATCCCGTGCGCGAGCCCCGCATCGCGCGCGACCCAATCGAGCCGCGCGGCCGGATGGCGCGGATCGAGCGCGACGAACACGCCGCCCGCCTTCATCACCGCGAGCAGCGCGACGAACAGGTCGCACGAGCGCGCGACGCAGACGCCCACCCGCACTTCCGTCGTCACGCCCGCCGCGCGCAGTTGCGCGGCGAGGCGCGCCGCGCGGTCGTCGAGTTCGCCGCGCGACAGGCGCACGGTGTCGGGCGAAAACGACGCAAGCGCGGGCGCGTCGGGATCGAGTCGCGCGAGCGCGTGGATTCGTTGATGCAGCGCAGTCGGAAAGCTCGTCATAGGGCGTGAAGTCCGTTGGATCCGGCCGCCTCGGCCGTTCGTTCATGTCGCCGGCCGCAAGAGGGCCGCTTCAACAGTGAGACGAATCACGCGTGAAATTTTTTACCGCGCCGTTTACCCGGCGCGGCGGCCGGCACGTTGCCGGCGCGCGCCGCGACGGCTCCGCAGGCGCGCCCGGACGCCGTCGCCGCCGGCATCGACGCCCGCCAGCGCGAAGGCCGCGGGTAAACATTGCGCCCGCCCGTTCGTCTAGCAGTCAGAGGGCGCGCACGCGCCTCGCCGTCCGCTTCGCGCATCGAAGCGCCGTCCCGATCTTCACTTGACTCGTAACCTGCCGATGACCGCTGCCACCGGGCGCCTCGACGCCCCGCCCCCGACCGATTCCGGACCCGCCGCGAAGTACGCGCGGCGCCTGATCCTCGCGCTCCTGAAGCGCTCCCGCGGCGCGTTCGCGATCGCGCTCGCCGCGTGCGTGCTGAACGGCGCGTCGAGCGTGCTGCTCGTCGCGACGCTGAGCCGCGCGCTGTCGCAGCCCGAGGCGGCCGACGTCACGCTCGCGTGGCGCTTCGGCCTCTGCGCGGTGATCGCGCTCGTGACCCGGATCGTCACCGGCGTGCTGTTCGCCCGCCTGTCGCAGGACACGATGGCGCAACTGCGCGAGCACGTCGCGCGGCGCGTCGCGGCGGCCGAGCTGCAGGACGTCGAGCGGATCGGCGCGGCGCCCGTCCAGTCGGTGCTGACCGACGACGCGACCAACGTGTCGATGCTGTTCTTCGCGCTGCCGAACCTCGTGATGCACGGCTCGATCGTGTTCGGCTGCCTGGGCTATCTCGCGTGGCTGTCGTGGCCCGTGTGCCTGCTCGCGGTCGCGGCGATCCTCGTCGGCTCGGTTGGCTACCACGCGGGCGACAAGCGCGCGATCGCATGGCTCGAGGATGCCGGCCGCTCGCAGGACAAGCTGTTCGGCTATCTCGGCGCGCTCTTTTCGGGCGCGAAGGAGCTGAAGCTGCATCAGGCGCGCTCGCGCCAGTTCGTCGACGGCCAACTGGGCGCCGCGATCGCCGAAGTGCGCGACCATCGCCGCCGCGCGTTCAGCGCGTACGCGATCGGCGTCGGCTGGATCGTGTTCCTGTTCTACGTGTTCCTCGGCGTCGCGGCGTTCTGGCCCGCGCTCGGCGTGCGCGGCGACGGCCCCGCCGCATCCGGCTACGTGGTCGTGTTCCTGTTCATGCTGCTGCCGCTCGACGGGCTCCTGAACAACGTGCCGACGCTGAACGCGGCGCGCGTGTCGCTCGAGCGGATCGAGAAGCTGATGGCGCAGTTCGGCGCGCTGCGCACGGCGCCGCCGCCCGACGAGCGCGCATCGCACGCGCCGTTCGACACGCTCGCGCTGCGCGGCGTCACGCATTCGTACTTCCACGAGCGCGACGAGCGGATGTTCCGCGTCGGCCCGATCGACCTGACGCTGAAGCCGGGCGAGCTCGTGTTCATCGTCGGCGGCAACGGCAGCGGCAAGACGACGCTCGCGAAGGTGCTGACGGGCCTCTACGAGCCCGAAAGCGGCGCGATCGAGCTCGACGGCAGGCCGATCGGCCTCGCCGAGCGCGCCGCGTACCGCGAGCGCTTCTCGGCGGTGTTCAACGACTTCCACCTGTTCGACGCGCTGCTCGGCATCGTCGATCCGAACGACGCGGCCCGCGCGCAGGCCGACGCGCGCGCGAACGCGCTCGTCGCGAAGCTCTCGCTCGATCACAAGGTGCAGGTCGTCGACGGCGCGTTCTCGACGCGCGCGCTGTCGACCGGGCAGCGCAAGCGGCTTGCGCTCGTCGTCGCGTATCTCGAGGATCGGCCGCTGTATCTGTTCGACGAGTGGGCGGCGGATCAGGACCCGGCGTTCAAGGCGGTGTTCTACGAGCAACTGCTGCCGGAGCTGCGCGCGCGCGGCAAGACGGTGATCGTGATCAGCCACGACGACCGGTACTTCCCGATCGCGGATCGGGTGCTGAAGCTCGATAACGGAAAGATCATCAGCGAGACGTATGGGGCCGAGCGGGCGGCGCTGGCGAATGGGACGGTAGGCTGATTCGCAACGGAATCGGTATGCGCGGGGCGGTCATCGACGGCCCCGCGCTCGCGCCTGCGCGCACGCGTCGCTCGTTCGAGCGGCAGCGCGCGCCAAGCATTGCCACTTGCGGGCTTTCTCTTCGCGGTCTCGCGGGCATTCGTCTTCGCGACAATCAAGGCGAATCGCGCGATATCGCCAGGCCGACGTTAGCCCGCCACGCGCTTGCAATCCACGTCCGGCGCCGGAGACGGCGACGAATGCCGCTTTGGTCTGGCGTCGGCCGGGTAGCCGCTGAATGGCTTCAAATTCAGTGCGTCGAAAAGAGCCGCGATGCAGTTCGGCCGGCAAGCATCGCTCGGCCATGCTGCTTCGTCGATGCTCGGAAGGCGACTCGCCGCCATGACCGGCCTTTCGATTCGCAAAGGCGAACGCCGAGCGTTCGGTCAACGCAACCACCCGCAGACGAACGCCGGCACGGCCGCGGCATTCCCCTTAGAGCCGGAACCATTTTTCCGCCGACGTCGCGTCCGCTCGACCGGCGAAAAACGGCACGGACGCCCATGACGCTAACGGGGCGTTCTCCGGACCACCCATCGGCGGTAACGCCGTGTCTGGCATGCGGCGGCGAGCTGCTGAAACATCAGGGCCTTGAGCGGCGAGACGTCCGGATCGGCCGCGCGTCCCTCGCTGAGCCGCTTGAGCTGAAACTTGACGACCGCCATATTGGCCAGCGAGCCCAGCGCCTTGTTCTTCCAGACGATCGGCCGCAGCATCGGCGCGTTGTCCTTGCCATCCCGCCAGTCGCGCGGCAGATTCGGATCGATCGATAACGCCGTTGCGATGCCAACCATCGCGATGCCGCTGTCGATCACCGCCTCGGCCACCGCGCGGCGGCGGATGCCGCCCGTGACCATCAAGGGCATGTGCGCGGCCGCCACGATATCGCGCGCGAATTCCAGGAAGTACGCTTCGCGCGCGAGCGTGCGGCCATCGCGGGCTTGTCCCTGCATGGCCGGAACCTCATAGCTTCCCCCGGAAAGCTCCACGAGATCGACACCGAGCGGATTGAGCATCTCGACCACGCGCTTCGCATCGTCGGAACTGAAGCCGCCGCGCTGGAAATCCGCCGAATTCAGCTTGACGGCGACCACGAACCCGGGCGCGACCGCGCTTCGCACCGACCGGACGATTTCGACGAGCAGGCGTGCGCGATTCTCGATGCCGCCGCCCCACTTGTCCTGTCGCTTGTTCGTTATCGGAGAAAGGAACTGGCTCAGCAGATAGCCGTGCGCCGCGTGAATCTGTACGCCTGTGAAGCCGCTTTGTTCCGCGAGCTGCGCGCTGCGCGTGAAGCGCCGCTGCACGTCGGCGATGTCCTGCTCGGTCATTTCTCTCGGCACGGGAAACTGCCTGGACAACGCGCCGAGCTCCAGTGCGACCGCGGATGGCGCAAGCGTGGTCTGGCCGAGCGCGGCCTGCATCTGACGGCCGGGGTGATTGATCTGCATCCAGACATGCGCGCCATGCGCGCGCGCGATCCGCGCCCAACGGCGAAAGCGGTCGAGACGAGCGTCGTCCTCCAGGACCACGCCGTTCGGTCCGGTCATTGCACGGCTGTCCACCATGACGTTGCCGGTCAGGATCAGGCCGGCTCCGCCCCCGGCCCAGGCATCGTACAGGCGCAACAGCGCATCGGACGGCGCATGGTCCGCATCCGCCATGTTCTCTTCCATGGCCGCCTTGGCCAAACGGTTCGAAATCATCGCGCCATTGGGCAGGGCAAGGGGCGTGAACAGCTTCATCGGCATATCCTCGATTGACGACAGATCGACGTTAACCTTAAAGTCAACTTCAATGTCAAGCGCCGGGAGACGGGGATGAAGATTGGCGAGCTGGCGAGGCTGAGCGGCATTACCGCCTCGCGAATCCGGTTCTACGAAGCGCACGGTCTGCTTCAGCCCGCGCAGCGGCAAGCCAACGGGTACCGTGAATATGGTCCGGACACATTGACCCGGCTGGAAATCATCAATCGTGCGCAGGGCGCGGGGTTTTCTCTGGAAGAAATCCGCGCGGTCCTGCCGCCCGATCTGAATGCGTGGCCTCACGAAGCACTGCTTCAGGCCTTTCGGCACAAGATCGACGAGATCGAATTGCTCGAGCAGCATTTGGCACAGAGCAAGCGCCACCTGCTCGCCCTCATCGACGAGATCGCGAACCGGACAGAGGGCGAGGATTGCGAGGATGCGACACAGCGTGTGCTCGACAAGCTGCGTCAGGATGGGGTTGGCCAATCTCCGGCGAACGGTCGCTCGCGTCCTGCAAGAGCGCGAACACGCGCTTGATTCACGCAGTCCGAATGCCGAACGATACCCACCATAGCCGGCGCGCGCTCGGAAACCTGCGACGGGCCTCCACGGCGGAAACGCGAAAGTCCGGTCCAAGCGTCGGGGGACGGCGCGGCCAACCGAGTGGCCCCTGTCATCGCGCAAACAGTCAAGGTGACTGCGCGAACCCGAGTGGCTGAAACGGGGCGGCCGCGGCCCGATCGCGTCGCGCGGGTGCCGGCCGCTGCAGCCGTCGACCGCCCGATCGCGGACATTCGAGCGCCCGTTCGTGCTCCGGCTGCGGACCGTCGAGCGCCGATCATCCACGCGACCGCCCTGCAACCTGACAACGCCACGTCCGGCCCTCCATTCGCCATCGGAGCGCGAGTGACGTTCTCGACGACCGAGGTTTGTCAGATGGATACGCGCGACTATACTTTTATCGTCCGACGAGATTGGCCCGATCCATGGGCGCAACCTGATCACAACGCATGCGCAGCCCGATGCATGAGGCGACCCGGTAAGCCGACGTTGACGCATTGAACCCCAAGTCGCCGCCAGCGCGGAGCAACCCGAAACGTCCAACCCGTGCAGAGCAATCGAATGTCTGCGGCCTGATCCGACGCCGCGCGGTCCGCGAGCGACCTCGTGCAGCCGGTCGGCTCGGTACGGCTGCGATCGCGATGGGCGGAATCAATGCGCCCTCTTTACGTGTTCGGCGCCCGTTTTTTGCCGGCGGCGCGCCCAAGGGGTCAGTTCGTTGCAGCGGCAACCGACAGCGGGATCGGGATTCCGGGGGGAACCTGGCATGCGCTTTCAATCGAGGCCTCATCACGAACCGGGTTGGTCCTGGCCTTCCGTCGAACCGCTTTGGCCGCCAAGGGGGACACGGCCCGCCAGACGCACGGCAACCGCCTCGGCCGGCGCGTGGCATTTGTCCAGGAACCATCACTGGGCCGGTGAAAGGCATCGCGCAGCCGAGCAGATCGGCATGATCAATCGCCGCGTGCTGGTGATCAACGCCAACGACGCGACTCACCAGGATTTCCGCAGGATTCTCGCGGGCAGTGAAACCGCGCCGGCCGCCACCCGGACGCCCTTTTCCGGCGAGATTCCAGCCGCTCGCGAAGCGTTTCAGGTCGATTCCGCGTATCAGGGCCAGGAAGCGCTGGAACGGGTCGTGCGCGCGCTGGCGGAGAACAAGCCCTATGCGATGGCCTTCATCGACATGCACATGCGGCCCGGCCGGGACAGCCTTCGGACCATCGAACGGCTCTGGCAAGTGGACCCGCAGTTGCAATTCGCGCTGTGCAGCTCGCAGTCCGATTACCCCCGGGGGACGTTGACGAGGCGCCTCGGCGCAGACCACCGCGTGCTCATTCTCAAGAAGCCGTTGGACAACATCGAGATCCGCCAGGCGGCCTGCGTGCTGACCACGAAGTGGCAGACGGCCCAAGAGGCGGCCTTCAAGACGAGCGGCCTGGAAGAGGCGGTCGAGGAAAGAACCAAAGCGCTTGCCGAAGCCGACATCTTCGTCCGGAACAGTCCGGTCATCCTTTACCGTCTGCGTGGCGAGCCTTCGTTTCCGCTCGTCTACATATCGCATGACATCATCCGATTCGGCCACGACCGCGCTGCCTTGCTGGCCTCGCCGGCGTGGGCCCGCGAGCTCGTCGATCCGGACGACCAGGCCAAGGTCGATGCGGCGCTGGCGCGCGTGCTGGAGAAGGACGCCGACGACGTCTCGATCGAGATCCGCTTGCGCACCGGCGACGGCGCTTGCCGTCGCGTCGAGAACCGCTACGTCCCGGTCCGCGACGAGAGCGGACGGCTGATCGAAGTCGAAGGGATCGTCATCGACATCACCGAGCGCAAGGCAGCGGAGGAAAAGATCGCGCAGCTCGCTCGCACCGACGCGCTCACGGGCTTGGCGAATCGGGCCAGCTTCCTCGCGCGGCTGTGGCAGGCTTTGGCCGCAGCCCAGCATGGCGGCACGCCGTTCGCGATCTTCCTTGTCGATCTCGACCGCTTCCAGCTGGTCAATGACCGGCTGGGCTACCCGATCGGCGACCTGCTGCTTCGAGAGGCGGCGGCGCGTCTCAGGAACTGCACGCGCGCGAGCGACCTGGTTGCCCGGCTGAGCGACGACGCGTTTGCCGTGCTGCAGGGCGAGATGGGCGAGCCGGCGGACGCCGGGGTGCTGGCTGCGAAACTTCAAACGGCGCTCGCCTCTCCGTATCTGCTCAACGGCAACGACGTGCGTATCTCGGCAAGCATTGGCGTTCGTCCGTACGTCCAGGGCGACGCGGAGGCGGACGCCATGCTGGCGCAGGCCGAACTGGCGCTTCTCCGCGCGAAGCACATGGGCGGCAGCCGGCATCGCTTTCATTCCGACGAGCTCGACCGGGCGGTGCTCGAACGTGTCGCACTCGCCGAGGATTTGAAGGGGGCGATTGATCGCGGCGAGTTGGAGCTTCAGTACCAGCCCGAGGTCGAGTTGTCATCCGGAAATATTTTAGGAATGGAAGGATTGGTTCGCTGGCATCATCCGACGCGGGGCCTCGTTTCCCCCGGCGTTTTCATTCCGATCGCCGAGAGGGACGGCACCATGGCGGCGCTCGGGCGCTGGGTGCTGGACCAGGCGTGCCGGCAAATGCGAGCGTGGCGCGACGAGGGAGTGGCCCCGCTGATGATCGCGATCAATCTGTCTCTGTTCGAGCTCAAGAGCGCTCGAGCGTTCGTGCGCGATGTCGCCGAAACCGCCGCGAAGTGGCGTCTCGCCCCCTCCGATCTGGAGTTCGACGTGACCGAGACGACGCTCGCCAGACTGGCGTGGGCACAGTCCGACGTACTCGCGCAGTTGCATGAACTCGGCGCGAAGATCGCCATCGACGATTTCGGCAGCGAGTTCGCGTCGTTCGACTATGTCAAAGCCTATCGCGTAAACCATCTCAAGATCGCGCAATCCCTCGTCCGACGCTCCACCCTCGATCCCGAGAGTGCGGCGACGATCCGCGCCATCGTCGCCTTGGCGCACGATATCGGGATCGGGGTGATTGCCCAGGGCGTGGAGACCGAGCAGCAGCGTGCGCTGCTGGCGGCAACGAATCGGGCGACGAACGCGCAAGGCTTCCGTTTCAGCGAAGCGGTGGGCGCCGCGCGAGCCAGCGAGCTCCTGCGCCAAGGCCACATCGCGCCATGCGCGGGGGCCGGTTCGGAGGAGTAGGCGCTCGATCGTCGCGGCCGCGAGCTCCGCCCGGCCTGCGGCGCGCTGCCGACTCGTTTCGGTATGCAGCGGACGTCGAACCTGGTTAGCTCGGCCGGGATGAAGGTACAGTTGTAGAGCTGACGGCGGCTTCGACGGCATCCCGCCCGCTCGCCGCCAACACCTCCCGTCGCTTCGCGCCGTCCCCCCAGATATTCCGCTCGCGATTCCCGCCGCACGCGACGCGTCTCGAAACCCGGCGCTCCGCGGGACGAGCGCCGCGCGTTTGCGACGTATCGCCTCTCGCTGGTATCGTGGCATGCGTCACTTCCTCCGGAGGCTCCTCGTGTCGCCGACCACTCTTCTCATTCCTTCTTTCACACAGATGCTGCGCGGGCTATCGGCCTGGCTCGACAAGGCCGTCGCCCATCAACGGGCATCAGGCGGCGAACCGGATGCGCTGCTGTCGCGACGACTCGCCGCCGACATGTTTCCGCTCGCCGCCCAAATCCGGTTTGCGTGCTTTCAGGCTCAGGAGCCGATTTACCGTCTTCGCGGCGAGTCGCTTCCGCCGGCGCTCACGGATGTGCGGCGCGAAGGGTGGAATGCGGATGCGCAGCCGGGCTCGTTGAGCGATGCGCAAACGCACATCGCCGACGCGATTTCCTTTCTCGGCGGACTCGCGCCCGGCGCGCTCGACGAAGGCGCGGATCGTCCGATCGCGCTCGAACTGCCCAATGGCGTGGCGTTCGACATGACAGGCGAGCAATACGCTCGCGACTGGGCATTGCCGCAGTTCTATTTCCACTTGATCGCCGCCTATGCCATTTTGCGGAATCACGGCGTCGAACTGGGCAAGGCGGACTACGTGCCGCACATGCTCGCGTACCTCCGGCCCGGGACGACGCCGCAAGACTGAGGCCGCGACGACGAGGCTACCGGCGCGCATCCGGCTTCGGCTTCGGCTTCGGCTTCGGCATCGCCAGCAGCCGGTCCGTCATCTCGTCGGCCAGCCGCAGCGCCGACATCGGCCCGCCGAACCCCCAGATATTCCGCTCGACGAGCGCGACCCGCCCTGCCCGTCGCGCCGGTACGAACCGCCAGATCTTCGAATCGAGCTTCGCGTCGAGCGGCACGCCCGGCTCCGTCGCGCTGACGAACAGCACCGCCACGTCGGGCTGCTTCAGCAGATCCTCCGACGTCACATACGCCGTGCCTTCGCGCGTCGGCTCGCCCGGCCACGGTTCGAGGCCGAGCGCGCGCGCGACGCCCGCCGACGCGCTGTTGCCCGTGAACGCCCAGTAGCGATCCGGCAACCCCAGCTCCTGCAGCCACGCGACGCGCTCGCCCGCGCGTCCCGCCGCCGCGATGCGCCGCGCGTCGCGCGCGAGGCCCGCGTCGACCTGCACTTCAACCGCACGCGCCTGTTGCTCGCGGCCCGTCAGGCAGCCGATCGTGCGCAGGATCGCCCGCGCCCAGTCGAACTGCGTGACCTGCCGCCCGTCCTGCACGTAGTTCGGGCTGTACTTGAACAGCACCGTCGGCGCGATCCGCGACAGCGCATCGAAGATCGGCGCATGCCGCAGCCCGACGCCCAGGATCAGATCGGGCTTCGCGGCCGCGATTGCCTCGAGGCTCGGCTCCTGCCGCGTGCCGACGTCCGGCACGCGCGCGAGCCGCGCGTCGTCGTAGCCGATCCAGACCGGGTAGTACGCGGGATCGGCCATGCCGGCCGGCGTGATGCCGAGCGCGG
The DNA here is from genome assembly GCF_000959365.1 of Burkholderia oklahomensis C6786. Classification (NCBI taxonomy): domain Bacteria; kingdom Pseudomonadati; phylum Pseudomonadota; class Betaproteobacteria; order Burkholderiales; family Burkholderiaceae; genus Burkholderia; species Burkholderia oklahomensis. The sequence goes on from NZ_CP009555.1 coordinate 3,856,481, forward strand.
CGAGATCCTCGGCGAACATGAATTCGAGCACGACGATCCGCACCGGTCGTGCGGGCAGCGCGCGGCTGAATTGGGACACGGCCGGATCGTCGGCGAGCGGCCTGCAGACGGCGGGCGGCTCGCTCGCGCGCGCCGGTTGCGCCGAGCACGCGATGCCGGCGACGAACGCCGCGGCCATGGCGGCCGACGACCGTGCGCGCCACGCACGGCCCGGCGCGTGCGCCCGCCGCGTCGCGCATGCGCCGGCCGACAACCGCAGCCGTCGCGCAACGTGCGTCGCTCGCGTCGGCAGCATCTTGCCCGTCTCGACCGGCAGCCGCGGGAACCTCACGAACCTCACGAACCCCAAGCGAGATATCGCTCTCGCCATTGCCGCGACGCCGGCATCGACCGGCAGCCCCATGAATCGCAGCCCGCGCGCCGTCAATGCGCGGCGTCCTGCTTCGCGAGCTCGTCGTCGCACATCGTCAACAGCAGCGGACAGCTTCCACACAGTTGGTCTTCCCCAGGAATTTCATTGCGCAGGCAGCACACGCGGCGCGCGCGGAACGGATCGGGCAGCCGTGCCGAGCACGGCTTCACGCGGCGCACCGGCAGCCGCAGCGGGTTCGCGTCGCCGTGCGCGTCGACGGGACCGAACAGCCACGCGGCGTCGGCGGCGGCGCGCGGCACGTGCGCGCATTGCTCGAACAGATAGTCGAGCAGGTTGCCCGCGTTGGCCCACAGCACGCGCGGCGACAGCTTGGCGAGCGCGCCGAGCGCATCGATCGTCGCGCGCAGATGATCGACGAGCGCCGCGTAACGCGGCGCGGGTTCGGATTGCGCGGGGCGCAGCGCATCGGGCTCGAAGATCAGCGCGATCGGCATCCCGGCGCGCAGCGCGACACGCATCCGCGACGGCGTCATGTCGAGCGGCCGGCCGAGCAGCAGCGCGGCGGCGAGGCCCGCCGACGCGGCCAGGTTGAAGTAGTACTTGCTCCATTGCGACAGCAGCGCGCGCGCATGCACGCCGGCATCGCCGCCGTACAGCGCGGCCATCGCGCCGACGAGCGCATCGCGCCGGCTCGCGAGCGCCGCGGCCGGGATCACGTCCGGCGGCTCGCCGCGATCGATGCCGAGCGCGGGCTCGTCGTGCGCATCGGGCGCGCCGAGCCATACGTGCTCGAGATAATGCGCGATCGATGCCGGCGCGAACGTCGAAAAGCGCGTCGCGCGAACGTACGCCGTCACCGCCCGCCCCGCCGCTCGCGCCGCGCTTCGGCGATCAACAGCGCGAGCAGGTACGGCGCACCGATCAATGCGGTCAGCACGCCCGCCGGAATCTCGCGCGGCGCGAGCAGCGTGCGCGCGGCGACGTCGGCGGCGGCGAGCACGAGCGCGCCGCACGCGGCGGCGACCCACAGGCGCGTCGCATGCGTGCGCGCGCCGAGCATCGCCGCGAGATGCGGCGCCATCAGCCCGATGAAGCCGACCGGACCGACCGCCGCGACCGCCGCGCACGCGGCGAGCGTCGCGATCGTCAGCACGAGCGGGCGCAGCACCGCGATCGGCAGGCCGAGCGCGGCCGCCTGATCGTCGCCGAGCGCGAGCAGATCGAGCGGCTTCGCGAGCAGCACGAGCGTCGGCAGCGCGAGCACGCACCACGGCAGCAGCGCGACGACCTCGCCCCAGCTGCGCCCATACGTGCCGCCGACGAGCCAGACGACGAAGCGCGCGGGCTGCACGCTCTCCTGCGTGATCAGCCATTGCGCGAGCGTCGTCCACAGCGTGCCGATCACGATGCCCGTCAGCGCGACGGCGAGCGGCGCGTAGCGATGCCGGCGATTGAGCAGGAGCGTCAGCGCGAGCGTCGCGCCGCCGCCCGCGAGCGATGCGGCGACGAGCGTCCCGTGCGCGGCGAGCGGCCATGCGACGAGCGTCGCAAGCGTCGCGAATCCCGCGCCTTGCGTGACGCCGAGCACTTCCGGCCCGGCGAGCGGATTGCGCACGATGCTCTGCATCAGCACGCCGGCAGCGCCGAGCAGCGCGCCCGCGAGCAGCGCGCACAGCAGCCGCGGCGCGCGCAGGTCGAGCACCATCCGCGCGAGGTCGTCGCGCTGCGCGAGCGCGGCGAGCCAGCGTCCGGGGCCGAGCCACGCCGGGCCGAACGACGCGCCGACCACGAGCACCGCGCCCGCCATCAGGAGCAGCAGCGACGCGACGGCCGGCCACGGCAGCGCGGCGAGCGCACGGACGACGCGAGCGCCGCCGCGCGTGTTCGCCTGCGCCTGCGTCGCCTGCTGCGCCGCGCCGGACCACGCGGCGCCGCGACGGATCATCGCGAGCATCAGCGGCGTGCCGGCGAACGCGATCGCGACGCCCGTCGACAGCGTCGAATCGAGTCCGAGCGCGAGCACCGCGCTGTCGGTGACGAGCACGAGCGCGCCGCCCGCGAGCGCGGCGAGCGGCACGAGCGCGCCGAGCTTCGACGCTTTCGCGCCGCGCACCTGCCGCATCAGGTTCGGCGCGATCAGCCCGACGTACGACAGCGGCCCCGCGATGCTGACCGCGACGCTCGCGAAGCCGACCGCGACCGTCGTCGCCGCGAGCCGCGTCGCGTCGACGCGCACGCCGGCCGCGGCCGCCGCATCGTCGCCGAGCGCGAGCGGATCAAGCGGCCGGATCACGAGCGGCAGCGCGACGAGCGGCGCGACGAGCCACGCGAGCGCGTCGCGCAGCCCGGCCGCGCCCGGTTGATAGAGGCTGCCGCTCGCCCACAGCGACGCGCCCACGACCGTCTCTTCGAAGAACGCGAGCAAGAGCGTCGTGATCGCCGAGAACAGCAGCATGCACACGCTGCCCGCGAGAATCAGCCGCAACGGCGTCGCGCGCCAGCCGCCCGCCGCGGCCGACACGCAGCCGGCGGCGGCGAGCCCGCAGACGAACAGGAGCGGCACCGACGCGTGGCCGGCGAGCGCCGGCACGAGCATCGCGGCGATCAGGCCGAGCTGCGCGCCGCCCGTGATGCCGAGCAGATCGGGCGCGGCGAGCGGATTGCGCGTGAGCGCCTGGAACAGCGCGCCCGCGACCGCGAGGCAGCCGCCCGCGACGAGCGCCGCGGCGACGCGCGGCGCGGCGAGGTCGAACAGCATGATGTGCGCGAGCTGCGCGGCGTCGCTGCCCGCCGGCGCGGCGAGCCACGCGCGCCATTCGGGCGCGAGCCGCATCGCGGCGACGGCGACGATCAACGCGGCGAGCGCGCCGGCGATTGCGCCGACGCGGCTCGTCGCGACCGCGCGCGATGCTTCCGACGCGAGCGCGCCGCGGCACAGGCGCTTGCGGACGGCGAGCGTCGTCATGCGGCGAGATCCCGTTGCGCGCGAGCGTCGGCGCGGCGCACGCCGGATTCGCCGTCCGCGTCGCCCGCACCGACGGCCGTCGTCGATTCGACGTCGAGCACGCCCTCGTATGCGGGCACGCACATCGGCGCACCGGTGAGCGGATGCGCGGTCTTCAGCATCGCGACGCCGAACGCCGCCTGCAGAGGATGCGGCTCGAGCATCGCGTCGGGCGTGCCCTGCGCGACGATCCGGCCCGCGCGCATCAGCACGATCTCGTCGCTGTACGCGGCCGCCTGGTTGAGGTCGTGCAGCACCCAGACGATCGTCAGGCCGCGCGCGCGGTTGAGCCGCCGCAGTTCGCGCAGGATGTCGAGCTGGTGATGGATGTCGAGATACGTGGTCGGCTCGTCGAGCAGCACGATGGGCGCCTGCTGCGCGAGCGCCATCGCGATCCACGCGCGCTGCCGCTCGCCGCCCGACAGCGCCGCGACGTCGCGCGCCGCGTCGTCGGCCAAGCCCGTCGTCGCGAGCGCTTCGTCGATCGCGTCGCGATCGGCGCGCGACAGCCCGCGCAGCCACCCGCCGTGCGCGTAGCGGCCGTACGCGACGAGCTCGCGCACCGTGAGCCCCGAGGGAATCTGGTTGAATTGCGCGAGCATCGTCAGCGTGCGCGCGAGCGCGCGCCGCCGGTACGAACCGAGCGGCGCGCCGTTTATTTCGACGTCGCCGGACAGCGCGGGCTGCAGCCCGGCGAGCGTACGCAACAGCGTGCTCTTGCCGCAGCCGTTCGGACCGCATAGCGCGGTCACCCGCCCCGCCGCGATCGACAGATCGAGGCCGTCGAGCACCAGATGATCCCGGTAGCCGACGCTCAGCGCGCGCGCCGCGAGCGCCGCCACCGTTTCGTCTTTCATCGTTTCTTCATCCGCTAACCGCCCTTCTGTTCGCGGTGGCTCCGCGCCATCGCGACCACCACCTTGCGCGGCCCTTCGAACGGATCGCGCGCGTGCGCGGTCAGCATGTTGTCGAGCATCAGCACGTCGCCCGTTCGCCACGGGAACACGATCCGCTGCCGTTCGAGCACGCCGCGGATCTCCGTGAGCGCGTCGGCTTCGAGCGGCGCGCCATCGCCGTAATAGACGTTGCGCGGCACGTTCTCGATGCCGACCGCGTCGACGAGCGCTTCCTGCATGTCCTCGTCGAGCGCCGACAGGTGAAAGAGATGCGCCTGGTTGAACCACACGAGCTCGCCCGTGCGCGGATGGCGCACGACCGCCTGGCAGCGTTCGCGCGTGCGCAGCAGCGGTTCGTCGTCGCCTTCGCGCCATTCGCAGTCGATTCCGCGCGCCGCGCAGATGCGCTCGACTTCGCGCGGATCGTCGGTGCCGAACGCCTGCTGCCACGGCAAATCGAGTCCCTGCCCGAAGTTGCGCACGTACAGCAGCTCGCGTTCGGCGAAGCGCGCGACGAGCGCCGGATCGAGCGCGCGGTGGATCGCACGGCTGTCGGCGATCGGCGTCGCGCCGCCCGTGCGCGCGGCGAGCGCGCAGTGGAACCAGATCCGCAGCGGCCACTCGCGCGTGTACGACTGCTCGTTGTGCAGCGGGATCGAGCGGTGCGGCGGGTATTCGGTCGACGTGTACACCGCGCCCTCGACCTGGCTGCGCGGCGTCGACGCGAACTCGTAGCCGATCAGCGGATCGCCGAAATCGGCCGCGAAGCGCTGGAACGTCTCGATCGACGCGACGTGAAAGCCGGTGAAAAGCACGCCGCCCGCGCGCTCGACGACGTCGCCGGCGATCTCGCGCAACAGCGGCGCGGCTTCGTGGAGCGCGATGTCCGCGCCTTCGCGCGGCGACACGACGGTCGGCAAACCAGGCTCGACGCGCAGGTCGTCGAGCGTCGGGCGGGCCGCAACGGCCGGCATCGAAAGCTGAGTCATCCGGGAATCCTCTTGCGATACGGACGCGATACGCGCCGGAATTACGACGCGTTCGCCGCGTCCAGATGGCGGCGCAGGCTCGCGGGACGCATGTCGGTCCACACGGTCTCGATGTGCGCGAGGCAGTCGGCCTTCGGGCCGCGCACGCCGGTTTCGCGCCAGCCGGCCGGCACCGCGCGGAACGTCGGCCAGATCGAGTACTGCTCTTCGTCGTTGACGACGACCGTGTAGACGATGTCGTCGGCGTCGGCGGCCGCGGCGGCCGGCGGGTTCGAGGGTTGCTGGGCTTGCGTCATGGTCGAGGAAGCTCGCTGGAAAAGTTGGGAAGGCGGCGCACGGCGCGCGCCGCGTCTACTCGATAGACGAATCGCGCACGCATTTTTTTACCGGCTGCGCGCGCGGCCGTCGCAGAACGCCGGGCATGCGAGCCCGCGCGCGGCTGCATCGACGCACGCGACGCAGTGCCGCTCGGCGTCGCGGACCATGAAATGCACGAGCGTCTGCGACACGTTCAGCGCGCGCGCCGCGCTTTGCAGCGTCTCCTCGCGCAGCCGCACCATCTCGAACGCGGCGCGGCTGCGCGCCGGCAACTGCGCGAGCGCGTCGTACACGTGGCGCAGCGTGTCGCGCACGACGAGCGCGGCCTCGGGCGACAGCTCCGGCGACGGCACGTCGAGGCCGTCGTCCTCGTCCGCGTGATAGGTGTTCTCGAGCGTCTGGCGGCGGCACGCGTCGATCGACGCATTGCGCACCATTCGCGTCACGTACGCGACGGGCTGCCTGATCGCATCCTGGTTCGGAAAATCCACGAGCTTGACGAACACGTCGTGGACGACGTCCTCGGCCCGGCTCGCGCAGCCGACGAAGCCGCGCGCGAGCTTCACGAGCATCGGCCGGTTCGCGACGAGCACGTCGACGAGCGCGCCGTGCGCGGGAGCGGACGCCGCGCGCGGGCCGGACGGGAACGCGGCGGTCGAATCGAGGATCGGTAACGGTTTTGCCGGCGCCGGCCGAGCGAGCACTTCCGCCATGGATTCTCCAGATGTTTTGCTCAATGACGGCAATCTAACGTAAACGCGAATCGTTCTCAATCTGATTTATTGATAACCTGATAATCACGCGGGATTTGTCGTTTTGCGGGATTTCGCCTGCCGGTCGTTGCCGGCAATGAAACGATGACGCTACGATGCAGCGTTCGCCCCCTCCGCCGCGCTCGTCGCGCCCTTTTCCGATGCCGCTCATCGCCTGCCTGCATACCGCCGACAGCAACGTGCCGCTCTTCGAGCGCGCGGCCGCCGCGCTCGGCCTTGCGCCCGGATCGCTCGCGCATTGCGTGCGGCCCGAACTGCTCGCCGCCGCGGAGCGCGCGGCCGCGACCGGTTCCGGCCTGCCCGCCCCGATTGCCGGGCAAACCCGGGCGGCGCTCGTCGCGCTCGCGCGCGACGCCGATGCGGTGCTGCTCAATTGCTCGACGCTCGGGCCGAGCGTCGATGCGCTCGCCGCGCATCCGAAGCCGATCGTGCGCGCGGACGCGGCGCTCGCTCGCGCGTGCGCGCAGGCCGGCCGGCGCGTCGCCGTGCTGTGCGCGGCGCCGAGCACCGAGCGGCCGACTCGCCGGTTGTTCGAAGAGGAAGCGCGCGCCGCGGGCGCGCAGATGGAGGTGTGGATCGTCCCGGATGCGTGGACGCGCTTTCGCGCGGGCGATGCGGCCGGCTACCGCGCATTGCTCGCGCAAGCGGCCGACGCCGCGTATGCGCAAGGCTTCGACGTCGTCGCGTTCGCTCAGACGTCGATGGCGATTGCCGCGCCGGACGTGACGCTCGGACCGCCGCCTTTGACGGTGCCGGAGGCTGCGCTCGCAAGCGTCGTCGCGCGGCTGCGCTGACGGGCGCTGCACGCGCCGGCCGCGCAGCGCCCCGGTTCAGAATCGCCGTGGACGCATGAGCGTCGCGCTGTTCGAGCATCGGCGCGTCCCGCCGCACGCGGCGCCGAAACCGGTATTTTCCGCGTGCGCGTTCCGTCGATTCCGCCGCGCCGAGGATGTCGGTTGCGGAAGAGCGGCTGCGAGCGCTGGCCGGATGACGCCTGTCGCGGCCCCGACAGGCCCGCCCTCTTCTCGCCCGGCTCTGCCCGCTGCGCGCCGCTCAGTGCTCACATCTCATTGTTCATTGCTCACGGCACACCGCTCGCCGCACGAAGCACGAAGCACGAAGCACCAACCACCAAGCACGAGGCGCGAAGCACCCAGCGACGCGCGTCGCCCTCGCGCACCGCGCTAACGCGCCGTATACCCCCCGTCGACGGGCAACGCCACCCCGCTCACCATCGCCGCCGCATCGCTCAGCAGGAACAGGATCGGCGCGACGACGTCCGCGACGCTCGCGAAGCGTCCGAGTGGAATCGCCGCGAGCATCGGCCGGCTCAGCTCGGGATCGCTCCACGCGTGCTCGGCCATCGGCGTCAGCGTGACGGTCGGATTGACGCTGTTCACGCGAATCCCGTGCGGCCCGAGCTCGACGCACAGCACGCGCGTCATCGCATCGAGCGCCGCCTTCGACGCGCAATAGCTCAGATGCGACGGCAGCGCGACGAGCGCCGCCTGGCTCGACACGTTGACGATGCTGCCGCCGCGCCCCGCATCGATCATCGCGCGCGCGACGTGCCGCGCGACCAGCATCGCGCCGCGCGCGTTGACGGCCATCACGCGATCGAAGTCGTCGCCCTTCGTGTCGATCGCCGCGGCGAGGCGCGTCACGCCCGCGCAGTTGACGAGCCCGTCGAACGCGTCGCGCATCCGCTCGCCGCCGAGCGCCGCGCTCACCGACGCTTCGTCGCCGACGTCGAGTGCGAGCGGCTCGCAGCCCGTCTCGTGCGCGAGCCGCTCGAGCTCGCGCACGTTGCGCGCGGCGGCGACGACGCGCGCGCCGCAGCCGCGCAGCGCGACGGCCGCCGCGCGGCCGATCCCGCCCGATGCGCCCGTCACGAGGATCGATCGGCCGTTGAAATCGAATGCGGCGCTCATGATGTCTGCAGTCCGTGCATGAAGGGTTGGAGCGCCGGATAAAGCCCGGCGTAGAGCGCGAAGCGCGCATCGTGGAGCGCCGCGCGCCGCGCATCGGGACGCGCGCGCTCGGCGAGCGTGACCCAGCCTCGCCGCGCGGCGTCGCGCGACACGAGCCCCGCGCCGACCGCCGCGAGGAGCGCCGCGCCCATCGCGGCTTCGACGTCCTCGGCGATCGTGCATACGGGGTAGCCGGTGATGTCGGCGACGCTCTGCATCCACAGATCCGAATGCGCGGCGCCGCCGACCACGACGAGCCGGTCGTCGAGCGCGAGCGCACCCGTGCCGGCCGCCCCCGCCGCGATGTTGTGCCGCAGCGCGTAAGTGACGCCTTCGAGCACCGCGCGATACAGATGCGCGCGCGTGTGATAGAGCGACAGGCCGACGAACGCGCCGCTCGCCTTCGCGTCCCACACCGGGCTGCGCTCGCCCATCAGGTACGGCAGGAACATCACGCCGTCGCTGCCTGCCGGCACTTGCGAGGCGGCCGCCTCGAGCAGGCGATGCGCGTCGCCGCTAGGCGTCGCGCGCGCGGCTTCGACCTCCGCATGGCAGAACTGCTCGCGAAACCACGACACCGACGCGCCCGCCGTGATCGCGCCGCCGAACACGTACAGATCGCGGCGGCCGTCGAACACGTGCGGCATGCTGACGAGCCCGCGCCGCGCGTCGGTCGTCTCCGCGATGTAGCCCCAGCACATGCTCGTGCCGATCATCGCGACGTGCTGGCCGCGCCGCGTCGCGCCCGCCGCGAACGTCGCGACCGCCGCATCGACGCCGCCCGCGACGACCGGCGTGCCCGCCCGCAGCCCGAGCTCGTCCGCCCATCGCGCGAGGAGCCCGCCCACCGCCGCGTCGGAATCGACGAGCCGCTCCGGCATCATCGTCGCCGGGATGCCGAGCATGTCGAGCGCTTCGTCGGACCAGTCGCGGCGATCCAGGTCGTACACGCCGCCGATGTTGCCCGCGGCGCTGTGGTCGACCGCGAGCTCGCCCGTCAGCCGATACGCGACGTACGCGTTCGGCGGCACGAAATAGCGGATGTTCGCCCATACGTCGGGCCGCTTGTCGCGCAGCCACAGCATCTTCGTGTAGCCGTAGTAACTGTCGACGCCGTTGCCCGTGATCGCCAACAGCCGCTCGACGTCGACGTTCGCGCGCACCCAGTCGACTTCGCCGGTCGCGCGCCGGTCCATCCAGATGAGGCACGGGTGGAGCGGCCGCATCCCGCGATCGACCGGAATCCCCGAGCCGCCGTACAGGCTGCTCACGCAGAGCGCCTTGATCGACGCGGCGTCGACGCCCGCCGCGCGCGCATCGGCGACGCAGTGCGCGATGCACTCGCGCACCGCGTCGAACCACACGGCCGGCCACTGCTCGGCCCACAACGGCTTCGGCGTATCCGGCCGGTACGCCGCCGCGCGCTGCGCGACGATCGCGCCGTCCACGCCGACCAGGATCGCCTTCGTGCTCTGGGTGCCGATGTCGACACCAATCACGCATTCCATGCCGCCTCCGCGATTCCGTTAGCGACTTGCGGTCAGCGGCGCGGCTTCAGCAGCACCTTGATCGAGTCGAGCGAATTCGCGACCCGGATCGCCTCGTCCCATTCGTCGAGCGAGAAGCCGTGCGTGACGATTCCCTTCGACGTGACGAGCCCGCGCGCAAGCAGATCGATCGCGACAGGATAGCAATATGGACCGAGATGCGCGCCGCGCACGTCGAGTTCCTTGCGATCGCCGATGATCGACCAGTCGACCGTCGTGTCCTTGCCGAACACCGAGAACTCGACGAAGCGGCCGAGCTTGCGGATCAGGTCCATCCCTTGCGTGACGCCCGCCGGCACGCCGGTCGTCTCGATGTAGACGTCGCAGCCGTAGCCGCCCGTCAGGTCGCGGACGATCGCGAGCGCGTCGTCGCGCGTCGGATCGATCGTCACGTCCGCGCCGTATTCGCGCGCGAGCGCGAGCCGCTCGGCGACGAGATCGATCACGACGAGCCGCTTCGGCGTCTTCAGCTTCGCGACCTGCGTCATCATGAGGCCGAGCGGCCCCGCGCCCGCGATCACGACGACGTCGTCGAGCTGGAGGTCGCCGCGATTGACCGTGTGGATCGCGCACGCGAGCGGCTCGATGATCGCCGCGTCCTCGAGCGAGATGCCGAGCGGGATCTTGTGGACGATCGCGGTCGGCGGAATCCGCATGTATTCGGCCATCCCGCCGTCGGCGACCTCGCGCTGGAAGCCGAAGATGTCGTGGACCTCGCACATCCAGTACTGGCCCGACTTGCAGTAGCGGCACTTGCCGCACGGCACGATCTGCTCGGCGATCACGCGCTCGCCGAGCGCGACGCCGAAGTGCTCGGCCGCGCCTTCGCCCAGCTCCTCGACGTAGCCGAAGAACTCGTGGCCGGGAATCACGGGCGCCTTGACCCACGGGCTCGGGCCGCCCCAGAACATCTTCGCGCCGGAATGGCACTTGCAGTCGCTCGCGCAGATCCCGCACGCGCCGATGCGGATCACGAGCTCGCGCGCGGCCGCGCGCGGCTTCGTCACGCGCTCGACCCGATAGTCCTCGGGAGCGTGGCAGACGATCGCCGTCATCTGCTGCGTATCGTTGCCCGTTTCGTTGTCTCGATTCGTCATGGTTTCGGTTTGCCTGGCTGGGTTCGATGAAAAAGGGATGCCGGACGAGGCGGCCGGCGAACGGGCGACGCGCGTGCGCCACGTCCGCCGCTCATGTCGCTCATGTCGCTTACGTCACTTACGTCGCGCGAGCCGCATTTGCCGCCGCTCGCCGCGACGCGGCGCATGACGGGCACGACGTGCGGTGCGCGCGCCGCCGCTGCTTGCGTCACGCTCGTCACGTTCGTCACTTGCGCCGCTCGCGGCCGATATAGATCGCGAGCAGGATGATTCCGCCCTTGATCACGTTCTGCACGTACGGATTCACGCCGATCATGTTGAGGCCGTTGTTCAGCACGCCGAGCAGGAGCGCGCCGATCAGCGTGCCGACGATCGAGCCGCGGCCGCCCGCGATCGACGTGCCGCCCATCACGACGGCCGCGATCGCGTCGAGCTCGAAGCCGACGCCCGCGTTCGGCTGCCCGCTCATCAGGCGCCCGGTCAGCACGAGCGCGGCGAGCGCGGACGTGAGCCCGGCGAACGTGTAGACGACGAGCTTCACGCGCGCGACACGCACGCCGGAGAGCCGCGTCGCGTGCTCGTTGCCGCCGATCGCGTACACGTAGCGGCCGAACGGCATGCGTTCGAGCAGCAGCCACGCGAGCGCGTAGACGACGAGCATCGTCAGCACGGGCATCTGCACGCCGAGCACCTTGCCGCTGCCGAAGAAGCGGATCCAGTCGGGCAACCCGTCGATCGGATAGCCGCCCGTGTAGATGAGCGCGAAGCCGCGCGCGATGCCCATCGTCGCGAGCGTGACGATGATGGGCGGCATCCCGGCGAACGCGACGAACAAGCCGTTCGCCGCGCCGAGCGCGAGCCCGACGCCGACGCCCGCTGCGAGCGCCGCCGCACCGTTGATGCCGGCGACGAGCAGGCCCGCCGTCAGCGTGCCGGACAGCGCCATCACCGAGCCGACCGACAGGTCGATGCCGCCCGTCAGGATCACGCAGGTCATCCCGACGCCGATGATCGCGTTGATCGACACCTGCCGCAGCACGTTCTCGAGGTTCGCGGCGCTCAGGAAGCTGTCGCTCGCGAACACCATCGCGATGCACACGACGACGAGCCCGACGAGCGGATAGAACGTCGTCGAGCGCCTGAGCGCGGCGACCGCGTGCCCCGCGCGCGCGCGGGCGGGCGGCGGCGCGCCCGGGCCCGCGGCCTGCGCGGCGCCCGCGGCGGCGGGCGCGGGAGAAGAAGGCGACGGCGCGGCCGTCCGGTCATGCATGTTCATGATTCGCTCCGCGTACGTCTGAAGTCGCATAGGTCATCACCGTGTTCGGCTCGATCGCATCGCCTTCGAGCAGCGCCTCGATGCGTCCCTGCCGGAACACCGCGACGCGGTCGCACATCCCGACGATCTCCGGCAGCTCGCTCGAGATCAGCACGATCGCGTAGCCGCGCGCGGTCAGCTCGCGCATCAGCTGGTAGATCTCCGCCTTCGCGCCGATGTCGATGCCGCGCGTCGGCTCGTCGAAGATCAGGATGCGCGCGTGATGGTTGAGCCAGCGCGCGATCACGACCTTCTGCTGGTTGCCGCCCGACAGCGTGTCGACGCGCGCCTCCGGCGTCGGCGCCTTCACGCCGAGCCGCTTCATCAGCCCGAGCGTCGTGCGCGTCTCGGCCGCCGCGTCGACGAACCAGCGCAGGCTGCGGTGCTTGCCGAGGTTGTTGATCGACACGTTGTGGCGGATCGAGAACGCGGTGACGAGCCCGTCCGTCTTGCGGCTCTCGGGCAGGAGGCCGATGCCCGCGGCGAGCGCGTCGGCGGGGTCCGCGAGGCGCACCGCGCGGCCGCGCACGCGCATCTGCCGCACGCGCGCGGGCTTCGCGCCGATCAGCGCGAGCGCGGCCGACGTGCGTCCCGAACCGACGAGGCCCGCGAAGCCGAGGATCTCGCCTTCGCGCAGCGTGAAGCGGTTGACGGGGCCGTTCTCGCGCACCTGCAGCGCGTCGACGTCGAGCACGGGCGCGGCGTCGCGCGCCGCGGGCGGCTTCGGCGGAAAGCTGTTCTCGATCCGCCGGCCGACCATCATCTCGACGAGCGCGCCGACATCGGTGCGCGCGACGTCCGTCGTGCCGACGTACTGCCCGTCGCGCAGCACGGTGATCCGGTCGCACACCTCGAAGATCTCGTCGAGATGGTGCGAGATGAAGATCATCGCGACGCCCTGCCGCTTCAGCTCGCGCATCACGCCGAACAGATGCGCGGCTTCGGCGGGCGTGAGCGTCGCGGTCGGCTCGTCGAGGATCAGGATCCGCGCGTTAAGCGACAGCGCCTTGCCGATCTCGACGAACTGCTGCTGCGCGACCGACAGCGCGCGCACCGGCATCGACAGATCGATCGCGACGCGCAGCCGCGCGAAGATGTCCGCCGCCGCGCCGCGCATCCGCGCGCGGTCGCGCAGCCCGAACCGGTCGCGCCACTCGCGGCCGAGGAACAGGTTGTCGACCGCGTTCAGATCCGGAATCAGGCTGAACTCCTGGAACACGATGCCGACGCCGGCCGCGATCGCATCGTGATAGTTCGCGAAATGCCGCGCCTCGCCGTCGATCGTGATCGCGCCGTCGTCCGGCCGGTAGATGCCGCAGAGGATCTTCATCAGCGTCGACTTGCCCGCGCCGTTCTCGCCGAGCAGCGCGTGAATCTCGCCGCGCGCGACGCGCAGATCGATCCCCTGCAGCGCGACGACGCCGGGAAACCGCTTCGTGATGCCGGTGAGCGCCAGTATCGTGTCCATCGCTTCCTCGCTCGCTTCGTCATGCGCGCGCGCCGCGCCGCCGTCCGCGCGCGCGGACTCGTCCGGCACCGCGGCCCGGCGCGCGCCGCTCATGGTTTCATCCATGTCGTCGGCCTCGTCGCAGCGCCCGCTCACCAGCTGAAGGTCTTCGCGTTGCCCTTGTCGATCAGCTTCACGTCGACCGGAATCGCCTTCGGCACATTGGCGCCCCACTTCTTCGCGAGCCCGATGCCGATCGCGAGGCGGATCTGGTCGCGCGGGAACTGCGCGGACGTTTCGATGAACTTCGAGTTCGGCTTCTGGATCGCGGCGACCGCCTCGGGCGCGCCGTCGACGCTCGTCAGCCTGATGTCCTTGCCCGACGCCTCGATCGCGGACAGCGCGCCCATCGAGCCGCCGTCGTTGACGCTGAAGACGCCCTTCAGCTTCGGATGCGCCTGGATCATGTTCTCGGTCACGGTGAGCGCGGTCGCGCGCTCCTGCTTGCCGTTCTGCACGTCGACGATCTTCACGTTCGGGAATTTCGCGAGCGCCGCGCGGCAGCCGCGCACGCGCTCGAGGATCGGCACGACCGGAATGCCGTCGAGGATCGCGACTTCGCCGCCGCCGCCGATCGCCTTCGCGAGGTACTCGCACGACATCGCGCCCGCATCGAAATTCTTCGAGCCGACGAACGAATCGACCGGGCCGTTCGCGTTCGCGTCGACCGCGACGACGACCGCGCCCGCCTTCTTCGCCGACACGACGGCCGACTGGATGCCCGTCGAATCGGTCGGGTTCACGAGCAGGATGTCGATCTTCTTCTGCAGCATGTCCTCGACGTCGCTCACCTGCTTGCTGACGTCGTGATGCGCGTCGGTCACGATCACCTGCGCGCCGATCGACGCGGCCGCCTCGTTGAGCGCCTTTTGCATCGTCACGAAGTACGGGTTGTTGAGCTCCTGGAACGTCATGCCGATCCTGAGCGGCGCCGCGTGCGCGACGCATGCGCCGCCGAGCGCGATCGCGAACGCCGCGGCGCGCAGCGCGCGCGCGGCCGGGTTGCCGGAAGCCGGCGTCGAAGAAGCGGTAAGCATCATGGTTGTCTCCGTTTTCTAGGTATGAGCGCGCCCTGCGCGCCGCGGAAGCGGCGCGCCGGAAGACGCGTGACTTGCTGGGTTGCTCGGGAACGCGGGCCGGCTCAGCCGGACAGCAGGACTTCGGGGATCGGACGGGCCTCGCCGCGCGCCTGCGCGGCGGGCACGATCGCCGGCGCGCCGGCGATGCCCGCGCCGCGCTTCGCGGCCGCCTCCGACGCATCGCGGCTCGCGTCGTTCAGCGCCTGATAGCGGCGAAAGCGCGACGGCGACATGCCCTTCACCGCGAGGAACTGGCGATTGAAGTTCGACAGATTGTTGAAGCCGCTCCTGAAGCAGATGTCGGTGACGCTCGCGTCGCCGTCCATCAGCAGTTGGCAGGCCAGATTGATGCGCATCCGGTTCACGTACTGGACGAACGGCAAGCCGGTGTGCCGCCGGAAGTAATGCGAGAACGCGCTCACGCTCTGCCCGGCGAGCCGCGCGAGATCGGTCTCGCGCAATTCGTTCGCGAGGTTCTTGCCGATGTACGCGAGCGCGTGGTTGATGCGGGTCGACGCGAAGGTCGACGGATCGGCTTCGTACGCGGGACTCGCGAGCAGTTCGCGGTCGGTCGCGTCGACGAGGATCTGCAGCATCGACAGGAACAGCACGATGCGCCGCAGCCCGCGCGCGTGGATCAGCTCGGCGAAGAGCGGCTTGATCGCCTCGCTCGTGCGCGGGCCGAACTGCACGCCGCGGCGCGCGTCGGCGAGGAGCGTCTCGACGTGCCGCCATTCGGTGAAGCTGTCCTCGCAGCGCGACACGAACGCCTGGCCGAACTGCACGACGAGATTGCGCTCGGCGACCGTCTTGCCTTCCGGCACGTCGCTCACCCAGTTGTGCGGCAGGTTCGGCCCCATCAGCACCAGATTGCCGGGGCCGAAGCCGCCGACATAATCGCCGACGAACATCTGCCCCGTCGTCTCGACGATCAGATGCACTTCGAACTCCGGATGAAAGTGCCACCGCACCGTGCGGTACGGATAGCCATGCGACCACGCCTTGAACGACTCGCCGCGGCGCACGTCGACGACTTCGAGATCGGGCTGCACACGCTCCTCCTGTTCTCCAGACCACGGCGCGCGCGCCGCTCCTCCGATATGTCGGAGCGCCCGGCAGCGCCCCGCCGTTCGTCTTGTGTAGTGCGAACGATAGTCGCCGGCCATCCGGCCGGCCACTAAAAATCAGACACCGGACCGATATTTTTTTGAATTCGGACGAATGCGGACGCCGGATGCGTCAAATTTGGTGCGAAGCAGCAGGTCTCGCGCGTGCGCGGCGGCGTGGCGGCGCATCGCCCAAGCTCCGGCCGCCCGGCCGTCCGGCGGTATCGCCGCCGATGGCGCCCGACACGCCGATCGCCGCCTTCGCGAAAATGCGCCCCACTGAAACAATGCGGGATTTATTCCGCCTCCAAATTCCCGAATTAAGTCGACAAATCGCGATTTCATTTTTTCGTCAAAGATAAATCACCTTATCAAGATAAATTCCCGAATTGACGGACAGAAAATCAGTAGGCGCGTGAAAAGAATGTTCCGATTGAATTTCCTTCCGGGCAATGCTATAAACCTAACGCCGGCAGCCTTACTATCCTGAAAGGCGGCCGGCTCACTTGATATCTTTTAGGAGATTAAAATGGTTCGATTTTTGGCGAAGCTGCTTCGTTCGACGATCCACGGCTCCAACGGTGTCAGCCTTGACGCGGTTTCCTCGACTCATGGCACTCCGGGCTTCCAAACGCCGGACGCTCGCGTCATTTCGCGCTTCGGGTTCAATTAAGTAGCATTTCATGAAGCAGGTGGGGCATTTTGCCCCACCGCAATAAATAACCATGATGCCAGCCCGCCATTGTCATATCGCGGTATTCGATCAGGCGATCGTCGCGCTCGACATACGACGGTCGCGCTATTTTCTTTATGACGACGCATGCGCGAAGGATTTCGCCGACCATTATCTGGATCTCAAGCCGATCGACGCGACGCGCGCATTGAAACCGTTGATATCCGACCGAATCCTCGTCGCCGAATCGCCGGCGGCCGCGCGAAGCCGCATCGCCGATTACCGCGGCTGGGGCTTCGACGCATTCGACTCCGGCATATGGGCAAGCCGGATGCTCGGCAAGCGGAATGCTTCCCGCTTCGAATGGCTGCCCTTCTGGCGCATCGTGCGCAGCGCGGCGTCGCTCAAGATGCGCGGCTTTCACGCGCTCTCGGTGCTCGATCGGCTCGACGCCCGTCCCGCGAACGGCGCGCCGGCGCGCGGCGATGACGCGTCGCACACGGTCGAGCGCTATCTGCGCGCGTCGATCTGGTCGCCCTTTCGCATCACGTGCGTGCAAATGTCGCTCGCGCTCGCCACGCATCTGAGGCGGGAGAACGTGCCCGCTCAACTCGTGATCGGCGTGAGGCCGATGCCGTTCGTCGCCCATGCATGGGTCGAAGTCGACGGGCGCGTGTGCGGCGACGAACCGGACCTGAAAAAGAGCTATGGCGAAATCTATCGAACGCCTCGACGCGACGAACGCGCCTCCCCGTTCGGGCTGGCGGCTTGAACGGCGCGCGTGGACGGACGCAGCCGGCCATCGCGGCCTGCTGTCCCGCGCGGCCGGCCCCGATCGGCCGATCGGCGTGACGCTGCTCGAAGCGGGCGGCCGCGGCCGCGCCTACCTGCGCGACGCGCACACGAGCGTCGATCGCTCGCTCGCGCGCGCCCGCACGCTGTCCGACGCGCGCGACGTCGTCACGCGCTTCGTCTGGGGCGCCTACATCGCCGTGCTCGACGAAGCCGCGACCGGTCGCCGGCTGTTCCTGCCCGATCCGTTGCATTCGGTGCGGCTCCATTACCGGACGGGCGAGAACGGTCGCGTCGACGTCGATCCGCAGGCGGCGAACCTGCTTGACGGCGCGTCGATCGACTGGAACCTCGACTACCTGATCGAATTCGCGTGCACGCAGTTCGGTCCGCTCGACGAAACGCCTTTCGCTTCGGTTCGCGCCGTGCCGCCCGGATGCGCGCTCGTCGTCGACGCCGACGGGCGGTGCGCGATCGAGCGCGCGTGGCTTCCGCGCGCGAGCGCCGCCGACGACATCCGCGCGTCGTGCGCGGCGGCGCTCGACGACGTCTATTCGCGCTTCGCGCGCAGCCATCCGAACGTGTGCGCCGCGCTGTCGGGCGGCGTCGATTCGTCCGCGGGCGCGATCTTCCTGCGCAAGGCGCTCGGCGCGGAAGCGCCGCTCGCCGCCGTCCATCTGTTCTCCACGTCGTCGCCCGACTGCTACGAGCGCGACATGGCGGCGCGCGTCGCCGATTCGATCGGCGCGGAGCTCATCTGCATCGACATCGACCGTCATTTGCCGTTCTCCGAGCGAATCGCACCGACCCCGCCCGCCACGCTGAGCCAGGACATGCTGTTTCTCGGCATCGACCGGGCGGTGTCGAGCGCGATCGGCGCGTCGTCGGTGCTGCTCGAGGGCCAGGGCGGCGATCTGCTGTTCAAGGCGGTGCCCGATGCGAGCGCGGTGCTCGACGCGCTTCGCGGCAAGGGCTGGTCGTTCGCGCTGCGCACGGCGGAGAAGCTCGCGATGCTGCACAACGATTCGATTCCGCGCATCCTGCTGATGGCGGCGAAGATCGCGCTGCGAAGACGGCTGTTCGGACAGGACGCGCCGGCGTCGCAGCAGACGATGTCGAAGCTGTTCGCGTCGCACGCGCCGCGCGCGGCGGCCGGGCCGGCGCGCATCCGGCGCGCGGGCGCGCCGCTCGACGAGTCGGTCTCGGTGCTCGACCGGTTCGTGTCGATCATGACGCCCGTCACCGACGCCGCGTACACGAACCGGCTCAATCCGTATCTCGCGCAGCCGGTCGTCGAGGCGACCTTCGGCCTGCGCAGCTACGACAGCTTCGATCACCGCAACGACCGGATCGTGCTGCGCGAGATCGCGGCGGCGCATACGCCTGTCGACGTGCTGTGGCGCAGAACCAAGGGATCGTTCGGCATCGGCTTCGTGAAAGGCATCGTGTCGCACTACGACGCGTTTCGCGAACTGATCCGCGACGGCGTGCTGATGCGCAGCGGCAAGATCGACGAGGCCGAGCTCGAGCGCGCGCTCAAGGCGGTGCGCGTCGGACAGAACGCGGCCGCGATCAGCCTCGCGCTCGTCGGATGCGTGGAAATCTTCTGCGCGTCCTGGCAGAATTTCATGACGAATCGACCCGCTGCGATATGCTGACGAACCGTTTCGCCGCGCCCCCGACGGCGCGCGCGCGGCCGCATCCGGTCCCGCCGCGCGCCGGAGCCGGGTTCCTCTCATCCGCAACGCCGGCTTTCCGGCACGATCGCGAATCGACATGAAGCTCGCCGCACTACGCTCGTTGGCGGACGTCATCCGCCTGATGCTCGACAAGGAAACGCACGCGAGAAAGCTGATCGTCGCCGGCGTGCTGGTCGAGGCGCTGACGTCGGCTTGCATGCTGCTCGGCCCGATCGCGTTGAAGCTCGCGGTCGACGAGATGTCGCGCGCGCGGTTCGACGCCGCGAAGGCGTCGGTCGACATCGTGCTGTTCGCCGTGCTGTGGTCCGCGTCCGCGATCTCGTCGATCGCGCTGCTCGCGTATACCGGCAGGATCGTGCACGCCACGTCGAATACGCTGCTGCGCCGCGCACTGCATGCGCAGCTTCCGGCGCTCGCGAACCGCGCGTCGAGCGATAGCGGCTACGTGCAAGGCCTCCTCGAACGCTTGCCGTACAGCCTGCAGGTGATCATCGAAGGCGTGCTGTGGAAGATCGCGCCCGTCGCGCTCCAGCTCGTCGTCGCGCTCGTGCTGATCGCGCTGCTCGTGCCGCTCCGATACGCGGCGATCCTGTTCGCCGTGCTGGCCGCCTACTTCGTGTTTTCCCACCTGTCGGCCGAGCAATACGAAAAGAGCGCGGCGACGACGAACGAGGCCGCGGGCGCGCTGTCGGCCGCGCTCGGCGACGTGCTCGCGAATGCGCCGCGCGTCGTCTACAACGGCGCGCTCGCGCGGGAAATCGATTACGTCGCGGCGCGAGCCGGCGCGCGGCTCGACGTCGACTGGCGGCGCTCGTGGCTGCTCACGCGCGCGGCCGCCTATCAGTACGGCATCATCGCGCTCGGCATGGCGGCGATGTTCGTGCTGTGCGTGCGCGACATCGCGGCCGGCCGGATCACGCTCGGCGATTTCATGCTGCTGCAGACGTACGTGCTGCAGTTCGCGCTGCCGCTCGGCGCATACGGATTCGTGCTGCGCCAGGCGGGCGCGGCGCTCGCGAACGTGCGCGAAGCGCTCGAGATCGCGCCGCGCCCGGCCGCCGCCGTCGACGCCCATCGGCAGCCGGGCGGCTCGGCCGCGCACGTCGCGGTTCGCCGGCTAGCGTTTCGCCGCGCGGATCGCTTCGCGATCGAGCCGATGTCGTTCGATCTGCCGGCGGGCAGCTACACGGCGATCGTCGGGCACAACGGCTCGGGCAAGTCGACGCTCGCGAAGATCGTCGCCGGGCTGCTGCCGCCCGACGAAGGCGTCGTCGCGTATGGCGACGTCGACCTGTACGGCGTCGACGACGACGCGCGCCACCACTTCGCGCTGTACGTGCCACAGGACGTCGCGCTCCTGAACCGCTCGCTGCGGGAGAACGTCCGCTACTACCCGTCGACGCTGTCCGACGACGACGCGACCCGGCTGCTCGAGCGCCTCGCGTTCCACAAGGACGGCCGGCGCATCGATCTCGACGGCGACGTCGGCGAAGGCGGCGCGCGCCTGTCGGGCGGCCAGGTGCAGAAGGTCGAGCTCGTCAGGCTGATGGGCGTCGACGTTCCCGCGATCGTCCTCGACGAAACGACGTCGGGGCTCGACCCGCACAGCGACGCGCTCGGCATCGCGATGCTGCGCGAGCGCCTCGGCAAGCGGACGACGCTCGTGCTGATCACCCACCGGATCGCGAACGTCGAGGCGGCCGACCAGGTGCTGTTCCTGTCCGGCGGGCGGCTCGTCGCGGCGGGGCCGCACCGGCGCCTCGTCGACACGTGCGACGAATACCGGACGTTCTGGCGCCGCCAGCCCGAGCCCGCCGACGCGAAGGCATGATGGGCGAACGTCCGCGTGCGCCGCAACGGCGCTCGCGCATACAATCGCGCGGACGCGGACACGGACGCAAGCGAACGAGGTTCAGTAGATGAACAACCGAATCGTCGCCGTCCCGGTGAACGGCCCGATCTTCGGCGCGCCGAACGACTTCAGCACCGCATCGAGCACGATGTTCTGATACGACACGTTGCTTGGCATCTGCGTGAGCACGAACTGCTGGTTGAACGGGATCGCGTTGCCGTTCCTGTCCTCGATGCCGATCCCGAAATTGCTGTCGCTCCGCGGCACGAGCAGGCCGTTGCGCACGGTCTGCGACGTCTCGAAGTAGCCGTCGACGCGCACCGGTATGCTGCATTTCTTCGTCAACGCCAAACTGAACTGCTTGCGCGGCACCGCCGGCGAAAAGCCGTTGCCGGACGACTGGATCTGCCCGAACTTCACGATCCCCGGCTCGGGCGTCACCGTCACGTCGACCATGCACGGCGTCGGCTTCAGGTTCTGCAGGCCGCTCAGCCGGTACTGGAAGCTCGGGTTCGTGTTGTTCAGGCCTTTCTCGCCGTCGAACTGGAACACCGTGTAGACGTCGCCCGGCGGCTGCACCCACGTGCCCTTCTTGCGCACGACCACCTGGTACGTGATGCTGATCGGAATCTTCGGGCACCGCTTCGCGTTGAAGTCCGCCTGCGAGCACGGCGGCACCGCGAAGCCCGTCGGCACGCCGGTGCCGGGACGGCTGCCGGCGCCGAAGTGGTCGACGCCCTGATAGCGGATGCCGATCTCGAGCCCCCACGCGGCCGGGTTCTTGCCGTCCGGATTCGCGTAGAAGTAGATGTTGTCGACGATGTTCAGATTGCCCGCGCCGCCGAGATCCTTGTAGCAATAGCCGTCCGTCGTGCGCGGCGAAGAAATCCAGATCACGTAGCCGTCGGGCGCGTCGGTCGGATACGACGCGACGTTGCCGATCGGCTCGGTGAGCGAGGTCTGGCCGCTG
Organism: Burkholderia oklahomensis C6786; assembly: GCF_000959365.1. Taxonomy (NCBI): domain Bacteria; kingdom Pseudomonadati; phylum Pseudomonadota; class Betaproteobacteria; order Burkholderiales; family Burkholderiaceae; genus Burkholderia; species Burkholderia oklahomensis. The sequence goes on from NZ_CP009555.1 coordinate 3,878,442, forward strand.
TTCGTCAGGCAGCGCACCGCCCACGCGGGCTGCGCGAGCGCGACGAGGAGCGCCGCGCACGCCCACGCGAGCCAGCCCGGCGTGCGCCGCGGCAGAAGACGGGCGAGCGAGCTCATCGCTTCACGCTCCGGCACGCATTGCCGTCGCATGCGTACTCGACCGTCACCTGGCCGCCGTAGTCGTCGACGTGCGTGACGTGGAGACCGCCGCCCGCCGACGCCGAGAACGGCACGCTCGCCGTGCCCTTCGGATTCACCATCACCGGATCGAGCGGCAGCGACGTCTTGTTCGCGCCCGCCGCGAGCGCGACGACCGTGACGTGGTACGGCGTCGGGTTGTCGAGCACGAGCCTGTGCGCGGCCGGATCGACGCGCAGCGTCATCGGCAGCGTCGGGTCCTCGTCGCGCGCGGGCTGTACGCCCGCCGGCCGGTAGAACAGCTTCATCTGCGTGTGCAGCGCGATCTGCAGCGCGTTCGGCGTGTCGGTCTTCGGCGGCACCTCGCGGATGTTCAGATAGAACACCGATTCGCGGTCGGCCGGCAGCGCGGCGCCCGGCATCCGCGCGATCCGCAGCACGTTGCGCTCGTTCGGCTCGACGCGCTGCAGCGGCGGCACGACCATCAGCGGCGTCGTGATCCTGTTGCCGTGCTCGTCTTCGAGCCACGACTGCACGAGATACGGATACGAATCGCTCTTGTTCGACATCGTCACGATCGCGGCCTGCTCGCCTTCATTGAGAATCACGCGGGTGCGGTCCGGCACGATCGCCGCATGCGCGGCGCCCGCGAGCGCGGCGAGGAGCGCGGCGGCTGCGCGCCGCGCGTTCGAAACGGAAAAGAGTCGTGTGGTCATATTCATCATCGGATCGAGTCGGTCGGATCGGTCAGCGCGACGCGTGCCGCGTCGCGGATTCACAGGCGACGGGCACGGGCGTGCCGTCGAGCTGCAGCGTGTCGGGGAGCGCGGCGGGCGTGCAGACCGTCTTCGGGCCGGCGCGCACGACGAGCTTCGCGCGCGGCTGCACCTGCGTCAGGTACGCGGCGCCCGCCTCGCCGACGATGCCGAGCTCCTTGCCCGTCTCGGCGTCCTGCACCGACGCGCCGAACGGCACCGGCGCGCCGTCGTCGCCCGTCAGCGTGACAAACACGTTGCGTCCGCGCGCCGCGTTGAACTTGATGTAGCCGATCGCGCCGTCCGTCAGCACGGTGCGCTGGATCGGGTTCGTCACTTCGGTGTCGAGGCCGAGCTTGTCGACGCTCACGGTCGCGTCGTACACGTTGTACGGCGACACGCCGTCGATCACCGCATAGCCGCGCGAGTCGGTGCGTGCGTACGAGCCGGACAGCGGCACGCCGGGCACGCCGTCGGTCGACACGAGCAGGCGCGTGTCGCCCGCGTTGCCATTCGCGTGCGCGGTCACGCCGTAGCGCGTCGCGACGAGCGAGCCGTCGACCTCGAGCGACGCCGACGCGTACGCGTTCGCGACCGTCGACGCCTGCGCGGTCAACTGGTAAGACGGCGTGCGCTGGCGGAAGCTCGCGTTCGCGGACGCGCGGCCGTCGGTCGTGCCGCCGTACAGCTGATAGGTGCGGCCGTTCATGCCGTCGTAGATGTAGCCCGCGTTCACGCTCGTGCCGCCCTGGCCCGCCGACACGCTCGACGTGAGCGTCTGGCGCTCGCCGAGCGGCAGCGTCGCGGTCAGCGACACCTGGTTGCCGGCGCCGCCCGCGCCTTGCGTGCGGAACGCGGAGAAGCTCATGTTCACGCTCTTCAGCCCACCGAGCGAGAACGCGCGCGTGAGCGTCACGCCGATCCGCTGATCGGACGGACGCGACCAGTAGGTCGTCTGGTCGTAAGAGAAATAGGTCGACGTATCGCCGAAGCGCTTCGACAGCATCGCCGAATAGCGCTGCTTGCCGTTCGCGAGGCCGGATGCGGTCGGGTCGCCCGAGAACTGCTGGAAATTCGTGTAGTCGCGCTCCGAGAAGCGATAGCCGAAGAAGCGCACGTCGGCGTCGAGCGCGTCGAAGTGCTTCGAGTAGTTGATGCGATACGAGTTGCCGTGCTTCGTCTGGCCGTTCCACCAGAGCGTCGCGCGCGCATGCGTGACGTCGGCCGACAGCGCGCCGAAGCGGCCGAAGTCGCGGCCGATGCCGAACGCGACCGACGTATAGCCGGACGCCGCGATGAGGCCGCCGTACACGGTCACGTCGAACGGCAGCCCGTACGCGGCCTCGGCGAAGCCGAACCACGGCGTGATGCCCGCGCCGCCGAACGTGCGCGGCTTGCCGATCGCGGTCTTGTAGCGCAACTGGCCTTCGCGCGCGAGAAACGGCACCGATGCGGTCGCGACCTGGAAGCGCTGGACGGAGCCGTCCTCTTCCTCGACGACGACGTCGAGCGTGCCCTGCACGCTCGTGTTGAGATTCGACAGCGCGAACGCGCCGGGCGACACCTTCGTCATGTACAGCACGCGACCGTCCTGCATCACCTTGACGATCGCGTTCGTGCGCGCGACGCCCGCGACGAGCGGCGCGTAGCCGCGCATCGACGGCGGCAGCATCCGGTCGTCGCTCTTGAGCGCCACGCCCGACATCGAGAACGTGCTGAAGATGTCCGAATCGACGTAGATCTCGCCGAACGACAGCGTCGACTGCAGCGACGGCAGCGCGCGATACGCATAGAGCTGATTGAAGCGGAACGTGCGGTCCGCGTAGACGGAGCCGCCCGCGTTCGTCTGCGCCTGATAGTCGCCGCGAAAGCGCCACGCGCCCCAGTTCGCGCCGATCGTGCCGTACGCCTGCACCGAGTTGTTCTGCTGCGCGCCGCTGCCGAACGCGTGATTCGCGTTCGCGAGCACGCGATAGTCGAGCATCGCGCCGTCGACGCCTTCGCTCCAGCGCTCGGGCGGCAGATACGACGCGTCGGCGAATTGGAGCGCGGCTTGCGGAATCGTGATCTTCAGGCGCCCTTCGCCCTTCTGATAGCGGATCGTCACGCCTTCGATCGCGGCGAGATCCGCGCAGCGGCCGCCCATGAAGCGAGGCATGTCGTTGACGAGCGACTTCTTCAGGCCGAACTGCGCGACGAGCGCGGGCGCGATGCACGCGCGCGCGCCTTCCCCTTCGTGCTGCGCGACGAATTCGACCTGCTGGAGGCCGTAGAACACCTCGTTGACCTGCACGTCGAGCAGATACGCGCCCGGCAGCGTGAAGTCCGCCTGCGAGAACTGCGACAGGTCGACGTCGCTCGCGCCGTCGATGCTCAGGAACGACGAATTGAACTCCGTCGCCTGGACATGGCTGCCGGCGACCAGCATGGACACGCAGAAGAAGGAAGGTCTGATTCGCACGCCGACTGACTGAAACCGTAACGGGATGGGGATCGCGGGAAAAGCGGGAAAGCGAAGGGGATTCGCGCGAGGAAAAGACGCGCGCCCTTTCCTCGCGGTGCGGCTCGACGAGCCGCGCCGGCTTACTGGTAGCGGACCGTGAAGTTCGCGACGCCGTCGGCCGTGCCCGGCGTGACGCCCGCGGCGGTCGATTCGTACATCGCGGCGAAGCGCGCGACGCTCGTGCCGTTGCTCAGCACGACCGGGCCCTTCTGCTCCGCGCCGTTGTCGAGGTATTCGCCCGACGCCGATTGCAGGCGGATGCCGACGTTCTTCGCCGAGCCGACCGTCGCGATCAGCTTCGGCTGCGTTGCGTTCGACGTGCCCGTGAACGTGAAGTACGCGTTCTGCGCGACGCTCGTGTCGCAGTCGACCAGCTTGATGTCGAACTTCTGCGGGGTCGACTTGTCGCCGGCTGCCTTGAACGTGTTCGCCGGGACGAAGCCGAGACGCACGGTCTGGTCCACCGAACCCGCGTCGATGCCGCATGCCCCCGCGACGATCTCGCCCGTGAAGTTGATGGTGCCGGTGCCGGCGGCGAACGCCGACGTGGACAGCGCGGCGCAGGCGACGGCGGACAGGAGTGCTTTTTTCATGGCTAATTCCGTAACGTGACTAATGGGGTTTGACGATTTGTCGGACGTATTCGCAATGCGGGGAAATGCATCGCAATGCGCTGGTCTTGGCTCGCCGCGACGGATCGCATTATCAGAATGAATCGGAAAGCATTTTGTAAATAATTGTCAGACAATTGACTTACATCCGATTTTCCAGCGGCTTCCGCAAAGATCGCTGGCGAGACGATTTCCCGCACTTTACGGAGCACGGCATATTTATTGGATGGAACGCAAGCCATTGTTTTAATTGATGCAAACCAGTTCCAAAGAACCGCTCGGCTTGCTCGCGGCGAGCGGCCCGCGACCTCCCCGCGAAGTGTCAAAAAAGTGACTTTTTTCTGACGCTCTCGTAATGGTTGTCAAATCACAACACCAAAACATTCCCCTCAATTCATTTTGAGATATCAGTCTCATTAATAATTCATTACGCAATCGTTTGCGTGCTTATGCAATCGTTCAACTCACATATTTCCATCCCGTGCAATCATGTGAATATTCATTAATTTGAATTTATTTGACAATTCAAATGCAAATTCATATTTACGAGATAAGAAAATTCCCGATTTCATGCGCGCGCAATCGTTTGCCAGTCGGAAATGAACGTAAGGAAACGTTTGCAGATGGACATCGGACAAAAAGGCCGGCGGATTCGGTCGGGTACCGCCCTCGCCCGCCGTTCGAACCGGACAGCCTCGATGGTCGGCGAATGTGATTGGTCGGCGCTGCGTCGGCGGCCGTCGAATCGATTCGATTGCCGCGCTTGCCTGCGGGATGGCTGCCTGGCGGCACGATCGCATTCGACGGCGCCGATACCGGTCGGCTTGCGTGCATTCGTGCATTCGAGCGGCGTCGCGGGCGCCGCGGGAAGCGATCGCGGCGAGAATGCGTCGCGCGCTTTCCGTCGATGCCGGGCGGCGGAGAGGCAACTCGTCCACGCGAGCGCGTCGCGCGTCGCGAGGTCGAGTGATTTATTGATTTGCGCGACGGAACCCGCGGCGGCTCGCGAGCGCGGGGCCAGCGGGCAATATGGAGCGGTCGAGGCCGCTAGACGGACGGGCGTCGCATCTCGGGGATCGTCATCGGTGCAACGGAAATCGAGGCAATGGAAACGGCGCAACGGAACCGCTGTGCGGTGCCGTGCGAAGCGATGCGTTCCGCGTTGCGGCGACGCTTCACGGCCGGTTCGGCGAACGCGACGCGCGCGCATCCATTGCGCATCGGCGCATGACGCATCGAATCGGTGAATCGGTGAGTCGAGCCCGCTCGTCCGAACGGCCCGACCGCCGCTGCCGCGGCGTCAGCCGGCCGATCCGGCATCGCGCGCGGACGATGTCGCGCGCGCCGCCCTACCGGCCCCGGCGAAAACGCCTATTGAAGCGAACAGGCGTGCGCCGCGCGTTCGCGTTCGCGTTCGCACTCACGCGCAGGCGTCGTCGCCGCCGCACGCGGCGCGCGACCACCCTCCGCCGAGCGCGCGATACAGCGTGATCGCGTTCGTGAGCCGCAACTGCTTCAGGCGAATCAGCTCCTGCCCGGACTCGAACGTGCTGCGCTGCGCGTCGAGCAGTTCGAGATAGCTCGCGACGCCGCTGCCGTAGCGCCGCTCCGCGAGCCTCAGCCGCTCGGCGTCCGCGCCGTAGACCGCCTGCTGCGCGTCGAGCTGCGCGTCGATCTGGTCGCGGGCCGCGAGCGCGTCGGCGACTTCGCGGAACGCGGTCTGGATCGTCTTCTCGTATTCCGCGACCGCGATGTGCTTGCGCGCGTCGGCGACGTCGAGGTTCGCGCGATTGCGCCCGCCCGCGAAGATCGGCAGCGTAAGCCGCGGCGCGAACGTCCACACGCTCGAGCCGCCCGAGAAGAGTCCCGAGAACGCGTCGCTGACCGCGCCGAGCTCCGTCGTGAGCGCGATGCGCGGAAAGAACGCGGCGCGCGCGGCGCCGATGTTCGCATTCGCCGCGACGAGCCGCTGCTCGGCCTGCCGGATGTCCGGCCGCTGCTCGAGCAGATCCGACGACAACCCCGGCGACACCGCCGCGACCGCAAGCGCGTCGAGCGCGGGCGCATCGGCGGGCAGCGTCGTCCTGAAGTCGCCCGCGAGCAGCTTCAGCGCACTTGTCGCCTGCGTGTGCTCGCGCTCGAGCGCCGCCTTCGACGCGCGCGCCGAAGCGACGAGCATCTCGGCCGTGCGCAGCTCGATCGCCGTGCTGGTGCCGGCCGCATAGCGGCGCCGCGTCAGCGCATACGTCGCGTCGCGCGCGGCGAGCGTGCGCTCGGCGAGCTTCAGCTGATCGACGAGCGCGCGTTCGGTCACGTACGCGGACGCGACTTCGGCAATCAGGCTGATGCGCGCCGCGCGCCGCCCTTCGGCCGTCGCGAAGTATTCGGCGAGCGCCGCGTCGGACAGGCTCTTCACGCGGCCGAACAGATCGATCTCGAATGCGCTCACGCCGACGCCCGCGCGATACAGCGTGCTCGTCGCGCTCTCGCGCAGCACCGGGTCGTACTGGCGCGTGCGCTCGTAGCCGAGATTGCCGTCGATCGACGGCAGCCGGTCCGCGCGCGCGACGCCGTAGAGGCCGCGTGCTTCCTGAATGCGCAGCGTCGCGATCCGCAGATCGCGGTTGTTCGCGAGCGCCGTGTCGATCAGCGCGCGCAGCGACGGATCGGTGAAGTACGCGCGCCAGTCGTCGAGGCGCGTGTCGTGCGTGTCGTGCGTGCCGGCCGTTTCGCGCGCATCGCCGGCATCGCGCGCATCACGCCCTCCGCGCCCGGCCGCCGCCGCATCCGATGCCGTCGCGTCCGCGCCCCGCGGCGCGCCCGCCGCCGCGGGCGCGTAGCTCGCGGGCACGGGCGCGGCCGGCCGCTCGTAGCGCGGCGCGAGCGTGCAGCCCGCGACGAGCGCCGCCGCGAGCGCAATCGGCCACGCCCGCAGTCCATCCGGCTGCCGCAGGCGGCGTCGCTCGCCCTGCAAGGACAGACGTTTCATCATCACTTGATCTCCAGTGCCGCGTGCGCGCCGCCGCGCCGGCGCGGTCCGACGTCGAACACGCGGCCGACGCACACGAAAAAGAGCGGGACGAGGAAGATCGCGAACAGCGTCGCGCTGACCACGCCGCCGAGCACGCCCGTGCCGATCGCGACCTGCGCGCCGGACGCCGCGCCCGTCGCGAACGCGAGCGGCAGCACGCCGACGCCGAATGCGAGCGACGTCATCACGATCGGCCGCAGCCGCAGCCGCGCGGCTTCGAGCGCGGCGTCGGCGAGCGACATACGTTGCGCAACCAGATCCTTCGCGACCTCGACGATCAGGATCGCGTTCTTCGCCGACAGCCCGATCGTCGCGATCAGCCCCACCTTGAAGTAAATATCGTTAGGCATCCCGCGCAGCGTCACGCCCGCCACCGCGCCGATCACGCCGAGCGGCACGACGAGCATCACCGCGAACGGAATCGACCAGCTCTCGTACAGCGCCGCGAGCGCGAGGAACACGACGAGCACCGACAGCGCGAACAGCATCGGCGCCTGCGCGCCCGACAGCCGCTCTTCGAACGACTGCCCGGACCACGCATAGCCGACGCCCGCCGGCAGCGTCGACGCGATCCGCTCGATCGCCGCCATCGCCTCGCCGCTGCTGTGCCCCGCCGCGGCCGAGCCGTTGATCGTGAACGACGGAAAGCCGTTGTAGCGCGTCAACTGCGGCGGGCCCATCGTCCAGTGCAGCGTCGCGAACGCGGACAGCGGCACCATCTCGCCCTTCGCGTTGCGCACGCGCAGCTTCGTCACGTCGCCGGGATCGAGCCGGTGCAGCCCGTCCGCCTGTACGATCACGCGGCGCACCTGCGCGCCGTGCATGAAGTCGCCGATGTAGTCGGAGCCGAACATCACCGCGAGCGTCGCGTTGATCTCGTCCATCGACACGCCGAGCGCCGACGCCTTCGCGCGATCGATGTCGAGCTTGAGCTGCGGCGCGTCCTGCGTGCCGGCGAACATCAGATCGGTCAGCACGGCGTTCGCGTGCCCCTCGGCGAGCAGCTTCTCTCGCGCGGCGACGAGCGCCGCGTAGCCGAGCCCGCCGCGATCCTGCAGACGGAAGTCGAAGCCGCCCGTCGAGCCGAGATCGGGCAATGCGGGCGAATTCATCGCGAACACCGTCGTGTTCGGCGTGCCCGCGAAGTGTTCGTTGATCCGCGCGACGATCGCCTGCACCTGGTCGTGCGCGCGCTTGCGCTCCTTCCAGTCCTTCAGCGTGACGAAGATCATCCCGCCGTTCGGCCCTTCGCCGTACAGGTTGAAGCCGCCGAGCGCGAACGTGTACGCGCTCGGCTCCTTCTTGCGCACGTATTCCTCGACGCGCCGCACGCTCTGCATCGTCTCCGCGAGCGGCGTGCCCTGCGGGCGGATCACCATCACCATGAAGTTGCCCTGGTCCTCGTCCGGCAGGAACGCGGTCGGCAGCTTCGTGAGCAGCAGCGCGGCGCCCGCCGTCAGCGCGCCGTACACGACGAGCCAGCGCAGCGGACGCTTGAGCACCTGGCCGACGCGCCGCGTGTAGCGGTTCGTCGCGCGCGCGACGAAGCGGTTGAACCAGCCGAAGAAGCCGCGCTTCTCGTGATGGTCGTCGGCGACGGGCTTGAGCAGCGTCGCGCACAGCGCGGGCGTCAGCGACAGCGCGAGGAACGCCGAGAAGCCGATCGACACCGCGAGCGCGAGCGCGAACTGCCGGTAGATGTTGCCGACCGCGCCGCCGAAGAACGCCATCGGCACGAACACCGACGTCAGCACGACGGTGATCCCGACGATCGCGCCGCTGATCTGCTTCATTGCCTTCACGGTCGCCTCGTACGGCGGCAGCTTCTCCTCGACCATCAGCCGCTCGACGTTCTCGACGACGACGATCGCATCGTCGACGAGGATGCCGATCGCGAGCACCATCCCGAACATCGTCAGCACGTTGATCGAGAAGCCCGCGGCGAGCATCGCGCCGAACGTGCCGAGCAGCGCGACGGGCACGACGAGCGTCGGAATCAGCGTCGCGCGGAAGTTCTGCATGAAGAGGAACATCACAGCGAACACGAGCACGCCCGCCTCGATCAGCGTCGTCACGACCTTTTGCATCGACACGCGCACGAACGACGACGTCTCGTACGGAATCTGGTACGTGACGCCCGGCGGGAAGAACTTCGACAGCTCGTCCATCGTCGCGCGCACGCGCTTTTCGGTCGCGACCGCGTTCGAGCCCGCCGCGAGCTTGATGCCCATGCCGGTCGCCGTCTTGCCGTTCACGAACGACGGATAGTTGTAGTCGTTGCCGCCGAACTCGATTTTCGCGACGTCGCGCAGATAGAGCGTCGAGCCGTCGGCGCGCGCGCGCAGCGCGATCGCGCCGAACGCGTCGGGCGTCGACAGCGGCGCGTCGGCGAGCACGGTCGCCGCGATCGGCGCGCTGTCCGGCACCGCGCTGCGGCCGATGTCGCCGATCGTCACGCGCGCGTTGTGCGCGCGCACGGCCGTCGCGATGTCGGATGCCGTCAGATTGAGCGCCGCCAGCTTGACCGGGTCCGGCCAGATCCGCATCGCATATTCGGCGCCCCAGAACTGCACCTTGCCGACGCCTTCGACGCGCCGCAGCGCCTGCACGACGTTCGCCGACGCGTATTCGCCGAGCTGCACGGCCGACATCCGTCCGTCTTCCGACGTGAGCGACACGACGAGCTGGATGTTGTCGGCCGCCTTCTCGACGGAAATGCCGTCGCGCCGCACGGGCTCGGGCAGCCGCGCCTCGACGGTCTTCAGCCGGTTCTGCACGTCGACGGCCGCGAGATCGGCGCTCACGCCCTGCTTGAACGTCAGGTACAGCGACGCCTGGCCGGCGCTGCTCGTCGCCGACGTATACAAGAGACCGGGCACGCCGTTCATCTCGCGCTCGATCACGGCCGTGACCGATTCCTCGATGACCTGCGCGGACGCGCCCGGATACGTCGCGTAGATGCTGACGACGGGTGGCGCGATGTCCGGATACTGCGCGACGGGCAGCGCGCGGATCGCGAAGATGCCGCCCAGCATGATGAACAGCGAGATCACCCAGGCGAACACCGGGCGATCGATGAAGAAACGAGCCATGATCGAGTTGTGCTTGTCAGGTTTGGCGCGGCGCGGGCGCGGCGGCCGCAGCCGGCCCGGAGGCCGGTTGCGCGGCCGCGCCGCGCTCGACCGCCTTCACGGTCGCGCCCGCTTCGAATTGCGCGGCGTCGTCGACGACGATGCGCTCGCCGCCGTGAAGCCCGCGCGTGACGATCCAGTCGCGGCCTTTCATCTGCGAGGCCTCGACCGTCACGTCGCGTATCTTTCCGTTCTTGTCGACGACCTTGACGGTCGCGCTGTCGGCGGTGCGCAGCAGTGCGTCGCGCGGCACGAGGAACGCGTCGCGCGCGATCGCGCGATCGAGCGTGATCCGCACGTATGCGCCCGGCAGCAGCTCGCGCTCCGGATTCGGAAAGAGCGCGCGCATCGCGACCGTGTCGGTCGACGGATCGACCGCGAGATCCGCGAACAGCAGCTTGCCCTTGCGCGCATACGTGCTGCCGTCCGGGCGCACGAGCGTCACCTCGACGTCCTGCTGCGCGATGCCCGCCGCGCGGCCGCTCTTCACCGCGCGCCGCAGCGACTCGACGTCGGCGGCCGGCTGCGAGAAGTTCACGTAGATCGGATCGAGCTGCTCGACGGTCGTGAGCGGCGTCGCCTGGTCCTGGCCGACGAGCGCGCCTTCCGTCACGAGCGCGCGGCGCGCGCGGCCGTCGATCGGCGCGGTAACGGTCGCGTAGTCGAGCTGCAACTGCGCACGCGCGAGCTCCGCGCGCGCCTGCGCGACGGCCGCGCGCGCCTGCCGCTCGTCGGCGAGCGCCTCGGTGTGATCGCGCTCGCTGACCGCCCGGTCGCGCACCAGCTCGTCGTAGCGGCGGCGCTTGTCGAGCGCCGCGAGATACGCGGCCTGCGCCTTCTCGAGCGCGCCCGCGGCCGCATCGCGCGCCGCCTTGAACGGCGCGGGATCGATCTTGAACAGCACCGCGCCGCGCTTCACTTCCTGTCCTTCTTCGTACGTGCGCGCGGTCACGATGCCCGCGACCCGCGCGCGCACCTCGGCTTGCCGGTAGGCGTCGAGCCGGCCAGGCAATTCGACCGAGAGCGGCACCGCCGCCGTCTTCGCCGTGACGACGGTCGCCTGGCGCGGCGCGGCCGCCTCGCCGCCGCCGTCGCCCTTGCCGCAGCCGGCGGCGGCGAACGCCGCGACGGCGAGCGCCGCCCACAAGCGGCGCATGCGTGCCCATTCGTATTTCATTGTTTTCCTCGCGATTCGTGCGGCCCGGGACGAACTTGGGGCCGGTCAGGGCGATCGATTATAATCAGTCACGACTGATTAAATAGAGTCGCTTGATAGAATGTCGTAAGAAAGCGACAAGCAATCGAAAGGGAGAATCGACCCACATGGCCCGCAAGACGCGCGAAGAATCGTTGAACACGAAGAACCGGATCCTCGACGCCGCCGAGCTCGTGCTGCTCGAAAAAGGCGTCGGCCAGACCGCGATGGCCGATATCGCGGAAGCGGCCGGCATGTCGCGCGGCGCGGTCTACGGACATTTCAAGGGCAAGATCGAAGTGTGCGTCGCGATGTGCGACCGCGCGTTCTCGCGCGCGGTCGAGGGGTTCGAGCTGTCCGACGAGCGCCCCGCGCTCGCGACGCTGCGCCTCGCCGCGTCGCACTACCTGCATCAATGCGGCGAGCCCGGCTCGATGCAACGCGTGCTCGAGATCCTCTACATGAAATGTGAGCAGAGCGAAGAAAACGCGCGGCTGCTGCGCCGCCGCGCGCTCTACGAATTGCAGGCGCTGCGGATCACGAAGGCACTGCTGCGCCGCGCGGTCCTCGCGGGCGAACTCGACGCGTCGCTCGACGTGCATCTCGCGGGCGTCCATTTCCTGTCGCTGCTCGAAGGCATCTTCGGCTCGATGATCTGGACGACGCGGCTGCGCGGCGACCGCTGGGGCGATGCCGAAGCGATGCTCGACGCGGGCGTCGATGCGCTGCGCGTGTCGCCCGCGCTGCGGCTCGCCAAGGATTGCACGGCACGCGAGCCGGCGCGCGCAATCGCGCACTGAGCGCGCCAACTATCCGCCCCTACATAAAATCGTCAAATGTGCGGAACAATTGCGCGCGCCGCGCGGTCATTTTAGTTGGCGTCGATTCATCATATGGGTTTGAACCCTCGAGAGTCGAATCGCCGTTCGGAGCGGACGTCGTCCGCGTCGTTGGGCCGAACGGTGCGCAGCGGGGCGCGGTCCGGTCGTGATCGCGCCCCGCTGCGTTGAACGCCCAGGCGCTGCCGCCCGCTCCGACGCGAGCCTTTCCGCAGCCGCCCGCCCGCACCCTTTCGTTTCGAACCGCCTTTTTCAAGGATGTGGACACCGTTGGCCAAGCCATTCGCGCATACCGTTTCCGTTTTTTCCGGCGATCCCGCGTCCGCCGCCGAATCGCCGGCCCAAGCCGCCTCCCCCCGCTCGTTCAAACGCAAGCTGCCCGCGGCGAGCGCGCTCGCCGCGCTGATCGCATTCGGTCTCGCGGCGCTGCCCGCCATGTCGAAGTCGCCTGATGCGTCGACCGCGAACGCCGCACGCACGCCGCAGCGCGTGCTCGCCGACGCGCCGTTTCCGAGCGCGCAGCGCTTCGTCACAAACGAACTCGAGCGCATGATCGCCGAGCAGGCGCCGCACGCCGATCCGTTGCAGGCGAACGCCGGCCGAGCCGATCCGGCGGGCGCCGACTCGACGCCGGGCCGGGCCGCGCCGGGCCTGGCGCGGCCCGGCCTCTTCGCCTCGCTCGCCGAGCATCGCAACGCACTGCTCGGCTACGACGGCCGCGCGTTCTCGCTCGCGGATTCCGTGCTCGCGCGGACGGACAGCGGCGTGCGCTCGGGAGCGATCGAGCAGACGCTCGCCGACACGCTCAATCAGCTCGACATCCCGCCCGAAGTGCGGATCCAGATCGGCGACCTGATCTCCAATCGCGTGCAGTCGCACGCGAACGCGCAGCCGGGCGATCGCTACCGGATCGCATTCGACGCCGCCTCGGGCAAGCCGCGCGTGACCGCGCTCGAGCTGCGCGTCGCGGGCCGCAAGTTCGGCGCGATCTGGTTCAAGCCGCCGGGCGCGGCGGGCGGCGCGTACTACGCGTTCGACGGCCAGCCACTCGACGCGCCCGCGCTCACGATGCCCGTCGTCAGCACGCGAATCAGCTCGTATTTCGGCGAGCGCATTCATCCGCTGTCGCACATCCTGCAGATGCACACGGGCGTCGACCTCGCCGCGCCGACCGGCACGCGCGTCGACGCGGCGGCGGCAGGCGTCGTGTCGTTCGCCGGTTACGATCCGGGCGGCTACGGCAAGTACGTCGTGATCGATCATCCGGATCGCACGTCGACCTACTACGCGCACCTGTCGGCGTTCGCGCCGGGGCTCGAGGCCGGGATGACGGTCGCGCAGGGACAGCGGATCGGCGCGGTCGGCTCGACGGGCGCGGCGACGGGCCCGCATCTGCATTTCGAGGTCCGCGTCGACGATCAGCCGGTCAATCCGCTCGTCGCGCTCGCCGACGCGCAGAACACGCTGTCGGCGATGCAGCTCGACGCGTTCCGGCGCGTCGCGAGCGAAGCGCGCTTCCGGCTCGCATCGAGCGGCGCGCGGCCGCTCGGCTTCGCGCAGGTCGACGCGCCGCTGTGGGCCGAGTTCGCGACCGATACGTCGACGCTGCGCGCGATCTTCAACACGCACTACGCGTCGTCGTGACGATGCGGTAGCGCGCAAGCCGCGTGCGCATCGGCGCGCGGCGCTTCGACTCGGGAGATTCGAGCGGTCGCGCCGGCTTCGGCAGATGCTTGCGCCGTCGTGCGATCCGCCGCGCGCATCGTGCGCGATACGACGATGGGCCGAGACTCCCGAGCGAACGCCCCCCCGCGGCGGGAGCACGCCCCGCGCCCGCACCGCCTCCACCGGACGATGCTATCGCTGCCCGCTCGACGCCGGCTGCGCGGCCGCCGCGCCCGATGTCTCGCCGCCTTGCGGCGATCCGCGCCGATGGCGCGCGAGCAGCCACGTCGCCGCGACGTCGAGCGCGGTGCAGAGAATCAGATAGATGACGCCGACGAACAGAAAGACCTGCGCGGGATACACCATCAGCCGATTGTTGACCTGCGTCGCGACGAACGACAGCTCCGGCACGCCGACGATATACGCGAGCGACGTGTCCTTCACGAGCGACACCCACTGGTTGACGAACGACGGCGTCATGATTTTCACCGCCTGCGGCAGCAGCACGTAGCGCACCGTCTGCCAGCGCGTGAGCCCGAGCGACAGGCCCGCCTGCCACTGCCCCGCGCCCGCCGCGCGAATCCCCGCGTGCACCGAATGCGCGAGATACGCGCCGCCGACGAGCGACAGCGCGCACACGACGGCCGCAAGCCCCGGCACGTCGGCATGCAGCAGCACGGGCAGCAGGAAGTACGTCCAGAAGATCAGCATCAGCACCGGAATCGCGCGAAAAAACCCGATCACGACGATGAGCGCGCTGCGCAGCGCGCCCGTGGCGAGCGCGAGCGCGACGCCGCCCGCGACACCCAGCGCGGCCGACGCGAGCGCCGATGCGAGCGCGAGCGCGAGCGACAGCGCGGCGCCGCCGAGCGGGCCGTCGGGAAACGCGCCGACGAGCAGGTACGGCAGGTTGCTCGCGAGTATCGACAGATCCATCGTCAACGCCCCGCGAACGTGCGATCGCGACGCCGGACCGTCCACTGCGCGAGCGCCTCGACGACCGCGACCGCCGCGATGTACAGCACGGTCGACACGCCGAACGCGGCGAAGGTCCTGAAGGTTTCGGTCTCGACCTGGCGCGACGCGTACGACAGCTCGGCGACGCCGATCGCCATCGTCAGCGACGAGTTCTTGATCAGGTTCATGTATTGGCCGAACAGCGGCGGCAACGCGATCCGCACCGCCTGCGGCAGCACGACGAAGCGCAACGTCTGCAGCGGCGCAAGGCCGAGCGCGCTCGCCGCGTGATACTGGCCGGCCGGCACGCCGCGCAGCCCCGCGTGGAATTCCTCGGCGACGAACGCGCTCGTGTAGCAGCTCAAGCCGACCCAGCCGGCAACGAATTCGAACGACGGCCAATGCAGCTCGACGCCGCCCACCGCGATCGCGTGGCGCGCGTTGAGCCACGTCATCACGGGCTCCGGCAGCAGCGACGCGACGCCGAAATACCAGAACAGGAGTTGCACGACGAGCGGCGTGTTGCGAAACGCGACGACATACGCGGCGGCCGCGCGCCTCGGCCACGCGCGCTTCGCATGACGCGCGATCGCGAGCGCGAAGCCAGCGAACGTCGCCGCGACGGCCGCCGCGAGCGACAGGCCGAGCGTCAGCAGGAAGCCCTGCCATAACCACATCAGATACTTGGGAGCGAGCCAGGCGTCCATCTTGTCTGCTTGGGGCCGCCGGTACGGCGGCCGCGTTTGCGTCTCGGGGTTGCGTCGGCCGTGCGCGCCCGCGTGCGGCTCACGTCCTGTGCGGGTGCGGGCCGCATGCGGTCTGCATGCGGCCCGTGCCGACCTCTGCGCGACGTCGAATGCGCGCGTCGTACGCACGCCCGACCTCGCACGCATGTGCGCCGGGCGCGGATCGCGCGCCCGGCGCCCGCGCATCGCTGCGCGTCTTCGGTGCTTGTTCAGCGCTTGTTCAACGCTTGTCACCGATCCTGAAGATCCGCGTGAGCGGCGTCTTCGTGCTCGGCCCGAACCACGCGTCGTAGATCCTGCCCGCGCGGCCGTCCGCTTCGAGGCCCTTCAGCGTGTCGTCGACGAATGCGACGAGCCGCGTCTCGCCCTTCGGCACGCCGACGCCCATGTAGTCGTTCGAGATCGTGAACGCCGGGATCTCGTAGTTCTGCTTGTCCGGCACGTTCGCGAGCAGGCCGATCAGCTTCGGGCCGTCCTGCGTGATCGCCTGCACGTTGCCCGCGCGCAGCGCGGCGAACGCGAACGGCGTGTCGTCGTATGCGACGATCGTCGCCTTCGGATACTTGTCGCGCAACGTGACCTCGTTCGTCGTGCCCTTGTCCGCGCCGATGCGCAGGCCGCTCAACTGGTCGGCCGATTTCAGCACGCCCTTCTTCGCGAGGAACTGCTGGCCCGACGCGAAGTACGGAATGCTGAAGTCGACCTGCTTCGCACGCTCGTCGGTGATCGTGAAGTTCGCGAGCACGAGATCGACCTTGCCCGACGTCAGGAACGGAATGCGGTTCGCGGGATTGGTCGGCTGCAGCTTCAGCTTGACGCCGAGCTTGTCGGCGAGCGCCTGCGCATAGTCGACGTCGAGGCCGACGATGCGGTTCGTCTTCGGATCGACGAAGCCGAACGGCGGATTGCTGTCGAACGTCGCGACGCGCAGCACGCCCGCTTTCTTGATGTCGTCGAGGCGGTCCGCGTGCGCGGCCGCATGCGCGGCGACGAGCGAAAAACCGATGAGCCAGGTAGCGAGAGGCTTGAGTTTCATTGGCGATCTCTTGATCTCTTGTTTTGTCGTGAAGCCGGCGCGCGACGCGTCCGGCCGGATGAGCGACGCAGCGTGAAGCGCCGCGAGTCCGTCACCGTATCAGCGCATGCACCATTTTCGAACCAAGAAATGCTGCTGACCTCAGCAGTTTTCTTGCTATCGCGTGCGGGTGCGCGAAGCAAATGCGCGCGGCGCTCAATGTTGCGCGCCCCAGCGCTTGACGGTCGCGCGCTCGAGCGCGTCGAACACGCCGTGCTCGACGATCAGTCCGATCACGATCACCGCGGCAAGCCCCGCGAACACGCGGTCCGTATAGAGCTCGTTGCGATTCCGGAAGATGTACCAGCCGAGCCCGCCGCCGCCCGCGCTCGCGCCGAACACGAGCTCGGCCGCGATCAGCGTGCGCCACGCGAACGCCCAGCCGACTCGCAAGCCCGCGAGGATCGACGGCAGCGCGGCTGGAATCAGGATCGCGACGACGTGACGCAAGCCCGTCAGCCCGTAATTGCGGCCGACCATCCTGAGCGTCGCGGGCACCGCCTGAAAGCCCGCGAACGTGTTGAGCGCGAGCGGCCAGAGCACCGCGTGCACGAGCACGAACAGCAGGCTGCCCGTGCCGAGGCCGAACCACAGCAAGGCGAGCGGCAGCAGCGCGATCGACGGCAGCGGATTGAACATCGCGGTCAGCATCGTCAGCAGATCGCGGCCGGCGCGCGTCGTCACCGCCAGCGTGGTCAGCGCGAACGCACAGGCGACGCCGAGCGCGTAGCCGCGCAGCAGCACCGACAGCGACGCCGCGATCTTCGCCGGCAGTTCGCCGTTCGCGACGTCGTGCGCGAAGGCAAGCGCGGTCGCGCTGAAGCTCGGCAGCAGCAGATCGTTGTCGATCGCGCGCGCGGCGAATTCCCATCCGGCGATCAGCACGAGCGCGATCAGCGTCTTGCGCAGCCATCCCGCCTCGCGCAGACGCGCGAACGCCGACGGCCTCGCGAGCGGCGCCGAGCCGATGCCGCGCCCGCCGGCGGCGGACGGATCGAGCGTCGAAACGGAGCCGGCCGGCGCAGTCGGCGCGAGCGCGACCTCGTACTCGTCGCGCACGGGCGGCGCGATACGCGTGCTCGTCCTCATGCATGCGTCCCGTGTTCTTCGAACAGCAGCCGATGGATCCGCTCCGCCGTCCGCTGAAAATCCGCGCGCCCGATGCTGCTTTCGTCGAAATGATGGCTGTTGAGCTCCGCGCGCACGCGTCCCGGATGCGGCGACAGCAGCAGAATCCGGTTGCCGATCACGAGCGCCTCTTCGATCGAATGCGTGACGAACAGCAGCGTGAAGCGCGCGTCGTCCCACAGCCGCAGCAGCTCGTGCTGCATCCGCCGGCGCGTGAGCGCGTCGAGCGCGGCGAACGGCTCGTCCATCAGCAGCACGCGCGGCTCCATCGCGAGCGCGCGTGCGATCGCGACGCGCTGCTTCATCCCGCCCGACAGCGTGTGCGGATACGCATCGGCGAACGCGCTCAGGCCCACCTTGTCGAGCGCCGAGCGTGCGCGCTCCGCGGCCTCGGCGCGCGGCAGCTTCTTCGCCGCACGCAGCGGAAACATGACGTTCTCCAGCACCGTCTTCCACGGCGGCAATTGATCGAACTCCTGGAACACGACGATGCGGTCGGCGCCCGGTCCGCGCACCGGTTCGCCCGCGAGCGCGATCCCGCCCCCGGCGGGCGCGACGAAGCCCGCGATCGCCTTCAGCAACGTCGACTTGCCGCAGCCGGACGGCCCCAGCAGCACGAAGCGATCCGCGCCGTAGACGTCGAAGCTCACCTGCTGCGTCGCGCGCACGACGCGCTCGCGGCTGCGGTATTCGAGCGTCACGCGATCGACGGCGAGCAGCTTGCCGCTCGTCGCCCGCCCGCTCGCCGCGTCGGCCGGATTTGCAAACAGGGTTGACGGTTCTGCCGCCATGCGTCGCACTCCATCGCGTCCCGCCGGGACGATCAAAAAAAATGCCCGCTGCGAAAGCGGGCGAGAATCCCAGTCAAGGAGGTGTCACACGAACTACGGGTTCAGAGTAAGGCTCGTGGGCGCTGTGCACAACGAAGCATTTTCGATATCGATATCGCGTGCGTCGCATTGACGCGCCTCGCCGGCTGCGCGAGCGCGCTTTCCGTCTCGCGCTTTCCCTCTCGCGCGCGACGCGCGACCGCGACATGCTCGACGCTCGACGCCCGCCGCTAACCGCCCTGCGCGGTCGCGGGATCGTCGAAGAAATAATCGCGCCAGGTCTTCGGCTCGTTGCGGATCGCGCCGACGCGATGCATGAACTGCGCGAGCGCGAACGTGTTCTGCGGCGCGATCTTGAACTGCACCTGCGGATCCTTGACGATCTTCAGCAGCAACGCGCGATCGGCCTTCGAGCGGTTCACGCGCAGATACGCGTCGACCGCGCCGTCCGGATTCGCCTGCACGTAGCGCGCCGCCTGCTCGAGCGCGGCCACGAACGCGCGGTACGTCTTCGGATTGTCGCGGCGGAATTTCTCGGTCGCATACAGCACCGTCGACGAACTCGGTCCGCCGAGCACGTCATACGAACTCAGCACGACGTGCGCGTTCGGATTGCCTGCGAGCTCCTGCTCCTGGAACGGCGGATTGCCGAAGTGCGCGCTGATCTCGGTGCCGCCCGCGATGACCGCGGCCGCCGCGTCCGGATGCGGGACCGCCTGCGTCAGCTTGTCGAGCCGATCGTACGCGCGGTCGCCCCAGCGCTGCGCGGCGGCGAACTGCAGCACGCGCGACTGCACCGACACCGTCACCGCAGGCACCGCGATGCGGTCGCGCCCGGTGAAGTCGGCGATCGTCTTCACGCGCGGATTGTTGCTGACGAGGTAGTACGGCAGGTTGCCGAGCGACGCGACGCCTTTCACGTTCTGCCGGCCGCGCGTGCGGTCCCAGATCGTCAGGAGCGGCCCGACGCCCGCGCCCGCGACGTCGATCGAGCCGGACAAGAGTGCGTCGTTGATCGCCGCGCCGCCCGACAGCTTCACCCAGTCGACGTCGATCGCGACGCCTTCGGCGTGCCCCGCCTGCTCGATCAGGCGCTGGTCGCGCGCGACGTTCAGCAGCAGATAGACGATGCCGAACTGCTCGGCGATCCGGATGCGCCCTTCGGCGCGGGCCGCGGGCGCGGCGAAAACCGCTGCGGCGGCGAGCGCGGCGGCCAGCAAGGCCGCGAGCGAACGTCGGCCGAAAAACGATGCGCGTGTCATGACGACTCCATGAATTCCGTCGAGACAGCGAATCTAGGGGCGCTCGCGCGCACGGGTCAACGAAGCAAATCCGCTACGCTTATCGGCTGAGGCGATAACGGCGCGCGCATGAAAAAACGGCGCTTCGCGATGACGCGAAACGCCGTTTGCACGCGCGCGGCACGAGTTCCCCGACGCGCCGCCGCCCGAATCGAATCGAATCGAATCGCGCGGCGCTCGCCGAACCGGACGGCCCCCGCCGCGCGGCCGAGCCGCGATCAGGGCTCGTGGCGCAGATATCCTTCCTTGCTCGGATCGCGCATCCGCCACGACACGACGAGCGAGATCGCGCACAGCACGGTCACGTACCAGTAGAAGCTCGATTCGCTGCCGACCGACTTGAACCACAGCGCGACGTACTCGGCCGAGCCGCCGAAGATTGCGTTCGCGACCGCGTACGACAGGCCGACGCCCATCGCGCGCACTTCGGGCGGGAACATCTCGGCCTTGATGAGACCGCTGATCGACGTATAGAAGCTGACGATCGCGAGCGCGACGACGATGAGGACGAACGCCGCAAACGGGCTCGTCACGCCGCCCAGCGCGTGCATCAGCGGCACCGTGCCGATCACGGCGCCCGTGCCGAACAGGATCATCGACATCCGGCGGCCGATCTTGTCCGACAGCGCGCCGAACACCGGCTGCATCAGCATGTAGACGAAGAGCGCGGCCGTCATCACGCTGCTCGCCGTCTTCGCGTGCATGCCCGCCGTGTTGACGAGGTACTTCTGCATGTACGTCGTGAACGTGTAGAAGATCAGCGAGCCGCCGGCGGTGAAGCCGATCACCGTCAGGAACGCACCCTTGTGCTGCCACACGCCGCGGATCGTGCCGGCGTCCTTCGCCTTGCGCGATTCACTCGTCGAGGTCTCGTCGAGCGACTTCCGCAGATACAGCGAGATCAGCGCGGCCGCCGCGCCGACGACGAACGGAATCCGCCAGCCCCACGCCTTCAGTTCGGCCGTCGACAGCGTCTGCTGCAGGATCACGAGCACGAGGAGCGCGCAGAGCTGGCCGCCGATCAGCGTCACGTACTGGAACGACGCGAAGAAGCCGCGGCGGCCCTTGAGCGCGACCTCGCTCATGTAGGTCGCGCTCGTGCCGTATTCGCCGCCGACGGACAGCCCCTGGAACAGCCGCGCGACGAGCAGCAGGAACGGCGCGAACGCGCCGATCTGCGCGTAGGTCGGCAGCACCGCGATCACGAGCGAGCCGCCGCACATCATCAGCACCGAGATCATCATCGCGGCGCGGCGGCCGTGCTTGTCGGCGATCCGGCCGAACAGCCAGCCGCCGATCGGGCGCATCAGGAAGCCCGCCGCGAATACGCCCGCCGTGTTGAGCAGTTGCGTCGTCGTGTTGCCGCTCGGGAAGAACGCCGGCGCGAAATACAGCGCGCAGAACGAGTAGATGTAGAAGTCGAACCACTCGACGAGGTTGCCCGACGATGCGCCGACGATCGCGAGTACGCGGCGCCGGACGTCTTGCCGCGTGACGGCGGCGACGACGATCTGATCATTCATGGATGGTCTTTTCCTTGAGGTTCTCTTGAATGGCCTGGCGGGGATGAACTGCCGCCTTCTTGTTCGACGCACGCGGTGATACCGGTTCCACCTTGGCGTGGCCGCGATTTTAGCGAAATGTAATGTAACTGGCTGCCCGGGATCGCCCGGATGTCGAAAAATAATTTCCGGTCGATCGCTCATCCAGCGAAAACGCGAGCCGGATGGCTCGCGTTTCGTGCAAGGCTCAGGGCCGCGCGCGCCGCGGCGGCGGCGGGCGGAGTGTGAACGACATGAACGGCGTCAATGGCGTCAATGGCGTCAACGACGACGTCGGCGACGTGCGCGCGCCGTCAAAGCCGGATTTCCGGCGCCGTGTAGCGGCATTCGTAGCGCTTGCGAACCGTCCCCGCCTCGTCGACGCTTTCGATAAACACGTCGAACTGCCAGAGCCGCGCCATATGCTTGAGCACCTCGTCGCTGTCGTTCGACAGATGGCGGTTGTCGGTCATGAAATGGCGCAGCGTGAGACTGCGGTCGCCACGCGTATTGACCGACCACACCTGGATGTTCGGCTCGCGGTGATGGATGTCGTACTGCCGCGACAGCGCCTGCCGCACGTACTGGTAGCCGCTGTCGTCGTGGATCGCCGACACCTCGAGCGCGTCGCGCATGTCGTCGTCGAGCACCGAGAACAGGCGCATCTCGCGAATCAGGTGCGGCGACAGATATTGCGCGATGAAGCTCTCGTCCTTGAAGTTGCGCATCGCGTAGTGCATTGCCGGCAGCCACGGGCTGCCCGCGAGCTCCGGAAACCACTGGCTGTCTTCCTCGGTCGGCGACTCGCAGATCCGGCGGATGTCGCTCATCATCGAAAACCCGAGCGCGTATGGATTGATCCCGCTGTAGTACGGCTTCGTCACGGGCGGCTGGTAGATCACGTTGCTGTGCGAATGGAGGAACTCCATCATGAAGCCGTCGGCGAGCTTGCCCTGGTTGTACATCGTGTTGAGCAGCGTGTAATGCCAGAACGTCGCCCAGCCTTCGTTCATCACCTGCGTCTGCCGCTGCGGATAGAAGTACTGGCCGATCTTGCGGACGATCCGGATCACCTCGCGCTCCCACGGCTCGAGGAACGGCGCGTTCTTCTCCGCGAAATACAGCAGGTTCTCCTGCGGCTCCGGCGGATAGCGCCCCTCCTGCTCCTCGGCGAGCTCGGGCTTCTTGCCGGGCAGCGTGCGCCACAGCTCGTTGACCTGCGACTGCAGATACGCCTCGCGCTCGCGCCGCAGCTCCGATTCCTTCGCGAGCGACGGCTTCTGCGGCCGCTTGTAGCGGTCGACGCCATAATTCATCAGCGCATGGCACGAGTCGAGCAGTTCCTCGACGCGGTCGAGCCCGTAGCGCTCCTCGCATTCGGCGACGTAGTTCTTCGCATAGACGAGGTAGTCGACGATCGCGTGCGCGTCGGTCCACAAGCGGAACAGGTAGTTGCCCTTGAAGAACGAGTTGTGCCCGTACGCCGCGTGCGCGATGACGAGCGCCTGCATCGTCATCGTGTTCTCTTCCATCAGATACGCGATGCACGGGTTCGAATTGATGACGATCTCGTACGCGAGCCCCATCTGCCCGCGACGGTAGCTCTTCTCGGTCGACAGGAAGTGCTTGCCGAACGACCAGTGACGGTAGTTGACGGGCATGCCGACCGACGCGTACGCGTCCATCATCTGCTCGGCGCTGATCAGCTCGAGCTGGATCGGATAGATGTCGAGCTCGTACTGCTCCGCGACCTGAGAGATGTGGGTGTCGTACTCCTCGATCAGCTCGAAGGTCCAATCGGACGGACACGGCAGCGGTTTGCGGTCGGCAACGTTCATACGCGCTTCCTTGAGCCCGCTCGCGGGCGCTTCTGCTCCTGGGTGCTGCTCCGCCGCGTCGGGCGATGCGCCGCGCTCGTTTGCGGCGGGTTCCGATGATGCGTCGTCGCTCTTGCGGCGCGGCTCGTAGCCGCGCGCTTCGTTGTGCAGATGGCGTGTCGTCATCAGGTTTCCACGTGCTTTTCAAAGAGTTCGCGAAACACGGGATAAATGTCGGCAGCCGATTCCACTTTCTTCATCGCGAGATGCGGTTGCGACAACGCCAGTTGCGCGTACTCGAGCCACAGGTTCTGCTCTTCGGGCGTCACCTGGATATATGCGAAGTAACGCACCTTCGAGAGGATGTCCTCGTCGAGGATCTTGCGGCACTTCGGCGAATCGTCCGTCCAGTTGTCGCCGTCCGACGCCTGCGCGCCGTAGATGTTCCACTCGGTCGGCGAATAGCGCTCGTCCATCACCTTGCGCATCAGTTCGAGCGCGCTCGACACGACCGTGCCGCCGCTTTCGGTCGAATGGAAGAACGTGTCCTCGTCGACCTCCTCCGCGCGCGTGTGATGGCGGATGAACACGACTTCGATCCGCTCGTAGTTGCGCTTCAGGAACAGGTACAGCAGGATGAAGAAGCGCTTCGCGAGATCCTTGCGCTGCTCGTCCATCGAGCCCGACACGTCCATCAGGCAGAACATCACCGCCTGGCTCGACGGCTGCGGCATCTTCACGCGGTTCACGTAGCGCAGGTCGAACGGATCGATGAACGGAATGCGCCAGATGCGGCCCTTCAGGTGATGGATCGCGTCCTCGAGCTGCGCGATCTCGACGCGATGATCGCCCGACTCCTCCTTCAGCGCGGCGAGCTTTTCCTCGAGCTCGTGCAGTTCGTTGACGAGCGGCGAGCCGAGCGCGATGCGCCGGCCGAGCGCGCTCCTGAGCGAACGCACGACGTCGATGTTGTTCGGCGTGCCCTCGGCCGCCCAGCCCGCGCGGACGTTCTTCCAGCTCGGCACGGTCAGCAGATGGGTCTTGACGAGGCGCGGCAGTTCGAGATCGTCGAAGAAGTACTGCATGAATTCCTCGCGGGACAGCTCGAACACGAAGTCGTCCTGACCTTCGCCTTCGTTGCTCGCCTGGCTGCCGCCGCCTCCGGCGCCGCCCGGCGGCCGCGGAATCTTGTCGCCGCGCACGTAGTCGGCGTTGCCCGGATGCACGATCTCGCGCCGGCCGCCCGGCCCGTGCCGGAACGTCGGCTCCGCGATGTCCTTGCGGGGAATCGTGATGCTCTGCGTGCTCTGGATGTCCTTGATGCTGCGATCGCGCACCGCGTCGGACACCGCGCGACGAATGTAGTTCTTTACGCGGCGCAGGAAGCGCTCACGGTTTGCAATGCTCTTGTTCTTGCCGGCCAGTCTGCGGTCGATGATTTGATGAAGCACGCCCTGTCTCCCGCTCGAATGTCGATACGCCGGGACGCACGCCGCGCACGCGGGGCTGCCGCGATGCGGGCGGCGTCTCTCAAGGTGCCCGCGCGCGGCCGCGCGGGCGTCGCGTCGCGCGCGTCATGACGACTTGCGCACGCGCAGATACCAGTCGCACAGGAGCCGCACCTGCTTCGGCGTATAGCCCTTCGCGACCATCCGGTTGACAAAATCTTCGTGTTTGCGCTGTTCCTCCGCCGAGCCCTTCGCGTTGAACGAAATGACCGGCAACAATTCCTCCGTGTTCGAGAACATCTTCTTTTCGATCACGACGCGCAGCTTTTCGTAGCTGACCCACGCCGGATTCTTGCCGCCGTTCGCGGCCCGCGCGCGCAACACGAAGTTCACGATCTCGTTGCGGAAATCCTTCGGATTGCTGATGCCCGCCGGCTTCTCGATCTTCTCGAGCTCGGCATTGAGCGCTGCGCGGTCGAAGCTCTCGCCCGTGTCGTGATCGCGGAATTCCTGATCCTGGATCCAGAAGTCCGCGTACGTGACGTAGCGATCGAAGATGTTCTGACCGTATTCCGAATACGACTCGAGGTACGCGGTCTGGATCTCCTTGCCGATGAACTCCGCGTAGCGCGACGCGAGCAGATCCTTCACGTACGACAGATACTTCTGCTCGGTTTCCGGCGGGAACTGCTCGCGCTCGATCTGCTGTTCGAGCACGTACATCAGGTGCACCGGGTTCGCCGCGACTTCGGTCGAATCGAAGTTGAACACGCGCGACATGATCTTGAACGCGAAGCGCGTCGACACGCCCGTCATCCCTTCGTCGACGCCCGCGTAGTCGCGATACTCCTGATACGACTTCGCCTTCGGATCGGTGTCCTTCAGATTCTCGCCGTCGTACACCTGCATCTTCGAGAAGAGGCTTGAGTTCTCCGGCTCGTGCAGACGCGTGAGCACCGAGAACTGCGCCATCATCTTCAGCGTGCCGGGTGCGCACACGGCCTCGGCGAGCGACGAGTTGCGGATCAGCTTCTCGTAGATCTTGATCTCTTCCGACACGCGCAGGCAGTACGGCACCTTGACGACGAAGATCCGGTCGAGCAGCGCCTCGTTGTTCCGGTTGTTGCGGAACGCCTTCCACTCGGACTCGTTCGAGTGCGCGAGGATGATGCCGTCGAACGGGATCGCGCCGAATCCTTCGGTGCCCTTGAAGTTGCCTTCCTGCGTCGCGGTCAGGAGCGGGTGCAGCACCTTGATCGGCGCCTTGAACATTTCGACGAATTCCAGGAGGCCCTGGTTCGCGAGGCACAGGCCGCCGGAATAGCTGTACGCGTCGGCGTCGTCCTGCGCGTATTGCTCGAGCTTGCGGATGTCGACCTTGCCGACGAGCGACGAAATGTCCTGATTGTTCTCGTCGCCGGGCTCGGTCTTCGCGATGCCGATCTGCCGCAGGATCGACGGATAGCGGCGCACGATGCGAAAGCGCCGGATGTCGCCGTTGTACTCGTGCAGGCGCTTGACCGCCCACGGACTCAGGATGCTCTTCAGGTAGCGGCGCGGAATGCCGTACTGCTCTTCGAGAATCGGACCGTCTTCGTCGTAGTCGAACAAGCCGAGCGGCGATTCGTTGACGGGCGAGCCCTTGAGCGAATAGAACGACACACGCTCCATCAGTTGCTTCAGGCGCTCGGCGATCGACGACTTGCCGCCGCCCACCGGACCGAGCAGGTAGAGAATCTGCTTCTTTTCCTCGAGCCCTTGCGCCGCATGGCGGAAGTAGGCGACGACCTGCTCGATCACCTCCTCCATGCCGTAGAACTCGCGAAACGCGGGGTATACCTTGATCACCTTATTCGCGAAAATCCGCGACAAGCGCGGATCGTTGCGCGTGTCGACCTGTTCCGGCTCCCCGATGGCCGCCAGCATGCGTTCGCCGGCAGTCGCGTACGCCGATGGATCGTTTTTGCAGAGCGCGAGATACTCCTCCAGCGAGAACTCTTCCTCTCGCGTTTTTTCGAAGCGGTTCGCGAAGCTGCTGTAAATATCCATGCTACCTCCTCGCCTGAGTCTGAAGACGATCTTGCCTTCGTATAGATCATGTCGAAGCAGGACCGTTCGATTTCATCCTAAACCCATTTACTTTTTTTTTCACGAACTACTTCAACGGCCTCGCCGCGGTTTTCAACATTGCGGAAAACGCTGCTTGGAAAGCACTTTTTGCTGCTCTAGAATGGTCTTCCCGCATCGCGCCAACGCAGCATCGGCGCTCTCCATTCAGGCAGCGGATCGTCTCGTCCGTTGACGCTCGCCCCGCTCGCCGAACCGCCTTCCCGCTTCTTTTCATATACGCGCGACGCGTCGTTTGCGTCGACGGCGCAAATGCGCCGTTACAATTTTTTTTTGCGGCGCGCGCAACAGTGCGATGCCCCTGACGTCGACGCGGACGATTGCGCGAGTCGGCACGCAGCCGAACGCGCGTCGGTCATGCGCTTGTCATCGCGGACGCGCGTTCGCTCGATGCCCATCTTCGACATGCGCGTTTCGACGCCGAACGCCGACGCGCCGATGCCGCCCTCAGCGGACGTCGCAGGCTCGCACGCCGGAAAACGCGCATCGCCCACGCGCGACGAACGCGCGGACGAACGATCGCTTTCGATGCGAAAACGCCCGCTGGCGGCGGGCGTCGTCGTTTCGTCAAATTGGGGGTAGATCGTTGTCCGATGCGATTTCTCTCTCGAATCAGAAGGTCTCCCAATCGCCATCGCTCGCGGCAGGCGTGGCGGCCGCCGCCGCTGTGCGCGGCGCGGGCTTGGGCTTCGCCGCCGCAGCGGCGTACGCAGGCTTCGCGGGCGACACGGACGGCGCGGGCTTGTGCGCCGCTGCCGCCACGCTCGGCGCACCGGACGACGCGGCAGGCCGGATCGGCGCGGCGACGCTCGCCGCCTTGTGCGCGACGCCGGACGCCGGCCGCATCGGCGCGTGCGAGGCGACGTCGCGCGCGCCGCCGTCGTCGACCCGGAACACCGAGACGGTCGTGCGCAGCCGCGCCGCCTGCTCGTCGAGCGATTGCGCGGCCGCCGCGGCCTCTTCGACGAGCGCCGCGTTCTGCTGCGTGACCTCGTCCATCTGCGACACCGCGCGCGACACCTGGTCGATCCCGCTGCTCTGCTCCTCCGACGCGGCCGCGATCTCGCCCATGATGTCGGTCACGCGCCGCACCGCGCCGATCACTTCGCTCATCGTGCGGCCCGCCTCGTCGACGAGCGTCGAACCCGTGCGCACGCGCTCGACCGACGTGTCGATCAGCTCCTTGATCTCCTTCGCGGCCGACGACGAGCGCTGCGCGAGGCTGCGCACCTCGCCCGCGACGACCGCGAAGCCGCGCCCTTCCTCGCCCGCGCGCGCCGCCTCGACGGCCGCATTCAGCGCGAGGATGTTGGTCTGGAACGCGATTCCCTCGATGATCGAGATGATGTCGGCGATCTTCGCGGAGCTCTGGTTGATGTCGCCCATCGTGCCGACCACCTGGCCGACGACGGCGTTGCCCTTGTTCGCGATCTCCGACGCGCTCGCGGCGAGCGCGCTCGCCTGCCGCGCGCTGTCCGCGTTGCGCCGCACCGTGCCCGTCAGCTCCTCCATGCTCGACGCCGTCTCTTCGAGCGCCGCCGCCTGCTCCTCGGTCCGCGAGGACAGGTCGATGTTGCCCGCGGCGATCTGCTTGGCCGCCGTCGCGATCGATTCGCCGCCGGCGCGCACCGAGCGCACCGTGTCCGCGAGGCTCGTCTGCATCTTCGCGAGCCCTTCGAGCAGAAGCCCCATCTCGTCGCGCCGCTCGACGACGATCGAACGACGCAGTTCACCCGCCGCGATCGCGTCGAAATGGCCGAGCGCGTCGGCGAGCGGCCGCGCGATCGCCGCGCGCAGGCTCAGGAAGCAGTAGAACGCGATCGCGAGGCCGGCCAGGAGCGACACGATGCTCGCGATCCGGCTCGCCGCATATACGCTTTGCGCATCGTTGAAATTGATGCTCGCCTGCTTGAGCTGGAACGTGCGCAGCGTCTCGCCCGCGACCGCGAAGTCGTTGAAGACCGTCTGCATCCGTTTCGCGGCGGCGAGAATCTTGTCGTGGTCATTCGCGTTGACGAGGTCGACGAATGCGTCGAGCTCGCGCTGCAGCACCTGCCGTTTCGCCGCGACGTCCTGTGCGAGGCGATCCTCTTCCGCGCTGCGCGGCAGGTCGAGGTATTTCTTCCACCACGAATCGGAAATCCCGCGCATCTGGCGCGCGCGCTCGATCGTCGGCGTCGCGTCGGGCGTGCCCGCGAGCATCGCCGCGCGATCGAGCACGAGCCGCTCGCGCGCGGCGAACAGCTCGGCGTTCGCGACGTCGATCGCGCTCGGCATCTGGTTCGAGAAGGTCTCGTAATTGGCGTCGTTGGCCCGGCTCATTCCGAACAGGCCGAGCGCGCCGACGACGCACAGCAGAACGGAAAGGAGCGCCATCGTGACGGCGAGGCGCGTCCTGATCGTGAGGTTCTTCAGCAGCATGGTTCTTCCTGTAACGCATCGTGAAGACGACGGGGCCGCCCGACGCAGCCCGCGGCAGCGAAACGTTTGCTCCGCCTGGCTTGGTTTACGGCGCTCGACAGGAAGTCTTGATCCGCGCAGCAATCGATCTGAAGGAAATCTTGTTCGCCACGCGCACCGGCTCGATATTTTCTTTCTTTTTACTTACGAGCGCCGGTGCGGCGTGGCCTGCGTCATGCCCGGT
The DNA here is from genome assembly GCF_000959365.1 of Burkholderia oklahomensis C6786. Lineage (NCBI taxonomy): Bacteria > Pseudomonadati > Pseudomonadota > Betaproteobacteria > Burkholderiales > Burkholderiaceae > Burkholderia > Burkholderia oklahomensis. Next base: position 3,907,923 of record NZ_CP009555.1, read on the forward strand.
CCGGCACGAACGCGTCGAGCTCGGCGAGCGTCGGAATCGACGGCTGCGCGCCCGCGCGCGTGACCGACAGCGCCGCCGCGCGCTGCGCGAACAGGATCGCGTCGTGCGGCGCGGCGCCCGCGGCGAGCCGCGCGGCGAAGCCGCCGATGAACGTGTCGCCCGCCGCCGTCGTGTCGACGGGGGTGACGCGCGGCGCCGGATAGTGGCGCGCCGCGCCGTCGGCCGTCAGCGCGACCGCGCCCTGCCCGCCGAGCGTGACGATCACATTGCGCGCGCCCGCCGCCGCGAGCGCACGCGCGGCCGCCTCGGCGCTCGCCGGATCGCGCACCGGCAGCCCGGTCAGCGCGGCGGCTTCGACTTCGTTCGGGATCAGGTAATCGACGAGCGGCAGCCAGCCGGCGGGCAGCGGACGGGAGGCGGGCGCCGGATTCAGCACGACCGTCTTGCCGAGCCGGCGGCCGGCGGCAAGCGCCGCACGGACCGCATCCTCGGGCGTCTCCAGCTGGCAGATCAGCACGTCCGCGGCCGCGAGCGCCGCCTCATGCCCGGCGATCGAGTCGGGCGTCACTTCGCCATTGCTGCCCGCGACGATCACGATCGCGTTCTGGCTCGCATCGTCGACGACGATGAGCGCGACGCCCGTCGTCGCCGTCGCGCTGACCGACAGCGCGCCGCAATCGATCCCTTCGGCGACGAGCCCCGCGCGCAGCGCGGCGCCGTGCTCGTCGGCGCCGACGCGCCCGAGCATCGCGACCTGCGCGCCGAGCCGCGCGGCCGCGACCGCCTGGTTGCCGCCCTTGCCGCCCGCCGCCTGCGCGAACGAGCGGCCGGCGAGCGTCTCGCCCGGCTGCGGCAGCCGCGGCGAGCGCACGACGAGATCCACGTTGAGACTGCCGACGACCATCACCCTGCCGCCGCGTGCAGGCGCGGCGCGTTCCGCCGCACGTTCGGGCGCCGCCGTCATCCGCGATACCCGGCGTCGGCCGGCTCCACGTAGACGGTCGTCGATTCGCGCAGCACGAGGCGCGGCGACACGACGCGCCGGCGCTGCGGCGCGCCCGACGCGCCGCAGCCGATCCGCTCGATCAGCGTCTGCGCGGCCATTTCGCCCAATGCGCGCACCGACTGGCCGACCGTCGACAGCGCCGGGTACGTGTAGCGCGACAGCTCGATGTCGTCGAAGCCGATGATCGAGCAGTCGGCCGGCACGCGGATCCCGCGCTCGGCGGCCGCGCGCAGCGCGCCGAGCCCCATCAGGTCGTTGCCCGCGAAGATCGCGCTCGGACGCACGGTGTCGAAGAGGCGCACGGCCGCGTGATAGCCGCCGATGCACGAAAAATCGCTTTCGGCGATCGCGCCCGGCACGATGTCGATGCCGCGCTCGGCCATCGCGCGAATGAAGCCGTGCACGCGCATCGCGCTCACCGCGGTCGACACGGCGCCCGTGATGCAGCCGATCTTCGCGTGGCCGAGCTCGAGCAGATGCCGCGTCGCGAGATACGCGCCGCGCTCGTGGTCGATCTGCACGAGATCCGCGGCGAGCCCCTCGATGTTCCGGTCGACCACGACGAGCGGCTCGCGCGTGTCGGCGAGCGTCTGCGCGAGCACCGCGTCGTCGCCCGCCGACGCGATGATGAGCCCGTCGATGCGCTTTTCCTGCAGCACGCGCAGGTAGTTGCGCTGCTTTTCCGGATCGTCGTCCGAGTTGCACAGGAACACGCAGTAGCCGGACAGCGCGCATTGATCCTCGATGCCGCGCGCGAGCTCGGCGAAATACGGGTTCGTGCTGTTCGGCACCACGAGGCCGATGGTGGCCGTCGAGCGCGCCTTCAGCGAGCGCGCGACGGCCGACGGCACGTAGTTGAGCTCGCGGATCGCCCGCTCGACCTTGGCCCGCACGTCGGCCGACACGGGCCGCGAATTGTTGACCACGTGCGACACCGTCGTAAACGACACGCCGGCGATGGCCGCCACATCCTTGATCGTCGCCATTCCGTTTCTCTCTGGTTCGTTGTTCTTGCTATCCCCGCGCGCGCCGGCTGCGATACGTGTCGAGCACGACGGCCACGACGATCACGGCGCCGGTGATGATGCGCTTGGTCGGCTCGTTCGCGCCGATCTGCGCGAGCCCCGCCGCGAGCACCGAGATGATCAACACGCCGAAGAACGTGCTGACGACCGAGCCGCGACCGCCCATCAGGCTCGTGCCGCCGATCACGACGGCCGCGATCACCTGCAGCTCGAGGCCCGCGCCCGCGTTCGGATCGGCGGCTTCGAGCCGGGAGATCTGGAACAGCGCGGCGAGCCCCGCAAGCGCGCCCATCAGCGCGAAAACGATGATTTTATACGGGCGCGGGTTAACCCCGGCCAGTCGCACCGCTTCCTCGTTCGTGCCGATACCGACGAGATAGCGGCCGAACACCGTGCGCGCGAGCACGAATTGCGCGACGACCATCACCGCGACCGCGATCAGGAACGCGGGCGAGATGCCGAGCGCGATCGGATTCGACAGGAAGTCGAATGCGTCGCCGATGTACGCGGTGCGCGAATTCGTCAGTTGGTACGCGACGCCGCGCGCCGCCTCCAGCACGCCGAGCGACACGATGAACGACGGGATCCGCCAGCCGACCGTGACGGCGCCCGTCAGCGTGCCCGTCGCGGCGGCCGCCGCGACGCCGACGAGCGCGGCGGCGAGCGGCGGCCACTGCCAGCGCAGCGCGGCGACGCTCACGACCGACGCCGCGAGCGCGAGCACGGAGCCGACCGACAGGTCGATCCCCGCGATGATGAGGACGAAGGTCATGCCGACCGACAGCACGACGAGATCGGGAATCTGGTTCGCGATCGTGCTGAACGTGTCGTACGTCAGGAAGTGCGAGCTGAGCGTCGAGAAAAGCGCGATCAGCGCAAGGAGCGCGAGCGCGAGTCCGACGTAGTTCGACAGGCCGAGCCGCACGCCGGCCCGCTTCGTCGCGACGGCGGCCGCCTGCCCGGACGGGGCATTGGCGTTTCGGTCGATGGATCGGTCGTTCATCGTGGAAGTCCTGTGTGTTGCTGTCTCGGTGGATTGAGTGGCGCGTCGGGCGCGAGCCGGGTTCGCCGCGCCGGGCTCCCGGTCACGCGGCGGGCCGGCTGTCGTCGAGCGGATGCGATGCCGCGTCGCGGCGCGCGTAGCCGGCGAAGGCCGCGGCGAGAAGCGCATCCTGCGTCCACGCGCCGCGCGCGAATACGGCGTCCATGCGCCCCGCCGACATCACGCCGATCCGGTCGCAGATCAGCATCAGCTCGCGCAGGTCGCTCGACACGACGACGATCGCGCGGCCTTCGCGCGCGAGCGCGTCGAGGAGCGCGTAGATGTCGAACTTCGCGCCGACGTCGATCCCGCGGGTCGGCTCGTCGAACAGCAGCACGCCCATGTCGCGCCCGAGCCAGCGTCCGATCGCAACCTTCTGCTGGTTGCCGCCCGACAGTTCCGACACCGCCTGCGCCGGGCCGCGCGCGCGGATCCGCAGTGCGTCGATCTGCCGCGCCGCGAGCGCGTTTTCGCGCTGCGCGTCGACGATCCCGCCGCGCGCGACGCGCGTGAGCTGCCCGAGCGACAGGTTCGCCGCGATCGACTGCGGCAGCAGCAGCCCTTCGCCCTTGCGGTCTTCGCTCACGAGCGCGATTCCGTGACGCACCGCGTCGGCGGGCGAGCGGATCGCGGCGGGCCGCGGCGGATCGCCGATCGACACGGCGCCGTCATCGGCCGCATCCGCGCCGTAGATGAGCCGCAAGAGTTCGGTGCGTCCGGCGCCGATCAGCCCGGAAATGCCGAAGATCTCGCCCGCGCGCACGTCGAACGACACGTCGCGCACCGCGTCGCCGCGCGACAGGCGCTCGACCCTCAGGCGCGGCGCGCCCGGCGTGCGCGCGCCGTGCACCGCCTGCTCGGCGATCTCGCGCCCGGCCATCAGCGCGACGAGCCGCTCGGTCGGCTGCGCGTCGATCCCGTCGACGTGCACGAGCCGGCCGTCGCGCAGCACGGCGACCCGCTCCGCGACCCGCGCGAGCTCCTCGAGCCGGTGCGAGATGTAGACGAGCGCGACGCCTTCGGCCTTCAGCCGCGCGATCTGATCGAACAGCAGCTCGACTTCGCGCGCGGTCAGCATCGCGGTCGGCTCGTCGAGGATCAGCACGCGGCAGTCGCCCGCGAGACTGCGCGCGATCTCGACCATCTGCTGATGGCCGATCCCGAGCGCGCCGACGGGCGTGTCCGGATCGAGCGCGTCGAGCCCGACGCGCGCCATCGCCGCGCGCGCGTCGTCGGCGAGCCGCCGGCGGTCGATCACGCCGAACCGGTGCGGCAAGCGGTCGAGAAACAGGTTTTCGGCGACGGTGAGCGTCGGGACGAGGTTGAGCTCCTGCATCACCATCCGCACGCCGAGCGCCTCCGCGTGCGCGCGGCTGCGAGGCGCATACGGCGCGCCCGCGAGCCGCATCGCGCCGGCCGTCGGCGCGACGAGCCCGGCGACGATCTTCGACAGCGTGCTCTTGCCCGCGCCGTTCTCGCCCGTCAGCGCGAGCGCCTCGCCCGGATGCAGCGACAGCGACACGTCGGCGAGCACGGGCTCGGCATATGTCTTGCCGATGCCGGTCACGACGAGCGTCGGCGCGTTATGCGTCGAATCTGGGTCGGTCGAATCCATCGCGGTCCTGAAGAAATGCGGTTCACGCGATCCGCGCAGCCGCGCGGACGAGGACGCGAGGCGGCCTGGGTCACGCTCCGACGTGATAACGGCCGCCTCGCGGCGATCTTGAGCGGCGCGCCGGGCGCCGCCGCGCCGGGTTACGGCTTCGTCACGAGATCGACCGGGGTCGCGACGACGCCCGTCATGTCGGCCTGCTTGCGGTGCTCGGCGAGCGCCTTCAGCGCGGTGTCGATGCCGAACACGGCCTGCTTCGCCGCGTACTGGTCGGCGGTCGCGAGCACGCGGCCGTCCTTCAGCATCGGCTTGATCGCGTTGATGTTGTCGTAGCCGACGACGTACACCTTGCCCTGGCGGCCCGCCGCGCGCACCGCGGACACGGCGCCGATCGCCATGTTGTCGTTGCCGCACAGGAGCGCCTTCAGGTTCGGATATTCGTTGAGCATCGCGGACGCGACCGCATTGCCCTTGTCGATCCCCCATTCGCCCGACTGGACCGACACGACCTTCGCGCCGGCCGCCTTCATCGCGTCCTGGAAGCCCGCGGTGCGCTGCTGCGCGTTGGTCGTCGTCGGCACGCCCTCGACGATGCCGACCGCATCGCCCGCCTTCAGCCGCTTCGCGAGATAGTCGCCGACCATCCGCGCGCCCTTGCGGTTGTCCGGGCCGACGAACGGCACTTTCAGGTTCTTCGACTTGAGCACGTCCGGATCGAGCCGGTTGTCGATGTTGACGACGATGATCCCCGCGTCGACGGCCTTTTTCACGACGGGCACGAGCGCCTTCGAATCGGCGGGCGCGAGCACGATCGCGTCGACCTTGGACACGATCATCTGCTCGACGATGCGGATCTGGCTCGCGGTGTCGGTTTCATCCTTGATGCCGTTCGTGACGAGATCGAACTGGCTCGCGTTGTGTTTCTGATACTCCTTCGCGCCGTTTTCCATCGTGAGGAAGAACTCGTTCGCGAGCGACTTCATCACGAGGGCGACCTTCGGCTTGTGCGCGGTCTCGGCCCGTGCGACCGAGAACGGCCCGGCAGCGGCGACGGCGACGCAAACGGCCGCGGCGACTAGCACGCGGCGGCGGAGGCTGACATCCATGCGACTCTCCTGGCAGTGGTTGTTGTCCCGGGCGGACCGAGTGTCGTTTTGACGACGAGCAAACGTTTGCGCAAACCAAATCGACTTGGGCGTTTCGAACCTCTGCGCCACGAAGGGAATACGTCGGAAGAGACTGCCTGCGTCCGGTTGGCCGCGCAAACTGCGCATCCCGGTCCTTTTTCTTCATATCGGGAGCGCCTATCGTCAGCTTTTTCTTCGTATTACGCAACGCCGATTCGGGCGTTTAAGGGTTTGTTCGGAGAACGTGCGGAAAGGAAAACGACAGGCGGCGCGGCGGCGGCGGCCATGCGAAGGACCGGCCGCGGCGCGGCGGCGGCGGGAATCGGCGCACCGAACGGACGGGGTTGCGATGGCGGCTCGATGACGGCATCCGGCCAACCGTCCGGCAACGGCGAAGCGTTCGACTTGACGCCGGCCCCGGGCGCGCGGCCGGGGCCGAAGCCAAGGACGCCGATCCGGCGGCGCGCGATCGACGCATCGCGGCATCGAGGCCGGGAAATCAGAAAATCGGGCGGCACAGCGCGACGGCTTCGCACGGCAGCCGAATCGCCGCCGCGCATTCCGCCGCCGCAACCGCCTCGAACCGCTCGCGCTCGCCCGGACTCAGGCCGCTTCCCGCAATTGCCCGGCGATCTCGCCTTCGGACAGATGCGGCGCGAACATCTCGATCAGCCGGTATGCGTACGCGCGCAGGAACGCGCCGCGGCGCAACCCGACGCGCGTCGTGCTCGCCTCGAACAGGTGCTGCGTGTCGAGCGCGACGAGCCCCGTGTCGCGCTGCGCGTCGTACGCCATCGCGGCGACGACGCCGATCCCCATCCCGAGCTCGACGTAGGTCTTGATCACGTCCGCGTCGATCGCCGTCAACACGACGTCCGGCACCGCGCCCGCGTTCGCGAACGCCTGGTCGATGTGCGAGCGGCCGGTGAAATCCTGGTCGTACGTGATGATCGGATACTCGGCGATGTCGTCGAGCGTCACCTTCTCGCGGCCGACGAGCGGATGCCCCTTCGGCACGACGACGACGTGGTGCCACGAATAGCACGGGAACGTGACGATGTCCGGATAGCGGTCGAGCGCCTCGGTCGAGATGCCGATGTCCGCCTCGCCGCTCAGGATCATCTGCGCGATCTGCTGCGGGCTGCCCTGGCGCAGCGCGAGATGCACCTTCGGATAAACGTCGGTGAACTGGCGGATCACCTTCGGCAGCGCGTAGCGCGCCTGCGTGTGGGTCGTCGCGACGACGAGGTGGCCGCTGTCCTGGTCCGCATACTGGCGCGCGACGCGGCGCAGATTCTCCGCGTCGAGCAGCATCCGCTCGATCAGCTGATGGACGGCCTTGCCCGGCTCCGTGAGGCCCGTGAGGCGCTTGCCGCGGCGAATGAAGATGTCGACGCCGAGCTCGTCCTCCAGATCCTTGATCTGCTTCGAAACCCCCGACTGCGACGTATACAGCACGTTCGCGACTTCCGTCAGGTTCATGTTCTGCCGCACGGCCTCGCGCACGAAGCGCAACTGTTGAAAGTTCATGGGTAGCCTCTCAGGCGATGTCTTTGTTGGTTTGAAATCGATCGTCCGCAATCGATCCGCGCGCGGGCGCTCAGCGCGCCGGGAACACGCGCACCGCGCGCGGAACGGCCGTCAGCGCGTCGCCGACGTCGAGCGCGAGCGCGCGCCATGCGTTGCGATCGAGCTCCGCTTCGAGCACGCCGCCCGCGCGCACGGCGAGCTCGACGCGCACCGAGCCGCCGAGCGGCACGACGCGCCGCACGTCGGCCGCGATGCCGTCCGCGCGCGCGCCCGGCGCGACGAGCGCCAGGTCGTGCGGCCGCACGTATGCGCGCGCCGGGCCCGCGAAATCCGCGTCGACGGCGATCGCCCCGGCCGCGCCGTTCGCGACGAAGCCCGTGCCGTTCACGGTGCCGTCGAGCCGGTTCGCCGCGCCGAGGAACTCGTAGACGAACGCGCTCCGCGGATGGTCGTAGACGTCCTGCGGGCTGCCGACCTGCTCGACGCGGCCGTGATCGAGCACGACGATCCGGTCGGCCACTTCGAGCGCCTCCTCCTGATCGTGCGTGACGAAGATCGTCGAGATGTGCAAGTCGTCGTGCAGCCGGCGCAGCCAGCTGCGCAGCTCCTTGCGCACCTTCGCGTCGAGCGCGCCGAACGGCTCGTCGAGCAGCAGCACCTTCGGCTCGACGGCGAGCGCGCGCGCAAGCGCGATCCGCTGCCGCTGGCCGCCCGACAGCTCGGACGGATAGCGCTGCGCGAGCCAGTCGAGCTGCACGAGCGACAGCAATTCGTGCACCTTGTCGCGGATCGCGGCCTCGCTCGGCCGCTCGCGGCGCGGCTTCACGCGCAGCCCGAACGCGACGTTCTCGAACACCGTCATATGCCGGAACAGCGCGTAGTGCTGGAACACGAAGCCGACCTGCCGCTCGCGCGCGCCGACCGATGCGACGTCGAGCCCTTGCAGCACAACCTGCCCCGAATCCGCGTGCTCGAGGCCCGCGATCACGCGCAGGAGCGTCGTCTTGCCGCAGCCGGACGGCCCGAGGAGCGCGACGAGCTCGCCCGCCGGAAAGTCGAGCGTGACGTCGTCGAGCGCGGTGAAGTCGCCGAAACGCTTGTGCAGGTTACGAACGATGATGCCCATCTGGTTTGCCTCTTTATGAAATCGACGAAGTGACGGCGGCGCTCGGATGCGCGGCGGGCGCGGCGTCGCGGCCGCCCGCGAGTTCGGCGGACAGCCGTCGCTCGGCGAAGAGCTTGAGCGCGAGCGTGACGAGCGCGAGGAGCGCGAGCACCGACGCCACCGCGAACGCGGCCGCGAAGTTGTACTCGTTGTAGAGAATCTCGACGTGCAGCGGCATCGTGTCGGTCTGGCCGCGGATGTGGCCGGACACGACCGACACCGCGCCGAACTCGCCCATCGCGCGCGCGTTGCAGAGGATCACGCCGTACAGCAGGCCCCACTTCACGTTCGGCAGCGTCACGCGGCGGAAGATCTGCCAGCCGGACGCGCCGAGCACGCGCGCGGCCTCCTCCTCGTCGGAGCCCTGCGCCTGCATCAGCGGGATCAGCTCGCGCGCGACGAACGGGAACGTGACGAAGATCGTCGCGAGCACGATGCCCGGCACCGCGAAGATGATCTGCACGTCGTGCGCCTGCAGCCAGGGCCCGAACCAGCCCTGCGCGCCGAACAGCAGCACGTAGACGAGGCCCGAGATCACGGGCGACACCGAGAACGGCAGGTCGATGAGCGTCGTCAGGAGCGCCTTCCCCTTGAATTCGAACTTCGCGATCGCCCACGACGCGCACACGCCGAACACGAGATTGAGCGGCACCGCGATCGCGGCGACGGTCAGCGTCAGCTTGATCGCCGACCATGCATCCGGGTCGGCGAGCGATTCGAGATAGAAATCGAGGCCCTTGCGCAGCGCCTCGAAGAACACCGCGGCGAGCGGCACGACGAGAAAGAGCGCGAGGAACACGAGCGCCGTGCCCGTGAGCAGCCAGCGCACCGCGCGCGGCTCGCTGACGGGATCGAGGCGCCGGGCGCGCGCACTCGCGTCGGCGGCGGCGCGGCGCGCATCGGCGGGCGCCGCGACGGCGCGTGATTGAACGGCGTCGTGGCTCATTGCGCGCCTCCGAGGGCGGTCGCCGCGTGCGCCGTCGGCGCCGGGCCGCTTGCGCCGCGGCTGGTGCGGCGCTGCAGATACCACTGCAGCGTATTGATGAGGAGCAGCATCACGAACGACACGACGAGCATCACGACGGCGAGCGCCGTCGCGCCCGCATAGTCGTACTGCTCGAGCTTCGTGATGATGAGGAGCGATGTGATCTCCGACTTCATCGGCACGTTGCCCGCGATGAAGATCACCGAGCCGTATTCGCCGAGCGCGCGCGCGAACGCAAGCGCGAAGCCCGTCAGGAGCGCGGGCGTCACGGCGGGCAGCACGACGCGCCGGAACGCGAGCCAGCGCGACGCGCCGAGGCACGCGGCCGCTTCCTCCTGCTCGCGCTCGAAATCCTCGAGCACCGGCTGCACGGTGCGTACGACGAACGGCAGGCCGATGAACGTCAGCGCGACGAGCACGCCGAACGGCGTGAACGCGATCTTGATGCCGAGCGGCGCGAGATAGCTGCCGATCCAGCCGTTCTGCGCGTAGACGGCCGCGAGCGAGATGCCGGCGACCGACGTCGGCAGCGCGAACGGCAGATCGACGATCGCGTCGACGAGCCGCTTGAACGGAAACGAGTAGCGCACGAGCACCCACGCGACGAGAAAGCCGAACACCGCGTTGACGAGCGCGCCGCCCAACGCGGCCGAGAACGTCAGCCGGTACGACGCGAGCACGCGCGGCGACGTCGTCGCGGCGACGAACTGATCCCAGGTGAGCGTGGCCGTCTTCAGGAAAGTGGCGGCGAGCGGAATCAGCACCACGAGGCTCAGGTAGGCCAGCGTGATGCCGAGCGTCACGCCGAATCCGGGCAGCGCGCTCGGCTTGCGGAAGGTGAACGTCGTCATGCGGAATGCTCTTCCAGGGTGATGCACATGGGTTCGACGGCTTGACGGACGCGCGTTGCCGGCGCGTCCGTCAAGCCGATGTCGTTGTGTTGCGGAACGGCGCGCCGATCGCGGCGCGCCGCCCGTCGTCGCTCATTGCGGCTTGTAGATCGAATCGAACACGCCGCCGTCGGCGAAATGCGTCTTCTGCGCATGGGTCCAGCCGCCGAACGTGTCGTCGACCGTATACAGCTTCAGCTTCGGGAACTGCTTCGTGAGCGCGGCCGGCACGTCCTTCGAGCGCGGCCGGTAGTAATTGCGCGCGGCGATCTCCTGCCCTTCCTTGCTGTACAGGAAGTTCAGATACGCGTCCGCGAGCTTGCGCGTGCCCTTCTTGTCGACCACCTTGTCGACGACCGCGACGGGCGGCTCCGCGAGAATGCTCGCCGACGGCACGACGATCTCGAACTTGTCGGCGCCGAACTCCTTGATCGACAGGAACGCCTCGTTCTCCCACGCGATCAGCACGTCGCCGATCCCGCGCTGCACGAAGCTCGTCGTCGCGCCGCGCGCGCCCGAATCGAGCACGCCCGCGTTCCTGTACAGCTTCGAGACGAAATCCTTCGCCGTCTGCGCATTGCCGCCCGGCTTGTGCTGCGCGTACGCCCAGGCGGCGAGGTAGTTCCAGCGCGCGCCGCCCGACGTCTTCGGGTTCGGCGTGACGATCGACACGCCCGGCTTCGCGAGGTCGTCCCAGTCCTTGATGCCCTTCGGATTGCCCTTGCGCACGAGGAACACGATCGTCGACGTGTACGGCGACGCGTTGTCCGGCAAGCGCTTTTGCCAATCCTTGTCGATGAGGCCCTTGTTCGCGAGCGCGTCGATGTCGTATGCAAGCGCGAGCGTCACGACGTCGGCCTGCAGGCCGTCGAGCACCGAGCGCGCCTGCGCGCCCGAGCCGCCGTGCGACTGCTTGAAGTTCACCGTCTCGCCCGTCTTCGCCTTCCACTCCTTGCCGAACGCCTGATTGACGTCCTGATAGAGCTCGCGCGTCGGATCGTACGAGACGTTCAGGAACGTCGTGTCCGCGAGCGCCGGCGTGAGCGCGCCGAGCGCCGCCGCCGCGCCGAGCGCGAGTGATGCGATGAGACGACGTGCGCCGCCCGCCAGCCCCGTGTTGCGCTTGACCATCCGTTGTTCTCCGTGTGGGTCATGGGTTGTGATGTCGGGCCAGTCTAACGAACAGGTTTCATCATTAAAAATAATCGTTCCTCATTTTTTAATACTCAAAAGTGGTAACGACCGCCCGATCGACGGCTATCGCGGCCGAAGCGGCGCTGCGACGCAGCCGGATCGCGGCGAAATCGCCGTGATAGCGCCGAACTTCAAGTAACGCTTGAATTTCCCCGAGCACTGTATAAAAATACAGCTCACTGTCTATCCATACAGTCATGCCATGATCAAACTCACCGCCCGTCAGCAGCAAGTGTTCGATTTGATCCGTCGCGCGATCGAGCGCTCCGGCTTTCCGCCCACTCGCGCGGAAATCGCCGCCGAGCTGGGCTTCAGCTCGCCGAACGCGGCCGAGGAGCACTTGCGGGCGCTCGCACGCAAGGGCGTGATCGAGCTGGCGGCGGGCGCGTCGCGCGGCATTCGCCTGATCGGCATCGAGGATTCGCCGCACCAGCTGACGCTGCCGCACGCGGCGCTGATGCAGCTGTCGCTGCCGCTCGTCGGCCGCGTCGCGGCGGGTAGCCCGATCCTCGCGCAGGAGCACATCTCGCAGCACTACGCATGCGATCCCGCACTCTTCTCGAGCAAGCCGGACTACCTGCTGAAGGTGCGCGGCCTGTCGATGCGCGACGCCGGCATCCTCGACGGCGATCTGCTCGCCGTGCAGAAGCGGACCGAGGCGAAGGACGGCCAGATCATCGTCGCGCGGCTCGGCGACGACGTCACGGTCAAGCGCCTGAAGCGCCGGCCCGGCGGCGTCGAGTTGATCGCCGAGAACCCCGATTACGAGAACATCTTCGTGAAGGCCGGCAGCGCGGAATTCGCGCTCGAAGGCATCGCCGTCGGGCTGATCCGCCCGGGCGAGTTCTGACCGCCCCGCAGCCCGCCCGCGGCAACGCCCGTCTATCCCGCCATTCGACTGGATCTGGAGAACCCTATGGAACGCCTCGCCCGCCTGCTGCCCTTCCGCCAATTCGGCCGCCTGCGCCATCTGCGCGGACGCACGCCATGCGCGCCGCTCGTCGCCGCCCAGCCGCGCGGCGAGCACGACGCGCAGCCGTCGCTGCTGCCGTCCGCACTGCCGGCATTCGCGCGCGTGTCGCTGAACGGTTCGCTCCATCACGCGGAACCCGAGCGGCGCGCGCCGGTGCGCGTCTATCATGGGCCGTCGCGATTCATCATGGTCGGCACGGTCGATGCGATCTGCCGGATGATCGATCGCTGCATCGCCGAGGAACGTTCGCTGACGCAACAAGGTCTCTGATCTGCGGAGCCCGTGCGCCCGTCTCGTCGTGGAGGCCGTTTGAATTCTGCCATGCGCCTGCAAAGGCGATTCCTGAAGCCGGTTTCGATCGTCGTGGCGCTTGTCGTCGCCGCGGCGGTGATCGTCTATGCGTATGCGTCGCCCTATCTCGCGCTCAGGCAGCTGAAGCTGGCGATCGATGCGCGCGATGCGCAGGCGATCAGCACCTATGTCGATTTCCCCGCTTTGCGGATCAGCCTGAAGCAGCAGCTCGCCGACGAATTGATGCGGCGCATCGACGCGCAAAAACGCGACAATCCGATCGCGATCATCGGCGCGCTGATCGGCTCGGCGCTTGTCGGCCCGCTCGTCGATGCTTACGCGACGCCCGAAGGCGTCGCCGCGCTGATGAACGGCTTGCCGCCGCGCGCGCAGTCCGGGCAACGGCCGCCGGAGTTGAGCCGGCCCGGCGATCAAGCGGCGAGCCAGGCAGCGGCCGTGGCGCCTGCGGCGGGTGCGTCGTCGGGTGGCCCCGGCCATTCAGTTGCCGCGTCAAGCGACGCGACGCCTGCCGCGAGCGACACGGCGGCGCAAGCCGCGCCGTTGCCCGCATCCGGCACGCCGTCCGCCGCCGCAAGTTCGCCATCCGGCACATCGCCGCAGACGAGCGCCGCCTACCGGAGCTTCGATGAATTCATCGTCACGTATCGCCGCGACGACGGCAGCGCGCGCTATGCCGCGATCTTTCGTCGCAGCGGAATCCTCGGCTGGAAATTATCGGCGGTCGATTTGCACGGCGAGTGAATTTGAATCGGCCCGTCGGCCGCATGCCGCATGAAGCAAGCGTGAATGCCGGGCCCGGCGCATGCGCACGGAAACGGCAGAGGGCCGGGGCGATTTCAAACGATGCGAGACGAGCCGCCGGACCCGCCCGCCGCGCGGCTTTGCAAATCGGCTGGAACCGGTTCGATTCGTTTGCCCGATCAACCGATGGCGAAAACCGATGGCGAGATTACCCGATGATGGCCATCGGCGATCAGGCGAAGCGGCGAATATCGGCTGCCCCCCGCGCAGCCGATTCATGCTCCGTAGCGCCACGCGCCGATGTGCGTCGGTGGCGTAGTCAGCGTCCGGCTGCCGCCGCGGTTGCTTCCTTCGCGCTTTCAGCCTTCTGCTCCGCCGGCGACGAGCACGCGACCAGAATGCTGCACGACACGCGATCGAGCAGTTGCGTGTTGCCCGACCCCATCCACCACCGCGACAAACCGCTACGGCAGCGATGGCCGACCACGACGAGATCGACGTTGAGCTTGGTCGCGAGATTCGCGATCTCGTCGATCGGGTAGCCGAACGCGAAATGCCCCTGCGCCTGCACACCGTGCTCGGTCAGCCAGTCGACGCCCTCTTGCAGGATCTCGCGTGCGGTTTCCTCGAAGCGGCTGCAGGCGACATCGGTCAGCAGGCCGGCGCTTTGCGCGATGCTCGATCGCATATCGACGACCGACAGCAAGTGTGCTTCGGCTTTCAGATCGCGTGCCAGATCGGCGCCGCATCTCAATGCCTTGCGGCCCTCGAGCGTGCCGTCGTAGCACAACAGTATTTTTTTATAGCTAGCCATCTTGGCCTCCCTAATGCGCGACCGGCGCATGGAACCCATCATGCTGCGCCGCAATTCCAGATGCAAGCGCAGGAAAACGCTGATTCGCCCCGCGCCGCGAACGCGCGATGATGCGATGCACGAAGTCGAGCAATGTGCGCCGTGACGAGGCAAGCGCGCTGAAGCAATGCGATCGATGCACTAGAATGGCCCGTTCGTATTGCACGATTCCAATCGATATTCACTTGCCCATGTCCGTCGCACCGATCGATTTTCAGGCAGTCGAGAAACGCTACGACGGCAAGCTCGTCGTCAACGGCTTGTCCTTTCACGTGCAGCCCGGCGAATGCTTCGGCCTGCTCGGCCCGAACGGCGCCGGCAAGACCACGACGCTCAAGATGCTGCTCGGCATCACGTATCCGGACGCGGGCTCGATCAGCCTGTGCGGCGAGTCCGTGCCGTCTCGCGCGCGGCATGCGCGGCGCCGCGTCGGCGTGGTGCCGCAGTTCGACAACCTCGATCCCGACTTCACCGTCCGCGAGAACCTGATTGTATTCGCCCGCTACTTCGGGCTCTCCGCACACGAGGCGCGCTCGCTCGTGCCGTCGCTGCTCGCGTTCGCGAAGCTCGAGAACAAGGCCGACGCGAGGGTGAGCGAACTGTCGGGCGGCATGAAGCGGCGGCTCACGCTGGCCCGCGCGCTCGTCAACGATCCCGACGTGCTCGTGCTCGACGAGCCGACGACGGGCCTCGATCCGCAGGCCCGGCATCTGATGTGGGAACGGCTGCGCTCGCTCCTCGGGCGCGGCAAGACGATTCTGCTGACCACGCACTTCATGGAAGAGGCGGAGCGCCTGTGCCACCGCCTGTGCGTGATCGAGGAAGGCCGCAAGATCGCGGAAGGCGCGCCGCGCGCGCTGATCGAAACGGAAATCGGCTGCGACGTGATCGAGATCTACGGGCCCGATCCCGTGCAACTGCGCGACGAGCTCGCGCCGCTCGCCAAGCGCACCGAGATCAGCGGCGAAACGCTCTTTTGCTACGTCGACGATCCGGAGCCGATCAACGCACGCCTGAAGGGCCGCACGGGCCTGCGCTATCTGCACCGCCCCGCGAATCTCGAAGACGTATTCCTGCGGCTGACCGGCCGCGAGATGCAGGACTGAAACAATGGACACTCGCCACTACACGTCGCAGCCGGCCGTCGCGCCCCGTGAGCGCGAATCCGCGTTCGCGCTCGCGCTGCCCGCGAACGCGACCAACTGGATCGCCGTCTGGCGGCGCAATTATCTCGTCTGGCAAAAACTCGCGATCGCGTCGATGTTCGGCAATCTCGCCGATCCGATGATCTACCTGTTCGGCCTCGGGCTCGGCCTCGGGCTGATGGTCGGGCACGTCGAAGGCGTGTCGTACATCGCGTTCCTTGCGGCCGGCACGGTCGGCTCGAGCGTGATGATGTCGGCGAGCTTCGAATCGATGTATTCGGGCTTCTCACGAATGCACGTGCAGCGCACCTGGGAAGCGATCATGCACACGCCGCTGTCGCTCGGCGACATCGTGCTCGGCGAGATCGTCTGGGCAGCGAGCAAGGCGATCCTGTCGGGCGCGGCGATCATGCTCGTCGCCGGCGTGCTCGGCTATGCGAAGTTTCCGTCGATGCTGGTCGCCCTGCCGGTGATCGCGCTCGCCGGCCTCGCGTTCGCGAGCCTCGCGATGATCGTCACCGCGCTCGCGCCGTCCTACGATTTCTTCATGTTCTATCAGACGCTCGCGCTGACGCCGATGCTGCTCTTGTCCGGCGTGTTCTTCCCGCTCACGCAGTTGCCGGAGTTCGCGCAGCGCGTCGCGCACGCGCTGCCGCTCGCGAATGCGGTCGATCTGATCCGCCCGGCGATGCTCGGCCGTCCGGCGACCGATGTCGCGATCCACGTTGCGATACTCGCCGCGTACGCGGTGGGCGGATTCTTCGTGTGCGCGCGCCTGTTCAGGCGTCGGATGATGCGCTGACGAAACCGGGCCGCCCGGCAGGCTCGCGACGCCGGGCGCGCGCGAGCCGAATGCCGAACGTGCGGCCCTTCGGCCGCGCCGCGGCCACGCGCCGCGCGGCCGCCAGCGCGACGATCATTCGTCGTCGTCGCTCCAAGGCATCTCGACGTCGGTCAGGAACGCGACGGTCGCGAGCGGCCCGCCCTCCTGCCGGCCGAGCTTGCCGTCCGCGCGGTGCCATTCGACGCGGAACACCGTGCCCGGATCGTCGGCGAGCAGATACACGGTGCGCAATTCCTCCGGGTCGGCATCCTCGACGGGGCCGTCGAACGACACGAGCATTTTCTGCGGCCACAGTCCGTTGACCGGATCGTAGACGCGCTCGCCCTGCGGAATGTCGATGCTCGCATCGACGCCGATCGTCGCCGACGCCTCGACGATCATCTTGCCGAGCGCGTTCAGCACGGCGGTCGCACGCGTGGAGTTGGCCTGGCGAATCGCGAGATCGCCGCGCGTCAGCGCCTGTTCGAGGCGGGGATGTACCTTGTGTTTCGTCATGCGTTTTCCTGATTGCTTCTGCTTCTGAAAATGACGGCCGGCCTCGATTCCGAGACCGGCCCGATAACGTGCGCGCGGACTGCCGGCGTGTCGGCGATGCGGTCGAATCCGTCGTGCTGGAATCGCCGGGCGGTTGCCGTCAGTCGCCGCTCGTCGCGCCCGAATGGAAATCGCCAATCGCCGCTGCCGCCGATCTCCGAGCCCGATTGCGTGATCCGGCCCGGCATCGCCGCAGGCGCGCCCGTGGCCGATGCATGTCGACCGAGCGCCCTAATCGCATTTTCCCGGCCGATCGCCTCCGGACTCGCCGCGCTCAGAACCCGAGCGCAACCGCCGCCAGCCCGCCGATCACCCCGAACGCGACGACGAGCGCCGCGACGAGTGCAAGCGTCGTCGGCTTGAACGCGCGCGCGAGCATCGCGAGCGACGGCACGCTGACAGGCGGCAGCGTCATCAGCAGCGCGCCCGCCGGCCCGACGCCCATGCCGAGCGACAGCATCGCCTGGATGATCGGCACCTCTCCCGCGGTCGGGATCACGAACAGCATGCCCGCAATCGCGAACGCGACGATCCAGCCGATCCCGTTGCCGACGTCCGGCCCGATGTGCGGGAACAACCACGCGCGCGCGGCGCCGAGCAACAGCACGAGCACCAGATATTCGGGCACGAGGCGCACCGTCATCCGCACGAAGATCTTCATCCAGCGCACGAACGCGTTGCCGGCCGCCGCCTGCTCGGCGACGAGCTTCGCGCGCAGCGCGTCGTCGACGACGCGCGTCTGCTCCCCGGCGAGACGGTTGAGCAGATAGCCGACGCCGAACACCAACGCGACGCCGAGCACGAGCCGCAGCGCGCTCCAGTGCCAGCCGAGCACGAAGCCCATGAACACGAGCGCGGCGGGATTGAGCACCGTGTTGCCGAGCCAGAACGCGACCGCGCCGCCCGGCGACGCGTCGCGCTCGCGCAGGCCCGCGACGACGGGCGCCGCGCAGCACGTGCACATCATGCCCGGCAGCGCGAGCAGCCCGCCCGCCGCGACACTGCCGAAGCCCCTGCCGCCGAGCGCGCGCGCGACCCAATGCGCGGGCAGGAGCGCCTGCACCGCCGAGCCGAGCAGGAGGCCCAGCACCATCGCCTGCCAGATCGCCTTGCCGTACGCCCACGCGTAGTCGAGCGCCGCCTGCAGCGACGGCTCGGGCGCGCGCGCCGCCGCGCCCATCAGGATCGACTGGCCGATCGAATGATGCTCGGCCGCGACGAACGCCTTGTGATAGTACGGAAACCACTTCACATAGAAGAGGCCCGCGACGGTCAGCAGGACGAACGTCGCGAGGCCGAGCGCCGGATGGGGGGTGTAGGAACGGGAACTGTTCATGCTGGTCGCCGTGAATGCGTGTGATTGAGCGTTGTTGCGCATCGAAGCGAAACGCCGGAAACGGACGCATGCCGCATCGCGGCACGGCGCGGCGGATGGCGGCTCATCAACGCCTCGATTTCGGATGCGGAATCAAACGCCCGGTTCGGACGAACCGGACCGATAACGGAAAGCCGGGATTATCGCACGCGGCGCGCGATTCTCCGATCCGGGCATATGCGGCGGCGGACGCCGCACGCCCGGCGGAGCAAGGCCCGGCGACGCGCGACGCATCGGCCGGGCCGCGTCGCGGCCGCCGTTACGGCGCGGGATTCGGCTGCTGTTCGTGGAGCGCGTCGATTTCGGCGAGGATCTCGGGCGGCAGCTTCGCGTCGACGCTCGCAATGTTCTCGCGCAGCTGCTCGAGCGACGTCGCGCCGATCAGATTGCTCGTCACGAACGGCCGGCTGTTGACGAACGCGAGCGCGAGCTGCGCCGGCGACAGGCCATGCCGCTTCGCGAGCGCGACGTAGCGCGACGTCGCCTGCACCGCGTGCGGCCTGCTGTAGCGCTGGAAGCGCTCGAACAGCGTGATGCGCGCGCCGGCGGGACGCGCGCCCTCTTCGTACTTGCCGGACAGCCAGCCGAACGCGAGCGGCGAATACGCGAGCAGCCCGATGCGCTCGCGATGGCTGAACTCCGACAAGCCGTTCTCGAACGTGCGATTCAGCAGGCTGTACGGATTCTGGATGCTGACGATGCGCGGCAGGCTGAGCTTCTCGGCCGCGCGCAGGAATTGCGCGACGCCCCACGGCGTCTCGTTCGACACGCCGACATGGCGCACCTTGCCCGCCTTCACGAAGTCGCCGAGGACGGCGAGCGTCTCTTCGATCGGCACCGTGTACGGATCGTCGATCCACGGATACGCGGGGCGGCCGAACGTCGTCGTGCTGCGGTCCGGCCAGTGCAGCTGATACAGGTCGACGTAATCGGTGCGCAGGCGCCTCAGGCTGCCGTCGAGCGCCTCGGTCAGGTTCTTGCGGTCGAACTGGTTGCCCGCACCGCGAATGTGCGTCGGATTGTGCGGCTGGCGCGCGGGGCCGGCGATCTTCGTCGCGATCGTCAGCTTGTCGCGCAGCGTCGGGCACTTCGCGAGCCAGGCGCCGAGATACGCTTCGGTGCGGCCCTGCGTCTCCGCCTTCGGCGGCACCGGATACATCTCGGCGGTGTCGATCAGCGTGACGCCCTGATCGATCGCGTAATCGAGCTGCGCGTGCGCATCGCTTTCGGTGTTCTGCTCGCCCCAGGTCATCGTGCCGAGACCGATCAAGCTGACTTCGACGCCTGAATCGCCGAGTGTGCGGTATTCCATGCTGCGGTTCCTGTCGCTTCGGGTGCAAAGACCCGAAGCTAACACATCGAAACGATTGCATCAGGACGCAAGCCGCCGAGCGCTGCTGGGCCGTCGCTCGCGGCGTCGGCGCGCCGGCGATGCATTCGCATTCGGCCCCGCATCATTCGGCCCCCGCATCCGCGGCGGCTCAATGCTCGCCCGATGTCTGACGCCGAGCGCCGACCGCCGATGCGCCGCTCACGCCGGCCGCTGGATGAAGCATGTGGCCGATGCGTGCGCGACCACCTTGTCGTCCGGCGTCTTCAGGGTCCCTTCGGCGACGCCGAGGCTTCTCGACAGATGGATCACGCGCCCCTCGGCGACGAGATCGACATCACGCGGCACCGGACGCAGCATCTTCACGTGCAGATCGACGGTGCCGTAGCCGACGCCCGGATCGAGCATCGTATGCACCGCGCAGCCCGTGACCGAATCGAGCACCGTCGCGGCGAAGCCGCCGTGCACGCCGCCGAGCGGATTCAGATGGCGCCCGTCGGCGCGCGCGATCATCTTCACGTAGCCGAGCTCGACGCGCTCGGGCCGCATCGGGATCGTCTCGGCAATCGTCGCTGCGGGCACTTCACCCGCCGCTGCGGCGCGCAGCAGTTCGAGACCGGACATGGACAGCGGATTCATCGACACACTCCTCGCAGTGATACGGAACGCGGCGCGTCGCGCGCCGATTAGTTCCAAAAAAGAACTTACTATGGCGACCATTATTCGCACGCGCTCACCGGCTGTCAACACGCGAGCGACGCGGCCGATTCGAGCGTGCGTTCTATAATCGAACGCACTTCCCCCTGTTTTCACGGAAAACGATCATGAAATGGGACGACATCGGCTCGATGCCGTGTTCGGTCGCGCGCACGCTCGCCGTGCTCGGCGACCGCTGGACGATGCTGATCCTGCGCAATGCGTTTCTCGGCCATCGCCGCTTCGAAGCGTTCCAGACGCAACTGGGGCTCACGCGCCACGTGCTCGCGGAGCGGCTCGCGCGGCTCGTCGACGAAGGAATCTTCACGAAGTGCGCGTATCAAGACCGGCCGCCGCGCTTCGAGTACCGACTGTCGCAGAAAGGCCGCGATCTCTATCCGGTGCTGCTCGCGCTCGCCGCGTGGGGCGATCGGTGGAAGGACGACGGCAACGGGCCGCCCGTCGTGCTGCGACACCGGACATGCGGGCACGTGATGCATCCGGTGATGGTGTGCTCCGAGTGCGGGGAGCCGATCGATCCGCAGGACGTCGAGCCGCTGCCCGGGCCCGGCTGGATCGAGCGGCAAGTGGACGAGGTCGGATGACGACGGGCGGCACACGCTCGATGAAGCACGGCGATGGAACCGCCGCGCCGGGCTGAACGCGCGCGAGCAAGCGCGGCGCGGTTGACGTGCGTCGCGTCGCCACGGGATGCCTGCCGCATAGGGATCGCGCTCGCGGAACCCGGCATACCGCCCGGTTCGTCACGCCGTTTCGCGGCTCGCGTCGATCCGAATTCGACCGCTGTCGTTCCGGTCGCGGCAGCCGGCATCTTGGGCAACGGACCGCCCTCCGCTTCCGAAGCGCGGACGATCGCGACCGCGCGCGCCCACTGCATCGGCCTCCGTCGATCGAGATCCACGACGCCCGCGATGATCGACGCGCATCACGCAAAACGCAACGGTTCGGCTGCGAATCATGACCGCGCACGCGAAGGATGTCCGCGCAATCGAATCTCCTTTCGTTCGGCAACCAGATGGATTCGACGGCCGGTCGCCATGATTGTCTATGCGCGCGTGGCAACGGTCACTCGAACATCAAGCAATATATTCGACCGTTGACCATGTTGCCCTGCAACGCCGCCGCGCCTGCCGACGGCGTTCCACAAAATCCGCCCAGGAGGAATATCGAAATGACACGAAAGCCGAGCGCCGCGATCGAAACGGCGCGATTGGTACTCGACGCGCTCGATCAACGAGACGCCGAAAGTCTGTTCGACTATCGCGGCAATCCCGAAGTGTGGAGATATCAGGGCTGGCGTCCGGCCAGCGTCGCGGATTCCCGCGATTTCATCGCACGTCAATCGGGCGTCGCATTCGGCGAGGCCGGCGCGTGGTGCCAGCTCGCGATTCGCAGCAAGCCGACGCGCGAATTGATCGGCGACCTCGGCGTGCATTTTCCCGCAAGCGATACGGAGCCGGTCGAATTCGGCATCTCGCTGAGTCCCGCGCACCAGCGCAAAGGGTACGCGCGCGAAGTCATGACGGCCTGCATCGACCTCGCTTTTCGACAATGGGGTCATCGCAGACTCGTCGCGTCCGTCGATCCTCGCAACACCGCGAGCATGGCGCTATTTCGGGCGCTCGGCTTCCGGCAAGAGGCGCATCACATCGAAAGCTACTGTCTGTGCGGCGAGTGGGTCGACGACGTAATCTTCGCGATGCTCGCGCGCGAGTGGTCCGCGCGTTCCGACAGCGATTCGGATCGGTAGACGTGCGCCTGTCGCAGACGGGCAATGCGCATTCGATCTCGCACCGCGACCGCCGACGATTCGCCGATCTTCCGCCGCTATGGTCGGGGCGAGTCGAACTCGGCGCTGCTTCGGGCATCGCGCGACGGCATCGTCGCTCCGTCACAAGCGCACGTGCGTCGATCGAGTTCGAGTCCGGATTCGGGCAACGCGAGCATCCTCCCTCTTCCCGGCTTCCAACACAAGAAAGTCCGCTCGTCATCCGCCGTCACGAGGCGCATTCGCAAGATGCCCGGCTTCGCGCCGTCGATCGAAGCGGCACTGCGCACAATCTGTGCGAGCGCAGTGCAATCCGAGTGCGGCGATCGATTCCAAGGATTGGGGCGCCGCTGCGGCCGCTCCGGTCGGCCCAAGTCCGGCACGCAAGCGCGCCGATCGCTCGGCCTCGGCCCAGAGGGCTAAGGGAAACTGAGTGTCCCGCCTGGACTGTTGCGGAGGCCGCGCCGCCCGCTCCCCAATAACCGAATGCGACGCGCAGAAACGATCTGGCGACAGGCATGCACGCGCTCCCGCACATGCCGCCGATCCTGCCTGGGCGCACTCGGCTTGCGCCGCAAACTGCCGAATCAACGGCCTCGGCGCTGCCGCTGCCGATCCGCGCGAAGCAACCCGTCGAACGACCACGGCACCCGCGTCTCCAGCACGACACCGCCTCGATTCTTTCAATTTTGAAAGCAATCTCGCCGATTGGGGTAACATATCGCTTCTTGCATTGAGCGATCGCGTCTCGTCATGCGCATCCAGCAAGAATTGCCTGGTGCACGCCGTACCGAAAGGCGCGCGAACAGCTCAGGTTACAAGTCCACTGCTTGCACGCCGGCGACGCGCCGTCATTTGCAACACCCGCTGTGCAATTTGGACTCCTCATGAAGAAAAGACGCAACATCACCTCGTACATCGTGATCGCGATGATCCTCGGCATCGCCGTCGGTTATGGCTGCCATAGCGCGTTCCCGGATCCGCACGTCGCGAAGGAAATCGCCGGCTACGTATCGCTGCTGTCCGACGTGTTCCTGCGTCTCATCAAGATGATCATCGCGCCGCTGGTGTTCGCGACGCTGACGGTCGGCATTGCGCACATGGGCGATACCGGCGCGGTCGGCCGGGTCGGCGTGAAGGCGCTCGGCTGGTTTTTCATCGCGTCGTTCACGTCGCTGCTGCTCGGCCTGCTGGCCGCGACGGTACTGCAGCCGGGCAGCCATCTGAGCCTGCCCCTGCCCGCCACCGATGCCGCCCTCAACCTGAAGACCGGCTCGTTCACGCTGAAGGACTTCGTGACCCACCTGGTGCCGAAGTCGATCGCAGAGGCGATGGCGAACAACGAGATCCTTCAGATCGTCGTGTTCTCGATCTTCTTCGGCACTGCGCTGTCCGCGCTCGGCGACGCAGGCAAGCGCCTGACCGGCGTGATCGAGGATCTCGCACAAGTGATGTTGAAGGTCACCGGCGCGGTCATGTGGTTCGCGCCCGTGGCGGTGTTCGCGGCGCTCGCATCGACGATCACGACGGAAGGCCTCGGCATCCTGCTCACGTTCGCGAAGTTCATGGGCAGCTTCTATCTCGCACTCGCGCTGCTGTGGTGCGTGCTCACGCTCGCGGGCCTCGTGTTCCTCGGCAAGCGCACGTTCTCGCTGATTCGCCTGATCCGCGAACCGTTCCTGCTGTCGTTCGCGACCGCGAGCTCGGAAGCCGCGTATCCGAAGCTGCTCGACGCGCTCGACCGTTTCGGCGTGAACCGCAAGATTTCGAGCTTCGTGTTGCCGATCGGCTATTCGTTCAACCTCGACGGCTCGATGATGTACTGCACGTTCGCCGTACTGTTCATCGCGCAGGTATACGGCATCGATCTGCCGCTCGGCACGCAAATCACGATGCTGCTTCTGCTGATGCTGACGTCGAAGGGCATGGCCGGCGTGCCCAGGGCGTCGCTCGTCGTGATCGCGGCGACGCTCAACCAGTTCAACCTGCCGGAAGCAGGCTTGCTGCTGATCATGGGCGTCGACATGTTCCTCGATATGGGCCGCTCGGCGACCAATGCGGTCGGCAACTCGATTGCGGCCGCCGTGGTCGCGAAGTGGGAAGGCCAGCTCGACGACCCGCGCGACGATGCCGGCTCCGACGGCGGCGCGGCGTCACTCGAGCCGCAGCGGACAACGGAGCGGGTGTAGGGGTGGCGGCCGTGTGAGAGCGGCTGATTCGGTACCGTCATGGCCCGCCTCCGAGGAAAATCAGCAGTTCCGGTCGGCTGTGGCCGGGTGCGCCCGGCCGCAGCACCGCGCGCATAGGTGTGCCTGCGCCGCCGCCCGCTAGCCGAACTCGTGTCGATCGTTTTCGGCAATCCTGAAAAGGCGCGTCACAATCGCGAAATCGGAGTCGAAGTCGGCGTAGGTGGCGGCACCGGCGTCTATGCCGACGGAGCCGGATGCTGCGCGCATACCACCGGCGCTCGCCGGACAATCGCAGAGGGCGGCAATGCACGGCCGCTCGATGCCGCCGGCGAAATCCGCACACGGGCTTCGAGCTTCGGTCGCCGGTTGCAAGTCGATCCGGCGCCCATGACGCCCGACCGAGTGGCACGTCGAGCACGGCCAGGCGCGCACCATCCCGCGGATTCTCGAGTTGGAAGAGCCGGGCATAGGCGAAGAGCGGATGGGGATCGAGACGACTGGATGCGATGTACGCCCATGTCGGTAAGCGCGATCCGGAAACCAAGTGGAAATTCGATGTGAAGTAGGCGCGCGAAGCACGCTCAGCACTCGCCACGCGACGCTCGACGCGTGCGCAATCTGCACCCGAGGGCGAGATGAATCGACACTGACGAAGCCCCAGGGATTTCTCTCTTCGGGACATTCGCTCCGCCGCGATCACGATGAAGCCCCCCCGCGCCGCTCTGCCGACCCCTACGACTTCGGGGTACACACGAACCCGGGCGCAACGCGTCGGTGATCCGACAGGCGAAAGCGGCAAACGCAATGGCACGAATTCGGGAAACCGGGATTGCGCTCCGAAATTCAGATCGCAGAAGGCAAAACAGGCGCCGAAGCGCCCGTTTTGCAATGAAATCTCTGGGGTGGCTGATGGGACTCGAACCCAATTAGGAGGGGCGTAAAGGGGGTTGCCGGGGATGTATACCTTTGATTTTTCTATGATTCATATATTTCGAATGTGATCGATACCCCCTGAATGCCCGCAGTTGTCCCCGAAATTGTCCCCGGGGAGCAGGCGCGCACTGTCGCTCCCACTCGTCCGATCTGCCCCTTCCACTTCTGTGGAAACAAAGGTAACGTCTCACGAACACAACAATCTGGGCTACGGGGCAATGGAGTTCTACTGGGTAAATGTCGAGCTGACAATCAATGAAGTTCTCAGCGGTAGCTTTCTCTGGGCACCGGAACACACCGTGACACAGTCGGGTAAAGTTCAGCACTTGGATCACTGGGACAACGTCGCCAAGATCAAGACCGGGGACATTATCTTCTGCTGCCATAACCAACGCGTTTCGCACATTGCCATGGCGACCGCGGACTCATACTCCGCGTCGAGACCTTCGAGCCGATCCTTCTCTGAATGGACGGCAGAAGGAAATCGCGTCGACGTCGATCTTGTCGAACTGAAGACGCCTCTGTTTCGGGATGAGATTGCGCACGAGTTCATTTCCCAATTTAACGACCGCACAGCGCCATCCCTCTTCACAAGCTCCGGCACCCTGAAGCAGATCTACATGGCGCACCTGCCACAAGATGCCGGCGCCTATTCCTCCCTGAATTCCTCCCCAGACTCGTTCGCCGCAGGCCCCGCAGCCGTCTCGTGGGCCCGAGCGAGCATCAGCACGAGACGGCGTCTTCGACGTTCATCGCGCACGCTAAGCCGATGCGATCGTTCCACTGCCGTTTACGGTACCAGCCTGGACATTTATCCCGCCGCCAAGCAACATGCCAATCGTGTTGCCATTCTTACGCAACCATATTTCCGTTGTCGCGGGCGATGTGACTAGAGTGAAATCTACGTCACCAATTGCTTGCTCCGGCGGCGCCATCCAACCAGAAAGCCATATTACTCCCCCACCAAGCGCAAGCCCCCAAGCCTCTCCATTGAACTTCACCTTACTTCCGTTCGAATAATTAATCGTTGGGTTTGAATAAACCCAAGTGTGAATAAAGGCCGAGGCAAGAGAAAACTGTGATGTCGAGACAGTCTCCGACAGCGAATTAGCACTTGCATCACGCAATGCCGCGCCTTGGTTTTGATCAGCAAGCGTCACGTGATTTTCTAGAGCCCTTCGTGCGATGATCTGATACGCACCGCTTTCCTCTGCAGACGGAGGCACAGAAAAATTCGGTGTTTGCTGAGATTTCTTGTAATCAGACATTTTACGCTCCAAAGTAATTTTCACTCAAACCCAATCAAATCAAATCGAGCAGCAGGGCTCCTCGTAGGAACCACTTAAAAGACTAGGCTTGAATTTTAGATTGTCAAAGCATAAACACGATAATTCGCGCAACACACCAATCAATGTTGCTTATATAGAAATAATATAAAGATTGATTAACTATATTATCGCTTTAGGTTGTGCGTCTCTCGTTGGGCACAACCAACGTCCAAGCATTCTGGTCACCCATTTCGGCTGCGTTACGGAGGCCCTTGCTTTTCCGCGGTGTTCTATACCTATACCAATACCTATACCGTAAGCGGTAGATTTAGCACACCGAATGGAGAATCATTTGCAGCTGACGGGCGAGCGTAGCCGCATCGCGATGGTCGGGATCGACCGACGATGTCCACGTCTGGGTTTCGGTAGTGCGCGCCGACGTGGCGGTCGAAGCGCACTCGGTACGTCAGCTCACGCTTGCCTCGGCTTGCCGCTTCGCGTAGTTGAACGGCAGCAGGTCGCTGATGTCCGCGTCTGTGGCGCGCTGCGGCAATTCGGTCAACACGTGCAACAACCAGGCGTGCGGTTCGACGCCGCAGGCGCGGCATGTAAGCATCAAGCTGTAGACCACCGCGCTCGCCTTCGCGCCGGCGACCGTGTCGCTGAACAACCACGATTTTCTCGCAGTGGCAAACGGCCTGATGTCGCGCTCGATTACGTTGTTATCGAGCGGCAGACGGCCGTCGTCTACGTAGCGGATCAGATACTGCCACTGTCGGCAGCAGTACCCAATCGCCTCGCCGAGCAGACTCTGCGGCAGAACCTTCGGCGCCAGCTCATCGAGCCATGCCTTGAAGGCGGTCAGCAGCGGCACGCTGTGCTGCTGTCGCAGGCGATATCGGTAATCGGTCAGCATTTCGCCTTCAGGCAACGTCTGTTTCGCGAGCGCCTCGACCTGATACAGCGCCTGGAAGAACTCGAGGGCTTTCGTGATGCGGGGGCTCGGCTTGTTCTTCTGGCCCTTGAGCGCGTCTGTAAACAGCCTCCTCGCGTGCGCGAGGCATCCGAGGTGCTTCGCTGTCTTGATCGTGCGCCAGGCGGGCCAGCCGCCCGTCATCAGCGTGCCCGCGTAGTCGCCGAGGAAGGCACGCGGATGCTCCCCACCACGCCCAGGTTGATACTCGAACAGCACGACCGGCTGATCGCTATCCGCCGCGCTCCGGTATACCCACATATACGAGGTGTCCTGCGCCTTTCGATTCTGTTCCTTGAGCACTTGGACCGTGGTCTCATCGCCGTGGATCAACCACTGGCCGCGCAGAATCTGCTTGAGGGCATCGTAGATCCGTTTGTAATGCAGCTCGGCCGGGCGGATGATCCAGTTCGCCAGCGTGCCGCGGCTGACCGCAATGTTCGAGCGCGCGAACACATCCTCCATCCGATACAGCGGCGTGCCGTCGACGTACTTGCCTGCCGTGACGGCTGCGATCATCGACGGACTGGCATGGCTGCCCGGCAGGGGCTGCGCCGGCATCGGCGCGACCACGATCGGCGTGCGCACGCCATGGCGTTCGCAGTGTCGGCACGCATATTTGGCACGCGCGTGCTGCAGCACGGACACCTTGACCTCCATGTGCAGTTGCTCGCTGACGTCCTCGCCCATGCGGTGCAGTGCCTTGCCGCAGCACGGGCAGGTCTTCTGGTCTTCGGGCAGATCGTGCTCGATGCGCTCGCGCGGCAGATCCGCAGGCAGCGGCTTGCGGCCGCGCTTACGGGGCTCGGGCTTGTCGAGCTCCGGTAATCCGGTGTCCGGCAGCGAAGGCACGTCACTGTCGTCTGCGCCGTCTGGATCGGCGTCGGCGGCATCTTCGGCCTCGTTGAACACGCGGTCCTTGCGCTTTTCGCTCTTTGGCGCGTACTGTCGGGCCAGTGCGAGACGATATTGCTCTTCCAACGCGTCGAGGCGCTTGGTCAGTTCGTCGATCCTGGCATCGCGCTCGGCGAGACCTGCTTCGAGTTCGTGGATATAGACCTTGGCGGCCTGCGGCAATCGGGCGAGATCGGCTTTCATGCGCTTCACGATAGCGAAGCGCGGCGTCGCACAGGTTTACGGAGATGTGTAACAGCCGGGACGGCCGTTGTTCGCCAACGACGTTCGCGATACCGCTCCTCAACTCGTGAAGCAGTACTGTCGTGCGGGATGTGGACGCAGCGCGTCGAGATCGACGCCGTCGAGCAGCAGATGGAGCTGGTCGACCGTGAGCTCGATCACGGCCTGCTGACGACGGGGCCAGGCGAAACGATCCACCTCGAGCCGTTTCAACATCAGCCAGAAGCCGGCACGGTCATAGAGCAACAGCTTTACCCGATCCCGTTTCCGGTTGTGGAATCCGAAGACGGCTCGTGCGAGCGGATCGAGCTGCATCGACTGTTCGACTATCGTCACCAGCGTATTCAGTCCAGCGCGGAAGTCGATCGGCTCGCGATGCAGGTAGATCCGCAGGTCGTTGTCGAAGCGGAACATCAGCCCGCTCCCAGCGCGGCAATCATCGCAGTGACCAGCGAGGTGTCTCGCCCAGAGCATTCGAGCTCGAGCACGACACCGTTAGGCAGTGTCGCCGACAAGCGCGCCAGTGGTGCAGCTCGCGGCGACGGACGGGGCGGATCTCGTTGCAGCAACGGCTGCGGGGCTGGTAGTGCTGTGTCCGCAGGAGTCGATGCCGGTGACTCGTCGATCAAGACGACCGGCACGAAGGCTGACGGTGCTTGCGCGATAGCATCATGTGAAACGCCGGCAACTTCCCGTCGCTCTTCCAGTTGCACCCATTTGCGCAACTGGTTCGCATTGACCCCAGACTTCAGCGCCAGACCAGCCAATGACGCGCCCGGCCGGCGGCAGGCTTCGATCAACTTACGCTTGCCCTCCGGATCGTATCGATGCTTGCCATCCGCGCACGTCCGGGTCACGCGCAGAGGGAGAACGTCAAAGTCAGTGTCGGTCATCATCTGCGTCCGCAATTCAAGTCTGCGGACGCAATCGTGGATCGATTCGGCAGCGCAGCCTAGGTGCGGAGAATTTCGCGCTTACGGAACACCACTACTGAGGGGCGCGACAAATGGCGGAAGCCATAAGCCCCCAAACGATTCGAGCGAGCGACCTACAGCTTAGAAGAACGGCAGTTTGAAAATTGACACCAACGGAACAACAACAAAATCAAAGAAATGCAGCGATCACCACCACCTATTCGCTGCGCTTCCGGTGCCTATTCTTGCCTTTTCGCGACGATTCTCGTCAAGATTTTGTCAAGGTGACAGAAGCCTGCTGTTGGCTGTTTAGAGGGAACATCGCGCCGAATGACCCTACGCTCTATTTTCTGCTTCCGCTGTCGTCGCCGAGGTCCTTAATGCGCTTCTTAAGCTTCTGGTTCTGAATTACGAGCAGCGCGAGAGCAATCAGCGTCGCGACTGGAAAGAACCACTCGCCGGAGTAATGGAGCAGCGCCCATGCGACCGCGGCAATCACGATGGCGAAGGCGATCAGCGCCAATCTATCGGTCAGCCAGCTCATGCTGCTGCTCTCCCTACAACCTGCGTGCGAAACGCGAACGCGCGTGCGCCCGGGACTGGCCAAAGCACCTCGGGGTGCGTCTGGATCGCGCGATATACGCTTGGCGGCAGCGACACGCCCTTCCGCGCTGCCCATTGGCGCACGGACGATGTCGCCGCGACCTTGTTGCTGCACGTAATTGACGCGTCGGTCGCGACGATCAGGCTACCGACGACCGCGCCGGCGTAAAACGCGCCGCCGCACGCCGACACGACGGCAAGCATCTCAAGCCCCGTTGTGGCGCCGATCAGTTCGGCGACCGTCGCCCCGGGGCCGAGTGCCTTCAGCGTACCGAGGATCGTTGTCAGCGTACCAGTAGCCGTCTGCAGCGTTCCGAATAGGCTCGCGGGCGCTGGTAACCCAAGCGCCTCCATGTTGGACTTGAACGCCTGATAGAAGCTCGCGCATTTCGCCATATGGATTTCTCCAGAGGAATGCCGTGGATTCTATCAGCCTTGCGCGGACGGTCCAGCCGTTCGTCCAAAGGTTGACCGCGGCAGCGGCTCAGTTGACATGTCGTCGGCCGAATAGAGCTGTAGCATCACATCGCGCGAATTGAATCGACGTTTTTCGTGTGCCGCACCCTCGCAGCAATCGTCGGCACGTGAGATGACGGCCGACCGCAATCGCCCCACAAGAGACGGTCGCAACTCTCTTTAACGGTCGTTCACAAAAGTTTCGGTGCGGAACGTGACTCTTGGTGTCAGCCCTTCACGCCAATCTCTCGGCAACCGGTACCGCGGCGGCGTCTGCGAACAGGACTTCACTGATGCTTTCGTCACCGATTGTCGTGCGACATTTCCGTGGGTTTTGGGCAGGGCACGACTTGGGGACTGAATCCCATATCTTGCCGCGCATATTGTGTCCACATACCGGACAGGTTGCCTCCCACCCACAGATAACTTTCGTTATCCGGTAGCGACTTACTCTCATGAGGTTTGCTACCAGCGTCACTTGCTTATCAACGTCGAAGGTATCCCAAGGCTCAGGAGTGACGCCCCCCCTTATAAGATCGAGGAGTCGATAAGTTCGAGTTCGGTGTGACTCACCAGTCCCGCGATCTTTGACGGACGTCGTGAAATATTCGATGCGATAGTTATTCTCTGGAGAATCCAGGACGATTTTCAGCTCCGTATTTTCCAGGAGGCGCCGGATAGCGTAAACGTCAGGGGTGTCAGTCAGCATGATGGAAAATCCCACTCGAAAGCACGGCGTTTATCCCGAAAAATTGACGATACGAAGGAAATCGCTTTCCTTTAAGATTCGAATTGCCTGGCCTTTGGCTATCAATTCTTCAGCCTTTTGGTGCTTGAGACTTTTCTCGTGTCCCGCCAACCGTTGAATATCTTGGTCACTGGATTTGCCCCTGTACCTCCGGACACCGCCTCACACTTGAGTTGATGAATCGGTGCTGCGCCTGAACTCGCGTGGCGAGCGGTACTTCAGCGCGCTATGAGGGTGCTGCTCGTTGTAATGCTCGAAAGCGACGGCGAGATTGCGCGCTGCGGTTGCTGCATCTGGCTTCGGCATGAAGGCGACATAGTCACGCTTCATCGTTTTCACGAAGCTTTCCGCCATGCCGTTACTTTGCGGGCTGCACACCGGTGTGGTCAATGGTTTCAAACCAATGTCAGATGCAAAGGTCCTGGTTTTCTCCGCCGTATAACCCGAGCCGTTGTCCGTCAGCCATTCAATTTCAGCCGGGGCCTTCGGGACGTTGCCAAAGCGCTTTTCGACGGCTGCCAGCATGACGTCGCGCACCACATCGCCACTGTGGCCACCGGTTGTCGCCACCCAGCTCATCGCCTCACGGTCACAGCAATCCAAAGCGAACGTGACACGCAGCGGCTCACCGTTGTCGCAACGAAACTCGAAGCCGTCCGAGCACCAGCGCTGGTTGCTCTTCGCCACCGCGACCTTGCCATCATGTCGGCGCTGCGGGCGTGGAGGGAGCGCTTTGGGCTGTAGCAGCAGGCCGTGAACGCGCATTACCCGGTACACCCGTTTGGCATTGACGGGGGCCGCGCTCTGGTTCTCCCGCTGCCGACGTAACAGGCCCCACACACGACGGTAGCCGTAGCTCGGCAGGTCAGCGACGCTCAGCCGAATTTCTTCGACCAGACCGGCGTCGTCGGTCCTTCTGGCCGTACGCCCGTCTCGCCAGTCTGCCGGCCGTGCCAGCCTGTCCGCCACATTCGAGCGCGCTACACCGAGAACGTCACAGACCCGCTTCACTGGTCGTCCCCTGGCAATGAGGGTGAGCGCGCAATCCATTTTCGCGACTTCGCCACCTCCACCGCCTCACGAAGAATCTCGTTCTCCATGGTCTTCTTTCCGAGCAGTCGCTGAAGCTCCCTGATTTGTTTGAGTGCGTCGCTCAGCTCCGACGCCGGCACGACTTCCTCGCCGGCACTGACAGCCGACAGGCTGCCGTCCTGATATAGCTTGCGCCAGTGAAACAGCTGATTCGGATTGACGCCGTGCTGGCGTGCAACCATCGAGACCGACTTGTTCGGCTCGAAACTCTCTCGCACCATCGCCAGCTTCTCTTCCGCTGACCACCGCCGCCGGCGCTCCGGCCCCGTCAACACTTCCATCACTTCTTGCTTGTTGTTAGTCAAAAACACAGTCGTGTGCCTACCCGCTATTTTAAGTGGGAGACTGTGTCCGGTGATTCAGGGGGCCGCTCCAGTCACCAACGACTAGAAGTGTTGTTGTTTTCCGTACGCTCGCCACAACATCACATCCGGCCATGGCCGCAAGCGCTGCGGCCTCGCGGCGTAGCAGCGTGAGCGTTCCGGTGAATACCATTTCTTCTCCCGCAAGCACGCCATCAGGATTGCCCTTCATCGCGATTGGCTTGGCTGAGCTTGCATCGATTGGCTGATGAACGCGAGTCATCCAAGTATCAAGCCCAACGCCTGTTGTTCTGATTGCCTGGAGAAGGACCTCCCCGGCAGCCCGCGCATCCTCAACGGCATCATGGGCGGTGAAGGATATCCCCAACGTATTGCACACGTTGGTTAGCCCGTACCCCGCACGCGACCACTGCGCCCACGCGCGGCGGACAACGCGGGCCGAATCAAGCCACTGGCAGGAAACGGCAGTGAGATTGTGCTTCGCGATGGCCTGGAACAACGCCGTTCGATCAAATGACGTATGACTTACCACGACTTGATCTCGCAGGCGGTCCAGCATCGCAGCGTAGATTTGTTGGAATGTGGGCGCGTCTTTGACTGTAGTTTCATCGATTCCGTGAATATCGATGTTAATCCAGTCGAAGTAGTCCTGCGGATTTACCAAAGAGCCCCAACTTTCAACGATACTTCCATCCTCAAACGTAACCAAGCCTACCTGACAAATGCTGGCAAGATCAGCATTTGCTGTTTCAAAGTCAACGGCAACGAATTTCTCAGGCATGATAGGCGGACGCCACTGGTGCAATTTCACTTGAAAATTTGCAGCGATTCAAAAGCACTGGCTTGCCTCCTTCATCGCGTAAATGCGAGGACTGATTTGATTCGAGTTTCGTGAAATGCGGACACCATCGTGCAAAAAAGCCTGTCGAAACCCAACTCTCGCGAGCCGTCCATTTTCTTTACGTTCCTCGCACGCTGACACAGCATCATTGTGTTTAACGGCACACGACGGACGATCTTTAGCCGCGAGTTGGCGAAAACGTGGCGTGGGTCGCCCACTTTGAGCGACCGTTTCTGGCCGGAATCGGTCCCACGATGAACTTCCGTAACCGACCCACTCCGGTCAGACAACGTGCTCCAAACCGGTCAGTCGGCCAATTTCAAGTTTGCGGACTGGAATGCCAGTAAGCGGCCGTTGGCGACCTCACCCAATCGGCCACTTTGAGTCGGTCGCACAAGATTCGCAAACGTCCCTTGCACACCTGTTACGCGACATTCGCGCGCTTCGGCGACGTCCTGTCCGTAGCTCGAAGATACAAGTCAACTGATCGGCACTGCCCGCAGCGACTGCGCACCGCGCTGTCGCGCCGTGCCGATCTGGGCAGAATCAACATCGAAACACGCCTGCCAAAACTAACAACATGGATCGGTAAAGGCCAGCTCGACTACTGTTGCAAGCATCATGGCAGCCGCGTTGGCAGGAGGCGGCTCGACCTTGGTGGGGCGGTAGATCGCTTCCCCCGCGGCGATGTCCTGTCCGCTCAAGGCGCATATACCCGATCGTTTGGCTGTAGCAAGGCGCCAAACCTGTTCGCCGTACCTGCAACCTCGGGAGTCGCTCCACGATACGGTGGCCGTTCGTGGACTGGGTCGATCGAGCAGCGCGATCGCAACGTCGCCATTCCTGCTCGGCAGACGGCTCGATCCGTGCGAATCGACTATATGCCTGACTCGAGCCATCAATTGATGCGCGCATCCCGCATCGAGTTGGCCGACAGTGCGCTGCCATGCAATGTCGGCCGTCACGTATTGATCCATGGGTACTCCCCTCAAAAGTGAGGTGGCGTTTAGCTCAGCCGTATCTTCGGCCGTACGAGGCCGTTGATCCGCTCGGCGGTCCACAGCGTCATGGCCTTGCCGAAACCGTGCAAAGCCTGCTGATGTTGCCGGTAGAGCATGGCGTGACTGAGCTGCGCGAATCGGCCCTTGATAAACCCGCCACGGAAGAACCCGAACTGCCCGAGCGTCCCAAAAGCGTTGTAGTCGCTCAGCGATACCAGCGCGCCGAAGTCTTGGAATGCAAAGTCGGGCAATGAGCCGCCGCCGAGCCAGGCCGGCAAGTGCTTTGCGAGATGTTGTGCCTGTTGCGTGGCGACCTGCGCCGTGGGTGCGAGAGGACGTTCATTGCCGGCGAGCGTCAACGTCGAGCAATCGCCGAGAGCGAATAGTGTGTCGTCGTCCTGCGACTGCAGGGTTGGCCTGACAGTGATCTGATTGGAACGATTGCTCTCGATCCCATCCAGTTTGCTCAGAAAATCAGGGGCCTTGACGCCCGCCGCCCATACCATCAAATCCGCCGGCTGCTGGCTGCCGTCGCCCAACCGGAGTCCATCGGGTTCGGCGGCGGTCACTCGCGTGCCCGTTCGCACCGTGAAACCAATATGCCGCAACTGTGCCTCGCTGGATTCCGACACCGCCGGCGGAAACGCCGTCAGTACGCGCGGTGCGCTTTCATAAAGGGTGAGGTTCAGGCGTGAGCGGATGTGGGGGTCGCCATAGCTCGCGGCCACCTCGAGCAGGCGGCTCAATTCTGCCGCCAGTTCGACGCCGGTCGCGCCAGCGCCGACGATCGACACGCGCAACGGGCTATTTGTCACAACGCTCTGGAATATGCGGATACGCAATGCTTCGTTGAAGACTTCGGCCTGCGCCTGGCTGTCGATGAAATGGCAATGATCGAGTACGCCTGGCGTGCGGAAGTCGTTGGCGCGACTGCCTAACGCGAGAATCAGCACATCGTATTCGACCGTGCGTGGGCCGATCACGATCTCACCCGAAGGCGAACGCAGTTCAGCCAGCTTCACGACGCGCGCATTGCGATCCAGGCCTTCCATTTCGCCTGGCTGGTAGTTGAAGCCGTGGTCGCGGGCGTGGGCGAGATAGATGACCTGCTGCTGCTGGACATCGCGAGTGCCTGCCGCGATCGTGTGCAGCATGGGCTTCCAGATATGGGTTGCGCTTTTGTCGATCAACGTGACCTGAGCGCGGCCGCTGCGGCCAAGTGCGTCGCCCAGCCTGGTCGCGAGCAGAAGTCCAGCGATACCGCCGCCGACGATGACGATCCGGGTGGTCTGGTGCATTGCGAAATATTCTACGAGTGATGAATTAATGCGATGCTACGGTTTCGCTGGGTTCATGTCAAACCGGCGCCACCGATATTCGCGGTGCGGCACCCGTTAAAATTCTGAGCTCTCCTTGAACACGATCTACCGTCGCCGATGAAACACCCTACCGATCAAGCCCAGTGCGCCACGACGAATCCCACGCCGCGTCGATCGCGCGGCCGTCCAGCGTGCAGCGACGCGGGCGGCGCTGACGCATTGCTTCGCAGCGCCCGAGGGGCGTTCGCCAGGAGCGGCTATGAGGCGGCAAGCGTGCGCGAAATCGCCAGGGCGTCGGGTGTCGACCCCGCGCTGGTCGCGCATCACTACGGCTCGAAAGAAGCGCTATGGATCGCCGTGGTGGACCAGATCGCCGACGAAGCGGCTCCCATGGTCGCGAAGATCGCCGCCTTACGGGAGAGTTCAGGTCCAGGACCGCGAGCGCGCGTCGAGAGCGCCGTGTCGATACTGATCGACCAGGTGTTTCTGACGCCAGACGTTGGCATGTTTTTTTCGACTGCCGCAACCGAAACTGGAGAGCGCCTTGACCTGCTGATCGAGCGGGTGGTGCGGCCGTTTCGTGACGCGTTCGTACCGTTGCTCATCGATGCGATCGACGCAGGTGAGATTTCGCGGCAGGATCCCGACATCATGTTCACGATGCTCGCCAATGGCATCAGCAAAACTGTCGCCTATAGCCATGTGCTGAGTCCGTTCTCTTCCTTACCGCGGCACGCCAAGAAATTCAAACGTGCCGTTCTGACGACTGCTTTAGCCATGCTCGGCTGAACCGCTGCGACCCGGACGCCGCTCGCGCAAATCGCCGCAAAGCGGTCCTTCAGATATTGTCGGTGAGCGACCGAGTTGGGTCGAGGCTGTGTGAAAACGCATTGATCGCCTAAAAAGCTCTAACAAAATGAGTGTCGGGGGCTGTTAACCCGCCGCGCATTTTGTTAACCTCTTCGTTGTTTCGCTGATGAGGAGGCCATGGCTAAACCAATACTCGATGACGAACTGTGGTCACTGATCCAACCACTGCTGCCTCCACCGAAGCCACGCCGTACGCGATACCCGGGCCGCAAGCCGCTCGACGATCGCGCCGTGCTGACCGGCATCCTGTTCGTGCTGCAATCCGGTATTCCCTGGGAAATGCTTCCGCAGGAAATGGGCTGCGGCTCGGGCATGAGCTGCTGGCGCAGACTACGCGACTGGCAACAGGCGGGTGTCTGGGACCGGCTGCACGAAGTATTGCTGGCCAAACTTCGTGCAGCCGATCGCATCGACTGGTCGCGTGTGGTTATCGATTCGTCCTCCATTCGTGCAGTGGGATCGGGTCAAAAACAGGACCCAATCCCACCGATCGGGCGCGACCCGGTTCAAAGCACTATCTCGTTACCGAAGCGCAGGGCATCCCGTTCGCGCTGATCCTCACGGGTGCCAATCGCAACGACGTCACCCAACTGCTGCCTCTGATCGAGGCCATTCCGCCCATTCGTGGCAAGCGCGGGAGGCCTCTGTCAAAGCCCCTCGTTGTGCAGGCCGATCGCGGTTACGACCACGACAAATATCGTAAGCCCTTGCACGCTGCCGGTATCGCCACGCAGATCGCACGCCGTGGTGAGCCCCACGGCAGCGGCCTCGGCAAGACCCGGTGGGTTGTCGAGCGCACCTTCGCGTGGCTGCACAACTTCAGACGCCTGCGCATTCGATTCGAGCGCCTTGCCTCCATACACGAGGCGTTCATGAAAATCGCCGCCTGCATCATCTGCTGGCGACACCTTCAAAAATCATTCTGTTAGCGCTTCTTAGCGGAGGCGACATTGGAGAGTCCATCTGAACCTACGGGCGAGCGGCAGCTCATTGCCGCCTCGAGGCAATACTACAGTCAATTTGCTCGCCGGAAACCGGCCATTGCGCGGGGACGGACGAAACCTCGGCCATGCAAATTGGATAGACGCCTCGACCGGCGGCTCCTGGCCAGAATCGGTCCCACGATGAACTTCCGTAACCGACCCTGTACGGCCGTCCGAGGCATCCACCACGCAATGGCAGCGTTGCAGACCAAACAGCCATTATCAACGCCTTAGAGACGGTTTCATAAAGACTGCTGATTCCGCTGCAAGGTGTTCCAGCAGATCAAGCAGCAACCGAGTTTGAGGAGTGCACCGTGAATGTCGGCGCGGCGCTCGAAACGAATACGGAGGCGACGGAAGTGGTGCAGCCAAGCATGCGTGCGTTCGACAACCCACCGATATTTGCCCAGGCCGCTGCCATGTTCGGTGCGGCGTTTGGCAATTACCGGCTCGATGCCGCGATTGCGCAACGCTCGTCGATGTCGCTCGGAGTCGTAACCGCGATCGGCGTAGACCACGCGCGGTCTGCGCAGTGGGTGGCCGCGCAATCCGCGAATCGGCGGAATCGCGTCGATCAGCGGCAGCAATTGCGTGACGTCGTTGACGTTCGCCCCGGTCAGGATCGCGGCGAGCGGGGTGCCGTTGGCGTCGGTGACGATGTGGTGCTTGGAACCGGGTCGCGCGCGATCGGTAGGGTTTGGCCCAGTTTTTCGCCTGCCCCAACGGCGCGAATCGATGATGAATCGACGGCGGCTCGTGAGAAGTCGATCTGGTCCGCTGCGCGCAGCTTTGCGAGCAGTAGCTCGTGCAAGCGATCCCACACGCCGGCTGCTTGCCAATCGCGCGGCCGTCGCCAGCATGTCACGCCCGAGCCGCATCCCATCTCGGCCGGCAGATCGCGCCAGCGCAGTCCGGTCTTGAGAACGAACAGGATGCCAGTCAGCGCGGCGCGATTCGAAACAGGCAGGCGGCCCGGGTTCTTCTCGCGCCGTGGCTTGGGTGGCGGCAGTAACGGCTCGATCAGTGTCCACAATTCATCGTCGATGATCGGTTTGGCCATCTCCTCGGTCTCGGTTGTTCCGGTGCCTGAGGTTAACAGCTCGCCGCGAAAGTTAACAGCCCCACTTGGCCTTTTTGAAACCGTCTCTTAGCGAGGCTTGCGGAGCACATCGAGGCGTGTTGCGGACTGCCCCCTTGCTGCGTTAGCGATGAGCGGACAGGAACCTCCTACGGTCAGCTGACTTGGTACCGCACTGCCACGGGTCGCAAATGAACCGCTTTTCAAATCCGGCACGTAAGCGGCCACCTCTGCGGCAACCCGGCACTTCTATGCGTCCTGCCAGCGGTCCGCAAAATCCCCGATGCGCAATCCAGAAGAACGTGGCACATTGCGCCGCCCTCCCGCTGTTTGACAATAAAAATTCGTATCAACCGAGAAACGTTTTATGACGCGAGGCGCACCGCCCGTCGACATCAGACATATCCCGCGGTGTATTTTATAGATGATTTCTACAAACCGCATAATAGAGTTAGCAAGCGCTAAAATGCTCGAATTATTAGGCTACAAGACAGCGCACGTAGGTGTTTAAAAAACTACTCTTGCACCACTTTGGGACCCGAGACGGTTTTCGCTGCTATCTGGTGCATTAATAGGCTGTTTGGAAATGAAACTATTTTCAAGAATTTTCGCTGACGAATACTCCGTCCTTCTTCGCTCGCGCCAGCGTGACGTCTGTTTTGTGGATGGCATGCTTGCTGCTCGGGTCTTGCCAAGTTGGCAGGAGTCCTAGGCCGACGTGGCGCGAAACATCATTTCGCCAGAACTGCAGCCCAGAAGCACCTTACCGAGTCATTGGATGGCTTCGACTTTATGCACTGGTTTGACGGTGTCCAGTGTGTCGAATCGACGGATATCGCACCGGTAGTAAGCAGTACGACAAGCGCAGTAAAGCACCGTAGCTCGTGTTGCATGTGCATACAGTTATTCTGGGCAGTTGCCTTTTTTGGGGCCGTCTCGAACGATGGCATAAGGAGTCCATGATGAAAAAGCTGAAGTACAGTCGCTCATTGGTGCTGGCAGCAACCGCCGTTCTTCTTGGTATTTCAGCTGCACCGCCCGCCTTTGCTCAAAGCTCTGCGGTCTATCCGCCGGGTACGACGGCTATAGGACTGAGCTATGGCGATTTGTCCGCAGCGTGGTGGCAATGGCTGTTTGCGATACCGACCGGACCGGGAACCGACCAAAACCCGCAGGACCAAGGTTCAGGCTCAGTCAATTGCAGCATTAATCAAACGGCGCCGGTATTATTCCTCACCGGTAGCGGTTCAGGAACGGCCGTCAACCGCACGTGCTCGAGCAACATTTCCACAACAACGTCTTTTCTTTTTCCGCTCATCAATGTTGAATGTTCCACCCAAGACCAGCCTCCGTTTCACTGCACCGATGCGGCGTCGTGCCGCCGGTGTGCGGAAAGTTTCGCGAATCTCATTGACCCGAGTAGTTTGACCGCCTCGGTCGATGGCATATCGCTGCTTAATCCCCCTACTCAGAACTTTCGGGCCGAATCGCCGTTTTTCAATTTTACGACGCCAAGCAATAATATCCTCGGTTCGAAAGGCGGGCCCGGCATGTCAGTCAGCGACGGATACTGGGTCATGCTCAAGCCGCTGCCTCCAGGGAAGCACACTGTCACGTTTAGAGGCAGCATCCCTTCTTTCAATTTCACGCAGAACGTCACATATACCATCACCGTGTCGCAGTAAATGCGCAAAGCCGGGCGGGGTGGCTCTGCTTGCGGTTAAACCGGACATTCGCAACTGCCGAGGGACGAACGTTCGGAACGCACCCTGAAGCCGCCCCTCGCACGCCGATACCCGAACGTCAGCCATGGCCGACAAAGCAACGTTCGTCGTCGCAATCCGAGTGGCTGCTTGCTGGGAGGAGCCGACGTCTGAACGTCCAAGTGAAGGTACGAGCGAACGACGGCTCATGGCCGGCAAGCGACCGCGCGCCGGCCTTCAGGTCATCATACTTCGGTCTGCTCCGCCATCTCGAGGGCATCGTCGACCTCAATGCCGAGATAGCGAACCGTGCTTTCCAGCTTCGTGTGTCCGAGCAGCAGTTGCACCGCTCGAAGGCTCTTCGTTCGCCGGTAGATTAGCGAAGCTTTTGTGCGGCGCATCGTGTGCGCGCCGTATGCGGTATCGTCGAGGCCAATCGACGCGATCCAGCGGTGTACCATCCGGGCATATTGCCGCGTCGACAGATGCGGCGAGGTATGCAACCGGCTTGGGAACAGAAAATCCGCCGCCTTCAGCCCTCGCGCTTCGATCCAGGCTTCGAGGCTCTCACGGGTCTGTTCCGTGATTTCGAATCGGACCGGCCGTTGCATCTCTTGCTGCATGACTGCGGCCCTGGCGGCCACATGGATTCCGTGACGGACGTCCTGCACCTGCAACCGAGTAAGATCGCACGCTCGAAGCTTGCTATCTATTGCAGCAAGATTGAACATCGCGAGCTCATGAACGTTCGACGCCATCTGAAGCCTCGTCCGAATCGCCCAGATTTCCCGGAGCTTTAACGGCGGCTTCTGCCCGATGAGTTTCACGGCACACGTTGGCTGACGACGGCATTCTCGGATTCCATGACAATCTCCTTTCAAGCGAAAGGAGATTGAGTGTGCGCCTCCTCGGGCGGGCGCTACCCGACCCTGTGCCTTCGTTCGATGTGTCACGAACAAGGGGCTGCTTCACATTGCCAACGGACTTTCACTTCGGGCAAGCATCATATCGTTCGCCCCCGACGCCGCGGGATACGGTTTTCGACAGATTCTCCGCCTCGGCGGTCATCAGCCGTCCGTCGAAACGGTGGTACCGGGCTTCGCTCGATGTCCCGACACCAATCCCGCCGGATCGTGCTCACGCAGCCGGGCGGCCGGCCGCCGAATCTGCCGTGTCCTCAACTCCAGCCGTTCGGCCGCACGCCATGGCTTGAGCTTGCCGTCGGCTACGTCCTGAATGACCTTGAACCTGTCCAGCTCGCGCATCGTCATCGTGATCCGCTCCGTTGCAGCCATCGAAGCCTCCGGCGCCGGGCACCCGGCGGCCGGTCAGCTTACGATGGGTCGAAAAGCAATGGGATGGACGCCCCCACCCGAAACGTCGCGGTCGTGCCAAAGTGGGGTTGTGTGTGCCCCACGTCCACGAACAGGAGCTTCCATCATGACGGCTACGGTTATTGGCATCGATCTGGCAAAGAATGTCTTCCAGCTGCATGGCGTCAACGAGCACGGCAGGGTGGTGCTGAGAAAGCAGATCAAACGAGAGCAGATGGCGTCGTTCTTTGCGAACATTCCGAGAGCGCTGATCGGAATGGAAGCCTGTAGCAGTGCGCATTTTTGGGCTCGCAAGCTGCAGAGCATGGGACATGTCGTCAGGTTGATGGCACCGCAGTTCGTCAAACCCTACGTCAAGACAAACAAGAACGATGCGGCCGACGCTGAAGCGATTTCCGAAGCGGTGATACGGCCCAACATGCGCTTCGTGCCTATCAAGAACGTTGAGCAACAGGCAGTGCTTGCCTTGCATCGTGCACGGCAGGGTTTCGTTTGTGCTCGCACGGCGCAGGCAAATCAGATCCGTGGATTGCTCGGCGAATACGGATATTCGATCCCGCAGGGCATGGCTCATATGATCCAGGTATTCGACGTTATTGAAGATGCGTCGAACGATTTGCCCGGCGTGTTCCGGCAACTGGTTCTGCGCCTGATGGCCCATCTGAAGGTGCTTCACCAACAAGTGACCGAGATCGACGCTCAAATCAAGGCGTGGCATCGCAATAGCGATCTGGCGAAAAAGTTGGAAAAGATACCTGGCATCGGTCCAGTTACGGCCACCGCGCTGGTGGCCACCATCGGTGACGCCAAACACTTCGAGAACGGACGGCAGCTTGCGACGTGGCTCGGATTGGTGCCGCGACAGCACTCGAGTGGCGGGAAACAAAACCTGCTGGGCATCAGCAAGCGAGGCGATTCCTATTTGCGAACATTGCTGATTCACTGCGCGCGTTCGGTGATTTTTGCTTCCAGACGAAAAGGCAATTGTGAGGGCTGGGTGCACGAGCTGATCCGCCGCCGTAACCACAATGTAGCCGCCGTTGCGTTGGCAAAC
Organism: Burkholderia oklahomensis C6786; assembly: GCF_000959365.1. NCBI lineage: Bacteria > Pseudomonadati > Pseudomonadota > Betaproteobacteria > Burkholderiales > Burkholderiaceae > Burkholderia > Burkholderia oklahomensis. The sequence continues at coordinate 3,950,910 of NZ_CP009555.1, forward strand.
AAAATCGCCCGGACCGTATGGGCGCTCTGGGCGCACGACAGAGAATACCGGGCCGGTTATCCATCCGCTGGTGCTGCTGCGTAACCAGTCCGGCCGATTCGGTACAGGAAGTACGGCAGGAAAACCAACCACCGATTGCTCAGGCAGTCATGACGTGATGGCAAACAGGTCAGACCGTGGTCGGTAGAACCCGAAAATGTCCGAGCACCTGCGAGTGCGCCAAAGCGACGGGGAACCGACCAGCGGAACCCATCAGGGACAGCGGCATCGCCGCAACCAAAGTCCGAATGTACGGTTGCAATCTACCTTCATGTCGTCATGAACTGAATGCTTGGCAAGCCGGGGGCGTCCATGTACGGACATCTCTATCTAGCCTCTACACCGGCAGTATTCGCTGATACGGCTTATGTCTCGTCGCACTGAATTTGGCGCGGTTCGATTTGATCGTAGATCAGTGATCGGCCATCCACGAATGTCTGCTAGACGGTGAGAAGCAGGCGCCCACAACGTCGTCATGGAGGACTGTTACTGGCCGAGGCAACGACAATATGGTCATCTTCCACATCCACAAATTATGTTGGCACTGCGAGCATTTCAGTGGCTGGATAGGTCTGATGCATCAAGCGCGCCACGTCGGTATTCTTCGTGTGCAGCCACTCGTCGTAATCGGCCGGCCGCAGGATGACGACTGAACGCTTCTCGTCTCCCAATCGGTGCATGTGCATCATCACTGGATGCTCGTCGGCGTTCACCGTCAGCATCGCCATTGCGAGCACCTCGCCACTGCCCAGCTCCTTCCACGCCCGCCAAATACCCGCGACACATAGCGGCTGCCACTGGTCGCCGCGGCTGCACGCCGTCGTCGAGCGCGCGAAACGCGGCCGGAAAGTCGACAGCCTGTTCCTCTTCCCGAACCGGAAGGGGCAGATGTACTCGAAGAGCGGATGGGCGTCAGTGTGGCAGGACGCGATGTCGCGATGTACGCCTACATCGGCGCGTACGATGCTGAGATCGCGAAGGAGTTCGAGGTGAAGAAGATGCGCGAGGCGGCGCAGCGAATCGCGAACCGAATCAACCGGCCGGTCAGAGGTGGCATGGAGTTGATGCTAACGAAGCACGCCGACTACTTCTCGCTGTTGGACATTCGCCCTGCCCGATTACGACGAAACTCGAGAATCGAGCGGCTGACGCCTACGATTTCGCGGCGCACTCGAACCCGAGCCACAACACACCGACACTACGATAAACGGAAGATAAAAGCCGCGAACGCGACAGAGTAAATTCCGAAATCCGGGTTTCCGTTCCGAAATTCACATCGCGGAAAGCAAAACAGGCACCTAAGTGCCTGTTTTGTCTGAGAATTCTGGGGTGGCTGATGGGACTCGAACCCACGACGACAGGAATCACAATCCTGGACTCTACCAACTGAGCTACAGCCACCACTATTTTTCCCCGCTTGATTCGCCGCAGTTGGCTCATCAATGAAGAAGCGAGATTATACAAAGGCCGTTTAACTTTGCAAAGCCTTTTCTTCAAAAAAATCTTCCGGAGTCGTCAGGTGCGCGCGCGCCTCGTCGAAGATCGACAGATCGCCGCGCGCAAGACGCTTGCTGTCCGACAGCACGCGGCGCCAGCCGCGCGCGCCCGCGACGCCGCGATACAGACCGAGCGCATGCCGGACGATCGCGCCGAGATATGTGCCGCGCGCGAGTTCGGTCGCACAGTATTCGACGAGTTGCGCCTCCACTGCCTCGCGCGTCGGCGCCGGCGTGGCCGCGCCGTAGAAGCGCGCGTCGACGTCGGCAAGCACGTACGGATTGTGATAAGCCTCGCGGCCGAGCATCACGCCGTCGACGTGCTGCAGGTGCCGCTCGACTTCGTCGAGCGTCGTGATGCCGCCGTTGACGATGATCTCGAGCTGAGGAAAATCCTGCTTCAGCCGATACGCGTAGTCGTACTTGAGCGGCGGAATCTCGCGGTTCTCTTTCGGCGACAAGCCCTTCAGGATCGCGTTGCGCGCATGCACGATGAACACGTCGCAGCCAGCCGCGGCGACCGTGCCGACGAAGTCGCGCACGAACGCGTAGTCCTCGACCGCGTCCACGCCGATCCGATGCTTGACCGTCACCGGAATCGACACCGCGTCGCACATCGCCTTCACGCAATCGGCGACGAGTTGCGGCTCGTTCATCAGGCACGCGCCGAACGCGCCGCGCTGCACGCGCTCGGATGGACAGCCGCAATTCAGGTTGATTTCGTCGTAGCCCCAGCGCTCGCCGAGCTTCGCGGAATGCGCGAGATCCGCGGGCTCGCTGCCGCCGAGCTGCAGCGCGACGGGCGCTTCGCCGGGCGTGAACGCCAGGTGGCGCGCGACGTCGCCGTGGACCAGCGCGCCCGTCGTCACCATCTCCGTGTAAAGCCACGTGTGGCGCGAGATCGTCCGATGAAACGAACGGCAGTGGCGATCGGTCCAGTCCATCATCGGGGCGACGGACACTCGGCGTGGACTGAACGAAGACGAGGCAGACATAGGCAGTACGGAAAAGCGCGGCGGCGCGTGGACAACCGCGCATTTTACCGCAATGCGACCGAAGGACAGGTTCGCGGGACGCGCGGCGCGCCGTTCGCGCTTGCCGATTCCCAAATGCGAAAGCCCCGACCGCATGACGCAGCCGGGGCTTTCTTTCGCATCAGATCCTTTGGCACGAGGAGAAGATGCTTGAACCAGTATATTCGACGCGCGCCGCGCGGCACGCCGATTCTTTGTGAATATTTGTATCGCTATTCAAGCGGTCGCGTGCGAGAACCGATCCAATCGGATGGATCGATGCGAATACCGCCATCGAAGGTGCGTCGACAGCCCTGCGACACCGACGATGCACCGCCTCGAATCCGATGCCGCGCCCAATCGATTCGCGCCTCGCTCCCGCACGATCCGCGCGCGGATCGCCGGCGCAACCGAGTACGGACAAAGCCCGTCAAACGACCCCCGCCCCCAGCAGTTCCCGATCGACCGTCGATCGCGCGACGGCGAGCGTCTGCTCGATTACCCTGCGCTCGCTGAGCAGCAGCCCGTCGATATGCACGAGGCGCCAGTCGATCACGACCGCGCCGCCCTGCAGCACCCGGTAATGGGCTTTCTCGCCCGCCCAGAGCTGCTCGGTCTTCACTTCGATGTCGTAGCCCTTGTAAGACTCGCCGAAGTCGCCGATGTCATTGCCTTTCGGTTCCATTTTGTCGCCTCCCCGATCCGGACGGACCGTGCGCCGGCGCATACGGGCAAACCCTGCGCCCGGCGTCTGCCGTCTCCGTCAATCGTACGCTTCAGATAGGTAAGCCTTGCCGTCGTCGGTGATGTCGACCCGGTCGGGCCCGCTCAGATAGACGAAGCCGTCGTTCAGAAGCTCCTCGAGCGGCAGCCGGAAACCCGCCGGCAACGGCCGACCGGCACCGAACTGGTCGATCCACTTCAGCGCTTCGATCGCTTCGGGACTCAGGATAGGAAACATGGCCCGCCTCCGCCGTCGGTTTCATTGCATCCTAGCACTTTCACAAGTGCCGGGAAGAACGGCGAAGCCGGTGCCCGGCCGGCGCGAGAGACCGCCCCGCGCCGGGCGACGCTTCAACGCAACCGCCCGCTCACAGGCGCGCGATCGACACCTCCGTCGACTTGACGAGCGCCACCACCTCGGTGCCGACCTTCAGCTCCAGTTCGTCGATCGAGCGCGTCGTGATGACCGACGTGACGATGCCGAACGGCGTGTCGACGTCGACCTCGGACACGACGGGCCCGCGGATGATCTCTTTCACCTTGCCCCGGAATTGATTGCGTACGTTGATTGCCGTGATGCTCATCGGGTATTCGCTCCGAATGGTTCGTCTGATTGATCGATGCGATCGGTCCGATCGCGTGGGCCGCGCTTCGGCGCACGCCCGTCATACCGCCCAGCGCAGCCCGCCCGCCGCCTTCGCGCGACCGCGCATGCCGCCCTGATCCGCCGCGGCCGGCGACGCCGCCCCCGCCGCATCCGTGCCCGTCAGCACGCGTTGCAGCACGCGATCCTCGAGCGCGGCGAACGCCGCCGACGCCCGCGCGCGCGGCCGGCCGAGCGGCACCGGCTGATCGAACGCGATCCTGCCCGCCTCGATGAGCAGGATCCGGTCGGCGAGCGCGACCGCTTCCTGCACGTCGTGCGTGACGAGCAGCGCGGTGAAGCGATGCTCGCGCCACAGGCGCTCGATCAGCGCATGCATCTCGATGCGCGTGAGCGCATCGAGCGCGCCGAGCGGCTCGTCGAGCAGCAGCAGTTGCGGCCGATGAACGAGCGCCCGCGCGAGCGCGACGCGCTGCCGCTGGCCGCCCGATAGCTGCGCGGGCCAGTCGTTCGCACGCGCGAGCAGCCCGACTTCGTCGAGCACCGCGCGCGCATCGTCCTTCGCGCGCCGCCCGAGGCCGAGCATCACGTTCTGCAGCACGGTCTTCCACGGCAGCAGACGCGCGTCCTGATACATGATCCGCGTGTCGAGCGCGTCGCCGCCGTCGCCGCGCTTGGTGAGCGCGCCGGCGCTCGGCGTCTCGAGCTCCGCGACAAGCCGCAGCAGCGTGGACTTGCCGCAGCCGCTTCGGCCGACGATCGCAACGAAGCTGCCGCGCTCGATCGACAGATCGACGTCGGCGAGCACGGTCCGCTCGCCGTAGCGCTTGCTTACCCGCTGCAGGCGCACCGAAGCATCGGCCGCGGCGTCGCGAGCGTCGTCGTCGGGCGGCGCGCGGCGCAGCTCGCCGCCCGACGCGAACGGCAGCACGTGCGCGCCGCCGTCGCGCTCGAGCACCGCGGCGTCCTGGGCGTCGCCATCCGCGGTGCGCGGCTGCGCGAGCTCGGCTTCGAGATCCGCGCCCGCAATCGGGCCGTAGGTGGCGGCCAACGTGGTTCCAGTCATGCCTGGGCTCCCGGTTGATACGCGGGGTGCCAGCGCAGCGTCGCGCGCTCGAGCCACTTCGCGAGCACGTCGGCGAGCTTGCCGAGTGCCGCGTACAGCAGGATGCCGACCACCACCACGTCGGTTTGCAAGAATTCGCGCGCGTTCATCGTCATGTAGCCGATGCCCGATTGCGCGGAGATCGTTTCGGCGACGATCAGCATCACCCACATCAGCCCGAGCGCGAACCGCACGCCGACGAGAATCGACGGCAGCGCGCCCGGCAGGATCACGTCGCGATAGAGCGCGAAGCCCTTCACGCCATAGCTCCTCGCCATCTCGACGAGGCCCGCGTCGACCGAACGGATCCCGTGATACGTGTTGATGTAGATCGGAAAGAACACGCCGAGCGCGACGAGGAACAGCTTCGCCTTCTCGTCGATGCCGAACCACAGGATCACGAGCGGGATCATCGCGAGCGCCGGGATGTTGCGGATCATCTGGATCGTCGAATCGAGCGCGACTTCGGCCGCCTTCGAGAGTCCCGTCGCGAGGCCGAGCGCGAGCCCGACGCCGCCGCCGATCGCAAAGCCGACGAGCGCGCGCCACGTGCTGACCTTCACGTTCGCCCACATGTCGCCCGATTCGACGAGCGCCCACGCGGCGCGCACGACGGCGAGCGGCTCGGGCAGCACGCGGTTCGACAGCGCGCCCGAGCGCGCGCCGAGCTCCCACGCGAGCGCGAGCACGAGCGGCACGAGCCACGGCGCGATCGCGCGCGCCGCCTGGCCGGCGCGGCGGGTCGCGAAGCCTGAGCTGGAGCGCGTCGTTGCCATGTCGATGTCCTCCTCGCTCAGCTCTGGCTCGCCTTCGGCAGATACTGATTGCCGACGACTTCGCCGAACGGCCCCGACAGCGGCCCCGCGCGCCGCGCGTTGCCGCCGCCCTTGACGAGCGGGAACACGAGTTCGGCGAAGCGGTACGACTCTTCGAGGTGCGGATAGCCGGACAGGATGAACGTCTCGATGCCGAGCTCCGTGTATTCGCGCATCCGCGCGGCGACTTGTTCCGGATTCCCGACGAGTGCCGTGCCCGCGCCGCCGCGAACGAGGCCGACGCCCGCCCACAGATTCGGATAGATCTCGAGCTCCTGGCGCGAGCCGCGCTTGCCGCCGTGCAGCGCGGCCATCCGGCGCTGCCCTTCGGAATCCATCTTCGCGAACGCCTGCTGCGCGCGCGCGATCGTGTCGTCGTCGAGCCGGCTGATGAGACGGTCGGCGTCGCGCCACGCTTCTTCCTCGGTCTCGCGCACGATCACGTGCAGGCGGATCCCGAACTTGATCTTGCGCCCGCGCCCGGCCGCGCGTGCGCGGATGTCGGCGATCTTCTTCTCGACCGCCGCGGGCGGCTCGCCCCAGGTCAGGTAGGTATCGATGTGATCGGCCGCGATCGCGTGCGCGGCGGGCGACGAGCCGCCGAACCACAGCGGCGGATGCGGATGCTGGACGGGCGGATACAGCAGCTTGCCGCCCTTCGCCTGCAGATGCTCGCCGTCGAAATCGACGCTGCCGTTCTCGTGCGATTCGGCGAGCAGCTTGCGCCAGATGTGCAGGAAGTCGTCGGTGATCGCGTAGCGCGCGTCGTGATCGGCGAAGAGGCCGTCGCCCTCGAGCTCGGCCGAATCGCCGCCCGTCACGACGTTGATGAGGAGACGCCCGTCGGAGAGCCGGTCGAACGTCGACGCCATCCGCGCGGACAGCCCCGGCGACGACAGCCCCGGCCGGATCGCGACGAGGAACTTCAGCCGCTTCGTCGCCGGAATGAGGCTCGACGCGACGACCCACGCATCCTCGCACGAGCGGCCCGTCGGCAGCAGCACGCCGTCGTAGCCGAGCGTGTCGGCCGCGACGGCGACCTGCCGGAAGTAATCATAGTCCGCGGCGCGCGCGCCCTCGGCCGTGCCGAGATAGCGGCTGTCGCCGTGCGTGGGGATGAACCAAAACACATTCATGCGATGCTCCTGCCTGACTGATCGTGCAAAAAATGGGCGACGGCGACGCGACGATGCGCGGACGGACGCAGCACGCGCGACGCTCGCGGATGAGTTGGGGAACACATGCCGCAGCGGATCGAGCGGCGTGCGCGCGCTTTCGCGCGGGAGGCGGCTTGGCCGTCTCAGGGAAATCAGTCTAGGGAGCGCGGTTTCGTATAGGAACGATTTTTTTGAGCTTAGGTTTTCCGCTTTCGTGCTTTGCGTGCTGCTGCAGCGAATATGAACGCACGGGCCCCTATAATGTCGCACCAAGTCCCTGACAACCCGGCGCGCGCCGCACGGCGCCGCGCCCTCACGTGGCGCTCTCGATGCAGAAAGTGATCCTGCCGTTTCTGTCCGGCTTCCTCGCCGCTCTCTTCTTCCGTGAGGCGACGCTCGCACTTTTGCATACGGCCGGCCTCATCGAGGCGACGGGCTTCTCGACCGCGCCGTTCGCACCGCTCGGCATTCCTGAATTCGTCGCGAACGCGATCATGAGCGCGTGCTGGGCGATCCTGATGGCGTGGCTGCTGCGCGTGTCGCCCGAGCGCGCGGCGCCATGGGTGCCGTCGCTCGTGTTCGGCGGCGTCGTGCTCACCGCCGCGCGCGTGTTCGCGATCGATCCGCTGCGCGGCATCTGGCCCGCCGGCAACATGCTGCCGCCGCTCGTCGTCGGCTTCGTCGCGAACGCGGCCTGGGGCTGGGGCGCGCTCGTGTTCATGCGCGCGTTCATGTCGGATGACGGCGGCGACGACGCGTGAGCGTCGCCCGCCGGGCTCGGCGCTCCATCGTCGCCGCCGGAACGTGACGCGAACGTCTCTCATCGGATGATCGTGCGGCCGCCGGCGCGGATCGGCGCAGTCGCCGCCGAAACGACGCTCCGGCATCGTGTCGCCGGGTTACCGTCCGGTCATCGTCGAGACCGATCGGCCGAGCGTTTGTCGCGCGTCGATCCGGCACCGGCCGTCGGACGCGCGATGTCGTACGACGCGCGGCGCCGTTCGCATGCGAGCATGCGAAGCGCGCGCCCCGGCGACGATCGAGCGCGGCGGGCACGTCGTCCGCCCGTGCCCGCGGCGCCCCTACGCGCGCCGCGACGCCATCAGTCGCGCAAACCCATGAGCGGATGCTCGTCCGCGCGCCACGGGCTCTCGAACATCTCCGCGACCGCCTCAGCGGTCACGTCCGGAATCGTCGGATAACGCCACTTCGGCGCGTGATCCTTGTCGACGATCACCGCACGCACGCCCTCGATTACATCGCCGCGCGCGAACGTCGAGCGCGTCAGGTCGAGGTCGCGCCGCAGGCAATCGGCCATCGTCGCCCCGCGCGCGCGTTCGACGACTTCGACCGACACCGCCATCGACAGCGGCGACAGCGAACCGCCGCGCATCGCGTCGCGCGCCTTGTCGACCCACGCGGCGCGCACCGCGTCGTCGCGCTCGGCGTCGAGCGACGCGGCGATCGCGGCGACGTCGGCACGCGCGAAATGCTTGTCGATCGACGCGCGCGCGGCCGCGAGCGCCGACGCGTTTGGCGCAGGCGTCACCGCGTGCCGCGCGGCCTCGGCCGCGACGCGCGCCGTCACCGCCGCGCCGTCGTCGAAGCGCTCGGCGCGCAACGCGTCGAGCAGCGCGGGCAGCGCCGCATCAGGCAGATACGTGTCGGCGAGCCCCGCGTACAGCGCGCCCGCCGCGTCGAGCGTCGCGCCCGTGACGGCGAGATAGCGGCCGAGCGCGCCCGGCGTGCGCGCGAGGAACCAGCTCATGCCGACGTCCGGAAAGAGACCGATGCGCGTTTCCGGCATCGCCATCTTCGTCGAGTCGGTCACGACGCGCAGCCCGCCCGTGCGCTTCGCCGCCTGCGAGATGCCCATCCCGCCGCCCATCACGACGCCGTGCATCAGCGCGATGTACGGCTTCGGATACGTGAAGATCGCGTGGTTCAGCGAATACTCTTCGATGAAGAACGTGTCGATCGACGATTGATCGCCGCGCCGGTGCGCATCGTAGAAGAAGCGCACGTCGCCGCCCGCGCAGAATGCGCGCGGATGCGGGCTGTGGATCACGACCGCGAGCACGTCGGGATCGTCGCGCCACGCGTCGAGCGCGCGATGCAGCGCGCGGATCATCTCGGTCGACAGCGCGTTGAGCGCCTGCGGACGGTTCAGTTCGAGAAAGCCGATGCGGTTCGCGACATGCGCGCGGACGTCGGCTTGCGGAGAATCGTTGCGGGAAGCGTTCATGGCAATGGAGAGTGACGTGGACGGGCGCGATCGTCAGTGCGCCTGCATCTTCGAAAAGAGATTGAGCACCGCGACGCCCGAGACGATGAGCGCGAGCCCGACGACCGCGGGCCAGTCCGGCACCTGCCGATAGAGGACGACCGCGACGAGCGTGATGAGCACGATGCCCGCGCCCGACCAGATCGCGTACACGATGCCGACGGGCATGCTCTTGAGCGTCAGCGACAGGCAATAGAACGCGGTGCCGTAGCCCGCGGCGACGACGAGCGTCGGCCAAAGCCGCGTGAAGCCTTCGGCCGCGCGCAGCGCCGACGTGCCGATCACCTCGGCGACGATCGCGATCGCGAGCCATGCGTAACCGGGCAGCTGCATCGCGTCAGCTCCTCGCGAGCGCAAGCGCGTCGTACGCGTGGCCGAGCTGCGCGCACAGCGCCTCGACGACGAGCTCGTGGTCGCCGCGCTGCGGCAGCCCCGATACGGTGACCGAGCCGATCACGCCCGCCCCCGCGACCGTCAGCGGAAACGCGCCGCCGTGCGACGCGTATTCGGCGACGGGCAGCCCGTGCTTGTCGGCGAGCGTCGCGCCCGCCTGCTGCATCCGCAGGCCGACCGCATACGAGCTGCGCCGGAAATGCGCGACGACGTTGCCTTTGCGGCGCGCCCAGTCGACGTTGTCGGGCGTCGCGCCGTCGAGCAGCGCGAAGAAGAGCGGCTGACCGAACGTGCGCACGTCGATCGCGACCGCGTGGCCGCGCGCGAGTGCGAACTCGCGCAGCTGCGAGCCGAGCGCCCATGCGCGTGCGGCGTCGAACTGCGGGAACACGAGGGTCTTTTCCTGTATGGCGATCGACTGCAGATCGAGGGCGATGTCCATGAAGCGTGTGTGCGAACGATAGCGAAAATACGGAAAGGGAAAGGCCGCCCGCTCCGGACGGCAGACGCGCTGCGCGGCCCGTGCGGCGCGGCCGACGAAACCGTCCGATTCTAGCGCAGCACCGCTTTCGAACCGTTCGAGCACGGCGGCGAATAGAAATCGTCGACAAGGGATTGCAATTCCTCGGGTAACTCCTTATAATTTCATCTTTCGACGGACGCGGGGTGGAGCAGTCTGGCAGCTCGTCGGGCTCATAACCCGAAGGTCGTAGGTTCAAATCCTACCCCCGCAACCAAGCCAGATTTCGCAAGCGGCGCTCAACGCGCACGAGCATGCGAGAACGGACGAATCCTCGTCGAAACCGATCAGAAAGCCCGCCCTCCACGGTGGGCTTTCTGCTTTTTCGGCGTCTGCTCGATTGCGTCGCCGATCTGCATCCAAGCGCCATCGCGCATCGCCGGCGCGAAGCGTGCGAACGGAAATCGCGGCGGCGCGGAACGCAGGCGGCGTACCGCGCCGCCGCGCCCGCCCATTCGGCGTCGCGCCCGACCGCGAGCGTTCGAGAATGCCGTCGCCCGGTGATACACTCGCATCACCATTTCCCATCCCCTTCCTATGAAATTCTGTTCCGTTTGCGGTCACGAAGTCATTGCGCGCATCCCGCCGGGAGACAATCGCGAGCGCTTCGTCTGCGACCATTGCGGCACGATCCACTATCAGAACCCGCGCAACGTCGTGGGCACGATCCCCGTCTGGGGCGATCAGGTGCTGCTGTGCCGGCGCGCGATCGAGCCGCGCTACGGCTACTGGACGCTGCCCGCGGGCTTCATGGAGATGGGAGAGACGACGGCCGAAGCCGCCGCGCGCGAGACGCTCGAGGAAGCGGGCGCGCGCGTCGAGGTGCAGAATCTCTTCACGCTGCTGAACGTGCCGCACGTTCATCAAGTGCATCTGTTCTATCTCGCGCGCCTCGTCGATCCGTCGTTCGAGGCGGGCGAGGAAAGTCTCGAGGTGCGGCTCTTCGACGAGCCCGACATCCCGTGGGACGAGATCGCGTTCCCGACCGTCAGCCAGACGCTGCGATTCTTCTTCGCCGACCGCGAGGCGGGCGACTACGGCGTCCATACGGGCGACATCTTCCGCTCGCTGCGCAACGGCTAGGCGCGCGCGCATGGTCCCCTGGCTCGGTCCCGACGATCCGTTTCCGAGCGTCGAGCGCGCGCTCGGCGCGGCGAGCGGCGCGCCCGGCCTCCTGGCCGCGAGCGCGGACCTCCTGCCGTCGCGCCTGATCGACGCGTACCGGCGCGGCATCTTCCCGTGGTATTCGGACGGCCAGCCGGTGCTGTGGTGGAGCCCCGATCCGCGGATGATCCTCGCGCCGACCGAATTCAAGATCTCGGCGACGTTCAGGAAGACGCTCAAGCGCGTGCTGCGCGAGCCGCGCTGGGAGATTCGCGTCGATTGCGACTTCGCCGGCGTGATGCGCGCGTGCGCGCAGGCGCCGCGACGCGGGCAGCGCGGCACGTGGATCACCGCGGAGATCATCGACGCGTATTCGTCGCTGCACCGCGCGGGCGACGCGCACAGCATCGAGACCTGGCTCGACGGCCGGCGCGTGGGCGGCCTCTACGGCGTGTCGTTCGGCCGGATGTTCTTCGGCGAATCGATGTACGCGGACGTGAGCGACGCGTCGAAAATCGCGTTCGCCGCGCTCGTCGCGCACCTGCGCGAGCACAGGGTAGAAATGATAGACTGCCAGCAGAACACGTCGCATCTGGCGTCGCTCGGCGGCCGCGAGATCGCGCGCAAGGCGTTCGTCGCGCACGTGCGCCGCGCCGTCGGCGAGCCGGCGATACCGTGGCGGTTCGACAAGGCCGTCGTCGCCGGGCTGCTCGGCCATGCCGCTTCGGCAACGGATACGTTGGATCGTTAGCGCGGCAAAACATCAATACATCGAGAGCTGCCCATGACTCATCCCACTGAGCTGCCGCTTTCACCGCTTTCGGCGTTGCAATTCTATGCGACGGCCCCCTACCCGTGCAGTTATCTGGACGGGCGCATCGCGCGCTCGCAAGTCGCGACGCCGAGTCATCTGATCAATTCCGACATCTACACCGAGCTCGTGAAGGCGGGCTTCCGTCGCTCCGGCGTGTTCACGTACCGCCCTTATTGCGACGGCTGCCGCGCGTGCGTGCCGGTGCGCGTGCCGGTCGACGCGTTCACGCCGAACCGCACGCAGCGGCGCATGTGGAAGCGCCATCGCGCGCTCGTCGCGACCGTCTCGCCGCTCCACTACGACGAGGAGCACTACGCGCTCTACATGCGCTACCAGTCGGCGCGCCACGCGGGCGGCGGCATGGACCGCGACAGCCGCGATCAATACGAGCAATTCCTGCTGCAGAGCCGGATCAACTCGCGGCTCGTCGAGTTCCGCGATCTCGAGCCGCCCGAGAACGGGGCGAGCCCGCTGCGGATGGTCAGCATGATCGACATCCTCGGCGACGGCCTGTCGTCCGTCTACACGTTCTTCGATCCGGACGAGCCGCACGCGAGCTACGGCACCTACAACATCCTCTGGCAGATCGAACAGGCGAAGAGTCTGCGCCTGCCGTACGTCTACCTCGGCTACTGGATTCGCGAGAGCCCGAAGATGGCCTACAAGGCGAACTTTCATCCGCTCGAAGGGCTCGTCGACGGCCGCTGGAAAGTGCTCGATCCGACGCTCGTCGATCTGCCGCCCGTCGATGCCGCGCTCGGACGCGCGCCGCTGCCGGGCGGCCATTCAGGCACGCGCTGACGGCCTGAGCAGCGCCCGCGCCGCGCCGCCTGCGGAAGGCGCGACGGCGCTTCTCGGCTAAAATAACGGGTTGTCAATTTTTCGGCTGCCGCCGTCTCTTCCGTGTTCAGCTCCCTCTATCCGCTTGCCCGCGCATCCCTCTTCAAGATGGATGCGGAAGACGCCCACCATCTGACCCTGCGCATGCTCGGCGCCGCGGGCCGCACCGGCCTCGCGTGCGCGCTCGCCGCGCGCGTGCCCGACGCGCCGCGCACCGTGATGGGGCTCACGTTCCGCAACCCGGTCGGGCTCGCGGCCGGTCTCGACAAGGACGGCGCGGCGATCGACGGCCTCGCCGCGCTCGGCTTCGGCTTCATCGAGGTCGGCACGGTCACGCCGCGGGCGCAGCCCGGCAACCCGCGCCCGCGGATGTTCCGGCTGCCCGATGCGCAGGCGCTCATCAACCGGATGGGCTTCAACAACAGCGGCGTCGACCAGTTCGTGAAGAACGTCCAGGCGGCGCGCTACCGCGGCGTGCTCGGCCTGAACATCGGCAAGAACGCCGACACGCCGATCGAGCGCGCGGCCGACGACTACCTGTACTGCCTCGAGCGCGTCTACCCGTTCGCGAGCTACGTGACGATCAACATCTCGTCGCCGAACACGAAGAACCTGCGCCAGCTGCAGGGCGCGGGCGAGCTCGACGCCCTCCTCGCCGCGCTGAAGGACAAGCAGCAGCGCCTCGCCGACCTGCACGGCAAGCTCGTGCCGCTCGCGCTGAAGATCGCGCCCGATCTCGACGACGGGCAGGTAAAGGAAATCGCCGCGACGCTCTTGCGCCACAAGATCGAAGGCGTGATCGCGACCAACACGACGCTGTCGCGCGAAGCTGTGAAGGGCCTGCCGCACGCCGACGAGGCGGGCGGGCTGTCCGGGCGGCCGGTGTTCGACGCGTCGAACGCGGTGATCCGCAAGCTGCATGCGGAACTCGGCGACGCGGTACCCATCATCGGCGTGGGCGGAATCTTCTCCGGCGAGGACGCGCGTGCGAAACTCGCGGCGGGTGCGTCGCTCGTGCAGTTGTACACGGGCTTCATCTATCGCGGTCCGGCGCTCGTCGCCGAGTGCGTGAAGGCGGTCGCTCGCGAGCGCGCGCGGTGATATAGAAATAAACAAACGATATTTAGATATCGATTGTTATTTCGCTATCATTGCGCGATCGATCTCAAGGCCTCATCGAAGGTCTCATCCCAGGCAAGGAAACAACACGATGAAAATTGCGTCGCTGAAGAAGCTTCTGGTCACCGGCCTGATCGGCGCGTCGTTCGTCGCCGCCACCGCGCACGCCGCGGACCTGCTCGACGAAGTCAAGCAACGCGGCACGCTGCGGATCGGCCTCGAAGGCACGTTCCCCCCGTTCAACTCGAAGAACCCGCAAGGCGAGCTCGTCGGCTTCGACGTCGACATCGCGAAGGCGATCGCGGCGAAGCTCGGCGTGAAGCCCGAATTCGTCACGACCGAATGGAGCGGCATCATCGCCGGCCTGCAGGCGGGCAAGTTCGACGTGATCGTCAACCAGGTCGGCATCACCGACAAGCGCCGCGAAACGCTCGACTTCTCGCCGGCGTACACGTTCTCGTCCGCGCAACTGATCCAGCGCAAGGACGACACGCGCCAGTTCAAGTCGCTCGAGGACCTGAAGGGCAAGAAGCTCGGCGTCGCGCTCGGCACGAACTACATGGACATGGCGAAGTCGGTGCCGGGCATCGACGTGAAGACGTATCCGGGCGCGCCCGAATACCTGCGCGACCTCGCGGCCGGCCGGCTGGATGCGGCGCTCAACGACCGTCTGATGCTCGCGTATCTGACGAAGAACTCGCAGCTTCCGCTGCGCCCGGGCTCGAACGTCGGTTCGGCGAACCCGTCGGGCATTCCGTTCAAGAAAGGCAATCCGAAGTTCGCGAAGGCGATCGCCGAAGCGATGACGCAGCTCGAAGCCGACGGCACGTTCACGAAGATCTCGGACAAGTGGTTCGGCATCGACGTGACGAAGCCCGTCAAGTGAGCGCGTAGCCTCGTAGTCTTGCCGCACCCATCCGGCGGCGAACGAGGGCGGCATCCGCAGCGGTGCCGCCCTTTGCATTGCGCGTCCGGTTTATGATTGCGCTTTCGCGCAAGCCTCGTCCCCGCTTCACATGCCGATCACTTCCCTCCTCGCCCAATCGCTCCCGGTCCTGCTCCAGGGTGCGCTCCTGACCGTCAAGTTCGCCGTGCTGTCGATGGTGCTCGGCCTCGTCGGCGCCGTCGCGCTCGCGCTGATGGGCATCGGCCGCAGCGCGGTCCTCGCCGGCCTCGCGCGCGCGTACGTGAGCGTGATGCGCGGCACGCCGCTCCTCGTGCAGATCTTCGTCATCTATTACGGACTGCCGAGCCTCGGCATCTCGCTCGATCCGACGCCCGCCGGCGTGATCGCGCTGTCCGCGAACGTCGCCGCTTACATGTCCGAAAGCATGCGCGGCGCGATCAACGGGATCGACAAGGGGCAATGGCTCGCGGCCTACAGCCTCGGGCTGTCGTGGCGGCAGACGCTGCGCTACGTGATCGGCCCGCAGGCGCTGCGGATCGCGGTGCCGAGCCTGTCGAACAGTCTCATCAGCCTGATCAAGGACACGTCGCTCGTGTCGGTGATCACCGTCACCGAGCTGCTGCGCAGCGCGCAGGAAATCATCGCGTCGACCTATCAGCCGCTGCCGCTCTATCTCGCCGCGGCGGCCGTCTACTGGGTGCTGTGCCAGCTCCTCGAATGGGTGCAGCGCTGGTACGAGCGGCGGCTCGCGCTGCCGAGCCGACATTGATCGGAGCGTTGCGCCCACGCGCGCATAACGCGGGCCGGCACGCCCGCGTCGCCGTTCAATCCATCGGATAGCGTATGCCGAGCGCCGCGCGCGCCGCGTCCGTCATCGCGATCATTCGCCGCGAATGATCGTGCGTCATCACCGGGCTCTCGAGCGCTCCCGCGCGCAGCAGCTCGCAGAAGTGCGCGGTCTCGTAGTTGAGGCCGCCGCCCTCGAACGGCTCGTCGAGCTCGACGACGCGGCCGTCCGCGTAGCGGACCGTCGCTCGCGCCGGATTCCACCAATTCTCGTGAATCGTCACGTAGCCGCCCGCCGCCGCGAGAAGCGCGTCGCCGCGCCCCATCACGTCGAGCCCGCAGAATAGCTGCGACACACCGCGCTCGTGCCGCGCGTTGACGCTCGCGAACACGTCGACGCCCGTCGCGCCGACGCGGCCGAGCGTCTGCACGTCGAGCGGCGCGCCGAGCCAGTCGACCGCCAGAAACATCTCGTAGATGCCGATGTCGAGCAGCGCGCCGCCCGCCTGCTCGAAGCGGTAGACGGGATGATCGGCCGGCACCGTCGACGACGCGCAGCCCGCACGCACGAGCGCGACGTCACCGATCGGATCGCGCTCGAGATGCGCGCGCAGCTTCCGGTACAGCGGATAGAACGGCGGCTTCATCGCCTCCATGAACAGACGCTTCTGCGCGTGCGCGACGGCGAGCACCTCTTCGAGCTCGCGCGCGTTGACGGTCGCGGGCTTTTCGCAAAGCACCGCCTTGCCGGCCGCGAGCGCCGCGCGCGCGTAGGGCGCGTGGCTGTCGTTCAGCGTCGCGATGTAGACCGCATCGATTTCGGATGCGAGGAGCGCGTCGAAGCTTGCGCAAGGCGCGCCGCCGTGCGCGCCGCAGAACGCGGCGGCCGCATCGGCGCGGCGCGCCCACACGTGCGCGAGCGCGGCGCCGCGCACGTGCGCGATGCTCTGTGCGAACCGGCGCGCGATGCTGCCCGCGCCGACGATGCCGAAGCGAATCGGCGTCGGTTGATAATCGGTCATCGAGTCAATTCCGTGTCGCTGAGGAAGTCCGGCGTCGGGCGCGCAGCCCGGCCGGCCGTCATGATAAACGGCCGGCATCCGGCATGCGACACGGCACGGCCCTCAATTGCGTTCGGGCACCTCGACTGCGAAATCGCGCATCTCCTCGGCCGTGTAGTCGATCAGCTCGAGCGCGGCCGCTTCCGCCTCGCGCGCATCGCGCCGTTCGATCGCCTCGACCACCCGCCCGTGCGACTTGAGCGCGAGCGCACGGATGTCGTCGCGCCGGCTCATCCGCGGATTCACGACGCGCAGCGCGCCGCGAATGATCGCCGCCATTTGTTGGAAGAACTGATTACCGCTCGCATGCACGATCCGCGTATGCAGCAGTTCATCCGCCTCGTCATATGCCGGTGTCCCCGGCTCGGCCAATTTGAACAGCTCGAATGCCTCCCGTATGCCCGCGATCTCGGCCGCGGTCGCGCGGCTTGCCGCCTGCGCGGTCGCGCGCGGCTCGATCAATGTCCGAAACTCGATCACGTCGCGCATGAACTGCCGATCCGGCTTTGCCCGGAAACGCCAGTTCACGACGTCTTCGTCGATCATCCTCCAGTGGCTCATCGGCCGCACGCGCGTGCCGACCTTCGGACGCACGTCCAGCATGTCGCGGGCCAGCAGCATCGAGAGCGCTTCGCGCATCACGGTGCGACTGACGTCGAACTCCTTCGACAGCACGTCCTGCGGCGGCAAAATGCCGCCATACTTGTCCTCGACGATTCCCGTGACAAGCCCATCCATCACTTTACTGACCAGTGACCGGTCCTTTCCCTGCTCCATGAGACCTCTCCCCGAACATCACCTGTGTTGGCACAATGCCCTCGCAGTCTCGCCGGCCCTCTGTATCGAAATGACGTGACTTTCAGCTTTGTTCTTATGATCGATACGTTGCTGAGTTCGTCGCAATTCCGCTATCTGGAAAACACCTGACAGGGTAATCCCTCTTACTATATCCAGAAAAAAACGACCCCAAAAAAATAGGTCCAGCAAGCTTGTTGCAAGCTCGCCGGACCTCGGATTGAAGGGGTGCCGAAAGCGTCGGCGATCAAAATTCTTATGATTGATTTGACCGACTTAATTGCCTTCGCGCATCGAATTCACTCTTGAATGATTTATTTAACGCTTGACGTAGCGGAGCGTCTCGACGCCGTGTTCGGTGCCGAGCAGGCACAGGTCCGCGCCGCGCTCGGCGAACAGGCCGACCGTCACGATGCCGGGCCAGCCGTTGATCGTCGCTTCGAGCGCGCGAGGATCTTGGATGCGCAGGCCCTTCACGTCGAGGATCTCGTTGCCGTTGTCGGTGACGTACGGCGTGCCGTCCTGCTTCACGCGCAGCACGGGCACGCCGCCGAGCGCGGCGAGCCGGCGGCCGATCGCGGTGCGCGCCATCGGCACGACCTCGACGGGCAGCGGGAACTGGCCGAGCACCGCGACGCGCTTGCTCGCGTCGGCGATGCAGACAAACGTTTCGGCGACCGAAGCGACGATCTTCTCGCGCGTCAGCGCGCCGCCGCCGCCCTTGATCATTGCGCCGCCGCCGTCGATCTCGTCGGCGCCGTCAACGTACACCTGCAGCGACTCGATCTCGTTCAGGTCGAAGACCTTGATGCCATGCGACTTCAGGCGCTCGGTCGTCGCCACCGAGCTCGACACCGCGCCGCGATAGCGGTCCTTGACGGCCGCGAGCGCATCGATGAAGCAGTTGGCGGTCGAGCCTGTGCCGACGCCGATCACCGCGCGTTCCGGCACGTTGTCGATCACGTATTGGGCAGCGGCCTCGCCGACGAGGCGTTTGAGTTCGTCTTGTGTCATGAGAAGCGTCAAGCAATCGAAGTGCGAAAAACGCAAGTTTACCGGAGACGCTCCGCTCGACGTTTTTTTTCGATGCGACGGCAGCGGCAAGGCAACGCAACGCATCGCGGCGGCGACGCTTGGCCGTTTGGATCGGCTATCGTTTGGCCGCTTGGCTGCTTGGTCTTTCGGCCGCTCGCCAGCACCGCTCTCCGGCGGCTTCCGATTTTGGGATTTCGATTTTGGGAAAATGGTCGCCGCGGCACATTTGACGAGGCGCGTCACGCGCGCCCCGAAATTGAAATAGACGAGACCAGTGTGGCTCCGCACGCGGTTTTGTGTCCGCCGAATGCGACTGCGCGACCGTCGATGCGGACGTTTTCATCCCCCTCCACGATCACGCAACGTTCGTGACCATCCATCGGGCAGGCACAGCGATCGCCGACACCGGCGACCGCCCGCCCATCACGGTCGAGTTCTCGCGGCCGGTTTCGACGCGGCCGCCGCGCGAAGTCGAGTC
The DNA here is from genome assembly GCF_000959365.1 of Burkholderia oklahomensis C6786. Taxonomy (NCBI): domain Bacteria; kingdom Pseudomonadati; phylum Pseudomonadota; class Betaproteobacteria; order Burkholderiales; family Burkholderiaceae; genus Burkholderia; species Burkholderia oklahomensis. Next base: position 3,969,998 of record NZ_CP009555.1, read on the forward strand.
ACCGATGCGAATCACGCCGCGCATACGGGTCCCTTATCGGAAGGGACTCGCGTCTGGCTGCTTCTGCGTCGGGGAGGCTCAGCATCACGATCGTCGCCGTGCCGTTCGGCCGCCGATTGATTTTGAATTGAAGGAGTATCGATTTTCGAGGCGATTGACGCATTCCTCACGGCGCGTCGATTTTAGCAAGGTCGGGGGAAAAGCCTGACAAATTAACGAAGGTTCACGATCGCTCCGCAGATGGCGCCATTGGATGAAATGACGCGAGATCCGTCAGAATTAACAGGTCAAATCCGTGCAGCGATGAGCCGAGCGTCTGCCGGAGCGTCCGCGGCAGCGAAACCGAACTCGCCAATGAGTCAGCCTCCGCCCACTCGTGCAAATCCAATTTCGAGCGCAGAGCTGGACGAGGGCTTGAGTTAAAAATCGGCTGACTGGTCGAGAATTCAAAATCGCTGTGGATTCAGCGATTTGAAAAGCCGCTCGCCCCTCGCGTCGGGCTCAATCGCTCACTGCATTGGCCGGGCGATGAGAAAATCGTCGCGCGACAGCGCCGACCAGCCATTTCGGCGCTCGTCCCCGACCGTTCCACGTCTCCCCCGTCATTGGATTCCGATATTTTGGGGAAAGCGGGCCCCGCCGCTTGTCGGGCGAGCGCAGTCTCGCCCAATTCGGGAAAATTTGCTCGGGTCTGATTTCATATCTCAAGACAGCCTCACGGATATCCGACAGGACCGTTGAAATTTCACGTTGCTTTGCTGCTTCGGCTTCCTTATTGAGTGCGCCGCAACCCATTTCCTGCGGAAGCATCTCCCACGGAATGCCGGATTGCAGCACGAACAGGATGCCGGTCAGCACGGCGCGATCGTCGAGCGGCTTGCGCCCCGGGTATCGCGTCCGGCGTGGCTTCGGCGCAGGCAGAAGTGGTTGGATCAGTAACCACAATCGGTTTTGCCATAGCCTTCTCGTCAGCGAAACAACGAAGAGGTTAACAGAGCGCGATGCGGGTTAACAGCCCCCGCGATTCATTTTGTCGGAACCATTCAGCCGCTTAGCGGCTCGATCGCTTCGTCGCCCGACCGCCAGACGCGTTCACGGCGCCGCAGCCGCACTTGCCACGTCGGCCGCCGCGTCGCGCTCGGGCGCCGGCTGCGAGGGCATGTACTTGTCGAGCAGCGCTTGCGCGATCGCGTCGGTTTCCGCATCCGGATTGCCGACGTAATCGGTCGGCCGGAAATGCATCTGGAACGCGGCGATCACGCGCCGCGTGCGATCGTCGAGCACGCCGTCCGTCGCGACGTCGTAGCCGTAGCGCGCGAGCTTCAGCTGCAGCTCGCGCACGTCGACAAGCGACTTCGGCGGCCGCCCCGCGAGACGCGCGGCCACCGTCTCGTCGTCGGGCCACGCGCCGACGCCCGCCTTCGCGAGCGCGCGCCACGGGAACAGCGGGCCGGGATCGGTCTTGCGCTGCGGCGCGATGTCGCTGTGGCCGACGACGCGCGTCGGCGGAATCTGGTAGCGGCTGACGATATCCTTCGCAAGCCGAACGATCGCGTCGACCTGCGCGGGCGGATACGGCGCCCACATGCGGCCCTGCGGCGTATCGATCGGGCCGCGATTCACGTTCTCGATGCCGATCGACACACCGTTCAACTCGGTCGCGCCCTGCCACGAGCTCACGCCCGCGTGCCACGCGCGCTCGCTTTCCGGGACGAGCTGATAGACGACGGGAACGCCCCGCTCGAGGCTCGGCTGGTCGGGCACGACGTAATGGGCGCTGACGTTTTCCTGCGTCAGCACGCGCAGCGACTGCGCCTCGCCGATCTCGGTGTAATGCATGACGAGGAAACGGATGCGCGAATCGACGCTGCGCGCGGGGCGGCTCGTATCGGCGTAATAGTCGCCGTGATTGACGAGCGTGGGCGTCGTACAGGCGGCGAGCAGGCTGAGGCTCGCGAGAAACGCGTGGCGGAAAGGGAATTTCATGATGACGGTGCTCGGTAAATCTGCGGTCGCCGGGACGAGGCCGCCCCGACATGAGCGCCTCATTCTAGACGCTTCGTCGATCGCATTCCTGCACGTTTTGTGTATGTTTTGTGCGAGCGACGGACGATGCGTCAAGGCGGCAGCCCTATCGCAACAAAAAAGCGCATTGGCGCGCAGCCCCATCCGGACCGTCTCGCTTCACGCCACGCCGAAATCGCGTTCGCCTAAAACACAAAACCCCACATTCCGAAAACGTGGGGTTCGTCAGCAATCTGATGCGCATTAGCGCCTTGGTCGATGAAAACCGCCGCGTCGCGATTCGATTCGCTTCGACAACGACGCACGCGAACGCATCCGCAACGCAAGCCGCCGCATGCGCGCCGTCGAGCGCCGTGGACAATGCTGCGCTCGCCCGCCGTTCGAATCCGGCGGCAAACGCACACGCGCGGGCCTACCGCTTCGCGCCCCGCTGCCGAACCGCCTCGTACAGGCACACGCCGCTCGCGACCGACACGTTCAGGCTCTCGACGCTCCCCACCATCGGAATGAACATCACTTCGTCGCACGTGTCGCGCGTCAAGCGCCGCATTCCCTCGCCTTCCGCACCCATCACGAGCGCGACCGGGCCGTCGAGCTTCGTGTCGTAGAGGCTCGCCGTCGCGTCGTCGGACGTGCCGATCACCCATACGCCCGCGTCCTTCAGCTCGCGCAGCGCCCGCGCGAGATTCGTCACCGTGATGTACGGCACCGTATCGGCCGCGCCGCTCGCGACCTTTGCGGCGGTGGCGTTGAGCCCGGCCGCACGGTCGCGCGGCGCGATGATCGCGTGCGCGCCCGCCGCGTCGGCGACGCGCAGGCATGCGCCCAGGTTGTGCGGATCGGTCACGCCGTCGAGCACGAGCAGCAGCGCCGGCCCGGAGATGCCATCCAGCAGCTCGGCGAGGTTCTGCGCAAGCGGCAGATCCTCGACGCGCGCGACGACGCCCTGGTGGCGCTCGGTATGCGCGAGCCCCCAGAGCCGCGTCTCGTCGGCGGCGATGAGACGCACGCCCGCCTCTTTCGCCGTATGCAGGAAATCCTGCATACGGCGGTCGCGGCGCGTCTGATCGTAGAACACCTCCGCGACCGTCGACGCATCGTGCCGCATGCGTGCGGTCACCGCATGAAAACCGTAGAGAACCTTCAGACGTGACATGGCTGGAACAACCTTCGATCAAAACGCGCGGCCGCGCATCGCACGGCCGCATTGAAAATGGAAAGCGCCGCGCGCCCATCCGGGTGCGCGGCGTCTCGGTCAATCGGCGTCGCCGCTCGACGGCGACGCGCTCGATCAGTACTTCTTGCGCGAACGCGCCTTCTTCGCGGCCGGCTTCGACGCCGCGCCCTTCTTGCGCGCCGCGCGCGCTTCCTTCACCGCTGCGCTCGGCGCGCTCACGGTCTTGTTGCGGCGCGCCGGCGCATCAGCGGGCGGCAGCGAGCGCACACGCGGACCGCCCGGCTCCACCGCGGCAGCCGACGCCGCCGGGCGCGGCGCCTTGACGGGCGTCTCGCGCACGAGCCGGAAATCGATCTTGCGCGCGTCGAGATCCACGCGGCTCACCTGCACGCGCACGCGATCGGACAGCCGATAGCGGATGCCCGTGCGCTCGCCGCGCAGCTCGTTCTTGACTTCGTCGTACTGGAAGTAGTCGGCGCCCAGCTCCGTCACGTGCACGAGGCCTTCGATGAAGAGCGCGTCGAGCTGCACGAAGATGCCGAACGACGTCACGCCGTTCACCATCCCGCCGTACTCCTCGCCGAGCTTGTCGCGCATGAAATAGCACTTGAGCCACGCCTCGACGTCGCGCGACGCCTCGTCCGCGCGCCGCTCGTTCGCCGAGCAGTGGAGCCCCAGCTCTTCCCAGATCGCCGTGTTCGAACGCGCGCGCCCGCGCGCTTCGTCGTCCTCGCGCTGCATCGCGCGGGCGCGCGGCGACAGCGCGGTGTTCAGCTCGATGCCTTCCGGCGACTTCGGCGTGTACTTCCTGCCGGACAGGATCGCGTAGATCGCACGGTGCGTGAGCAGATCGGGATAGCGGCGGATCGGGCTCGTGAAGTGCGCATACGCGTCGTACGCGAGACCGAAGTGGCCGATGTTGTCCGGGCTGTAGACCGCCTGCTGCATCGAGCGCAGCAGCATCGGCTGCAGCATCTGCGCGTCGGGCCGGTCGCGGATGTGCGCCATCAGCGCCGCGTAGTCGCTCGCGTGCGGCGTGTCGCCGCCGCCCAGCGTGAGCCCCATGTCACGCAGGAACGCGCGCAGGTTCTCGAGCTTTTCCTGCGTCGGCCCCGCGTGCACGCGGTAGAGGCCCGGATGCTTGTTGCGCTTGAGGAAATCCGCCGCGCAGACGTTCGCGGCAAGCATGCATTCCTCGATCAGACGATGCGCTTCGTTGCGCTGGCGCGGCAGGATCTGCTCGATCTTGCCTTGCGCGTTGCAGACGATGTACGTCTCGGTCGTGTCGAAATCGATCGCGCCGCGTTTTTGCCGCGCGACGAAAAGCGCCTTGTAGACGCCGTACAGGTTCTGCAGGTGCGGCATCAGCTCGGCGCGGCGCGCGGCCTCCGGCCCCTTCGTGTTCGAGAGCACCGCGGCCACTTCGGTGTACGTGAGGCGCGCGGCCGAATGGATCACGGCCGGATAGAACTGATACGCCTTGATGTCGCCGCGCGCGGTGATGATGATGTCGCACGCGAGCACGCAGCGGTCGACCTGCGGATTCAGCGAGCAGAGCCCGTTCGACAGCTTCTCGGGCAGCATCGGAATCACGCGGCGCGGGAAGTAGACGGACGTGCTGCGCTCGACCGCGTCGGCGTCGAGAGCGCTGCCCGGCTCCACGTAGTGCGACACGTCCGCGATCGCGACGATGAGGCGGAAGCCCTCGCCGCGGCCGACCGCGATCGGCTCGCAATATACGGCGTCGTCGAAGTCGCGCGCGTCCTCGCCGTCGATCGTGACGAGCGGCACGTCGCGCAGATCGACGCGATAGCGCAGATCCCCGGGCCGCACCTTGTCCGGCAGCGCCGCGGCCTCGCCGAGCGCGTCCGGGCCGAACTCGTGCGGCACGCCGTACTTGCGCACCGCGATCTCGATCTCCATGCCGGGATCGTCGATGTCGCCGAGCACCTCGACGACGCGGCCGAGCGGCTGCGAATGACGGCTCGGGAAATCGGTGAGCTCGACGACGACGACCTGCCCGACCTTCGCCTTCTTCGCGTTCTGCGCGACGAGAATGTCGTGGCCGATCCGCTTGTCCTCGGGCGCGACGATGAGCGCGCCGTTCTCGTTGAGCAGACGCCCGATCACGCGCTTGTTCGCGCGCTCGGTCACCTCGACGACATGCCCTTCCGGCCGGCCGCGCCGGTCGTAGCCGACGATCCGCGCAAGCACGCGATCGTTGTGCATCACCTTCTGCATCTCGGCGTTCGGCAGGAACAGGTCGTCCTGGCCGTCGTCGCGGATCACGAAGCCGTAGCCGTCGCGATGGCCCTGCACGCGGCCCGCGACGAAGTTGGACGGATGCGTCAGCTGATAATGGCCGCGCTTGTCGAGCCGGATCTGGCCGTCGCGCTCCATCGCGGCGACGCGCCGAAAAAATCCTTCGCGCTCCTGACGCTTGATCGACAGCGCTTCGGCGATGTCGTTCGCCGCAAGCGGCGCGTCGCTCGTGCGCAGCACGCCGAGAATCTCTTCGCGGCTCGGAATGGGATACGGATACTTGCTCAAGGGCTTGTCGATGATTTTTCTCGTTGCGTTTGGCTTGCGCGACCGCGGCAAGCGGAGCCGAACGGGCGCGCCGCTCATGCCGCCCCATTCTAACACCCGCCGCTGCGACAAACGGACCGCGCGCCGCGTATTGCGCCGCGCTCGCCGCAGCTCGCGCGGACAATGAAAAAGTGTTGACAGGCTCGATCGGCCGTCTATAATGGCGGTCTTTGCAGCACACACCTGCCCAGGTGGCGAAATTGGTAGACGCACTAGGTTCAGGTCCTAGCGGTGGCAACACCGTGGAGGTTCGAGTCCTCTCTTGGGCACCAGATTCAAAGCCAGCGCAAGCTGGCTTTTTTCTTTTGGTGTGAGGCTGCATGCGCCTCGTTGAACACTGTCTTCATGAATTTTTGGTCTCACCCCAAATTTCTATTGACAGAATTCATGAGACGTCTAAAATAGCGGTCTTGCTCGATGCAGCAGTGCCCAGGTGGCGGAATTGGTAGACGCACTAGGTTCAGGTCCTAGCGGTGGCAACACCGTGGAGGTTCGAGTCCTCTCCTGGGCACCATCTCTTCTCGAGCAACACAACGAACCCCGTAACGCATCGCGTACGGGGTTTTTTGTTTTTCGCGCGAGCTGTCCCGCTCGTCCGCGTCACGCGTCAGCACGGCGCACCCCGCGCATACGCCGTCATTGCGACTGCCGTCGATCCATCCGCCCGGCCGCGCGCTCGTCACGCGATCCGGGAGCCTGCCCAGGCCCGCCCACCGCGCAGCTCCGCTCGGGGCGACCGACAGAACGCCTTCCTGACGAACGCATGCTGCGCTCGCACATCGTCCAGCGCGAACGCTCCGATGCAGCGCGTTCGAATCGTCCGTCCGCCTCGCGCGCACGCGGACCGAATCACACGGTCGCGCGGCGCCGAAAGCGCCCCACGCCGCCGTTCCGACGCATCGCATTTGAACTTCTACGCCGGCATTCGTATAACGATCACGTGCCCTACGCACTTTCAGCACACAAATCCAAGGCCCGGCGCAAGCCGGAAAGCCCTTCGCCTCCGCCATGCGCGGCCGCCCGAGCGCTCGACGGATGCATCCCGACCGGAGTCAACTCTTGGCGAATCAGCTCGACAAAATCGAACACATCGTCCATCTGATGCTCGAAAACCGCTCGTTCGATCAGATGCTCGGCTTTCTCTATTCCGACAACGGCAACCAGTCGCCCGCCGGCCAGCCCTTCGACGGACTGACCGGCAACGAATCGAATCCCGACGATCTCGGCCGCCCCGTCGGCGTCTACCGGATCCGGGCGACCGATCCGCATCCGTACCTGATGCCGGGCGCCGATCCCGGCGAAGGCTTTCAGAACACCAACTATCAACTGTTCTCCGACGACAATCCCGCACCCGGCGCGGTGCCGACCAATCAAGGCTTCGTCGTCAACTTCAAGTCGGCGATCGCGACCGATCAATCGCGACACGAGAAAGACGCGCTGCCCGGCACGACGCCCGCGCAGATCATGGGCATGTACACGCCCGAACTGCTGCCCGTGCTGTCGGGGCTCGCGAAAGGCTACGCGGTGTGCGACCGCTGGTTCGCGTCGGCGCCGACGATGACGATGCCGAACCGCGCGTTCGCGCTCGCCGGCACGTCGCAAGGCCATCTCGACGATCACGTGAAGATCTTCACGTGTCCGAGCATCTTCGGGCGGCTGTCGGACCGGGGCGTCGACTGGGCGATCTTCGGCTACAACCGCGATCCGCTCACGCGTCACGATTTTCCCGACACGCAGAACGCCGACGACAGCCACTTCGGCCACTTCCGCGACTTCCAGGCGCGCGCGGCGAACGGCACGCTGCCCGCGTTCACGTTCATCGAGCCGAGCTGGGACGCGAACGGCAACAGCCAGCATCCGAACTACGACGTCGCCGCGGGCGAGCAGCTGATTCACGACGTCTACTACACGCTGCGCAACGGCCCGGCGTGGAACAGCACGCTCCTCGTCATCACGTACGACGAGCACGGCGGCAACTACGACCACGTCCCGCCGCCGTCGGGCGCGGCGCCGCCCGGCGACGGCACCGTCGGCGAATTCGGCTTCGATTTCACGCGCTTCGGCGTGCGCGTGCCCGCCGTGCTCGTCTCGCCGCTCATCGCGGCGGGCACCGTGTTCCGAAGCGCGACGGGCACGATCGATCACACGTCGGTGCTGAAGACGATCAGCGAGCGCTTCGGAACGGCGCCGCTGACGGCGCGCGACCAAGCCGCTCCGTCGCTCGGCGACGTGCTCATGCTCGCGACCCCGCGCGCCGCCGCCGACGATCCGCTGAGCGGCGTGATCGTGCCCGTGTCGACGCTGCTCCATCCGAACGCGGCGAGGCCTTCGAGGCTCGACAAGATCCATGCGGCGCGCGTCGCCGCGCTGCCGCTGCGCAACGAGAAAGGCTATTACGAGGAAGCCGAGGCGCCGCTCGCGTCGACCGCCGAGCTGTCGAACTTCATCCGCGATCGCGGCGCCGCATGGAGCCAGCACCGTCAGCGGCAGCAGCAGCGACTGCAGCAACGGCAACCGCCGCAGCGCAAGCGACGACGCTGAGCGCGGGGGCGCGGCGTCATGCGCTGTCATGCGCTGTCATGCGCTGTCATGCGCTGTCATGCGCTGGCTTGCGCTGGCTTGCGCGGCGGCATGCGAGGCTGAGTGAGGCCCATCACCAAGCGCCACGCGTAGGTGCGAAGCGGCGCGCCGTGGCGTTCGGCGTGTCCGCGACGATGCGTGTGCGATGCAGCCGTCGTGCGTTCGCCTTCAGCCGCGTCGAACAGCATCGCCAGGTGGGTTCTTCGCATCACCCGCAGCACGCCGCCGGCCACGAGCCACATCGCCGAAGCCGACATGCATTCGCCGCAACCGTGTCAGGACGTCGAACGCTGCACGGGGCGGCAAGCGTGACGTCTCGCGCGCCGGACGTGCGTCGAAACGCCGGCCGATGCGCGAAGGCCGAGACACGCGAGCCTCGACGTCACGAGGCGCTTCGAGGTCACGAGGCGCTTCGATGTCGACGCGCCGCCCCACGCGATCGCGCATCGATTCGTTGCTACGTTCGTTTCATATCGTCCGACGAGGGCGCCACCGAGGCCCACGTCGCATCGCAGATCGGCCGCCCTGCGATCTGCTTCTCGAGGAGATTCGAATGACTCGGCTCATGTCATGGACGCGCCGGTTGCTCGGCGCTTCCGGATGCGCGCTGTTGCTCGCGCTGCCGATCGCCGAAGCGGCGCACGCCGATCCGAAGCCAGACGCCTGGCCGACAGCCGCGTTGCCGGATCGAGCGGCCGTCGAAGTGGATGCGTCGCAGTTCCTGCCGCCGGCTCAGCTCGTGCGCTGGCAGATCGACCTCGACCGCCGCGGACTGCGGTCGACCGGCTCGCCCGCGCACGAACGCTACATCGACGCGCTGCGCCGCCGTCTCGCGCGCGCCGGCGTGCCGCAGCTCTATACCGAAGCGGTGACGATGACGCGCTGGACCGCGCGCCACTGGCGGCTCGACGTCGTCGACGGCGCGCCGCCCGAACGCATCGACGTCGCCGGCTACATCCCGTATTCCGGCGATACCGGCCGCGAAGGCGTCGTCGCGCCGATCCGGTATCTCGCGCCGGGACAAGCGCCCGACGCGGACATCGCGGGCAAGATCGCCGTCGTCGAATTGCCCGACGTGCCATTGTCGGGCGCGTTCTTCCACGAGCGCGCGCTGCGCATCTTCGATCCGGACAATGCGTTTCCGCCGTCGGCGCCCTACGTGCGCACGAGCTACATGATCGGCCCGCTCACCGCGATGCTCGACAAGCTGCAGGCCGCGGGCGCGGCCGGCGTCGCGATCGTCGCCGACACGTCCGTCGCCGAGGCGACCGATCTCTACGCGCCGTACGACGGCCAGTTGCGCCGCGTGCCCGGCCTCTTCGTCGATCGCGCGACGGGCGCGAAGCTCGCGGCGCTCGCGGAGCGCCGCGCGACGCTCAGGCTATCGCTCGATGCGAGCATCGAGCGCGTGCGGACCCGCAACCTGATCGGCATCATTCCCGGCGCGACCGACGAGCTGACCGTCGTCAACAGCCATACGGACGGCACGAACGGGATCGAAGACAACGGCCCGAACGCGATCGTCGCGATCGCGCAGTATCTGAGCCGCGTGCCGCGTGAGGCGCTGCCGCGCACGATCATGATCATGCTGTCGAGCGGGCATTTCGCGGGCGGCGTCGGGGTCGAGGATTTCCTCGCTCGCCATGCGCACGACGGCCTCGTCGCACGGATCGCGTGCGTCGTCACGATCGAGCATCTGGGCGCGCAGGAATGGCTGCCGAACGCGCGCGGCGCGCTCGTGCCGACCGGCAAGGCCGAGCCGACGGCGCTGTTCATGCCGACCGTCCCGGCGCTCGTCGACGCGGCCGACGCACTGGTGCGCCGCGCGGACGCGGCGCCGGCGTTCGTGATGCCGCCGCTGAACCCGAGCGGCAGCGGCAGCCCCAACGATGCGGTCTGGCCCGGCGAAGGACAGTACTTCTGGGGCCGCGGGCACGTGCCGACGATCAACTTCATCACAGGCCCGACGTATCTCCTCAACTACGGCGTGACGACCGCGGACAAGATCGACTACGCGCGTCTGCGTCGCGAAATCGCGGCGACGACGCAGACGCTGCTCGATCTGTCGCGCGTGCCCTTCTCCGAGTTGCGCGCGGTGCAGCCGGGGATGCGCGCGGCGACGCCGTGACGCGCGCGGACCGGCGCGCGTGGCGTGACGGCGTGCGAGCGAACGGGTCGAACGGGCATCGGGAAAGCGCAAGCGGAACGAACCGGCGCAGCCCGTCGTCGCGCTGGCCAGCCGCCGCGCGCGCCGGGCACGAACGCGCAGCGGCGACCGATGCCGACGCGTCACGCGCCCGCCGACTCGCCCGCCGCCAGCAGTTGCAGACTCTCGTCGACGCTCAGCTCCGACAGCGCGCCCGCCCGCAGCGCCCCGTCGGCCGCGCGCTGCAGCACGCGCAGCACGCTCGGCTTCAGGCGCACGAACACGAGACGCCAGCCGCGCGCATCGCATTCGGCGGCGAACGTCTTCAGCGCTTCGATCGTCGTGCCGTCGATGTCGGGCGACTCTTCGAGACTCAGCATCACCGTGTGCACGGGCGGCTGCGCGTCGCGCGCGAGATGCCGCACCATGTTCAGCACGCGCTCCGCGTTCGCGAAGAACAGTTGCGCCTCGGGCCGCACGATCAGCACGCCCGGAATCGGCTTCGCGTCCTCGTGCATCGACACGTCGACGAAATCGTGGCTCTCGCGCAGCCGCCCGAGCACGCTCACGTTCGGCTCGGACAGTTGCCGCAGCGTCAGCAGCAGGCTCACGCCGATCGCGGCGAGCAGGCCGTGCAGCACACCCAGCACGATCACGGCCGACAGCGCGGCGATCACGACGATCCGGTCGCGATGCCACATCCAGTATGGCCGGAACACTTCGGGATGCAGCGAATGGCTGACCGCGAAGATCACGATCGCGGCGAGCACGGGCTCCGGGATGCGCGCGAGCTGCGGCAGCAGCAGCCAGACGATCATTGCGATCACGGCTGCCGCGAAGAGGCCCGCCATGCGCGTCTGCGCGCCCGCGGCCTCGTTCGCCGACGTCGCCGAATAGCCGGCGCCGACGGGCATCCCGTGCAGCAGCCCCGACACGAGATTCGCGCAGCCGAGCGCGACGAGATCGCGGTTCGGCGATATCGTGTCGCCGTGCTTCAGCGCGAAGTTGCGTATCGACCCATACGACTCCGCGTACAGGATCAGCATCAGCGCGAAGCCGAACTCGGCCGTCTGCATCCATGCGGAGCGGCCGAGCGCCGGCATCCCGACCGCGAGGTTCTGCAGGTCGATCGTGCCGACGATCGCGATACCGTAGCGATGCCAGTCGATCCAATAGCCGGCCGCGATGCCGAGCACGATGACGACGAGCGTAGCCGGCACGCGCGAGCGCCGTCCGAGCGCGAACAGGATCGCGAGCGCCGTCGCGCCGAGCGCCGCGCTGTGCACGTTGCAATTCGGAATCCCGAGCAACAGGTCGAGCACGACGCGCAGCGTATCGCTGTGATGGATCGGCACGTCGAGAATCTTCGGCAACTGCTTGATGACGATCGTGAGCGCGAGGCCGAACGTGAAGCCGCGCAGCACCGGGCGCGCGATGAAGTCCGACATGCCGCCCAGGCGCGCGGCGCCCGCGAGGATGAACAGGACGCCCGTCGTCGCGACGAGCGCGGCCGCGAGCAGGAGCTGCGCGGCGACGTTCGGCCCTGCTTCGGAGATCACGGTCGCCGCGAGCACGACGGCCGACGACGACGTCGCCGACACGATCGCGAAGCGGCTGCTGCCCGCGATCGCGTAGGCGACGAGCCCGGCCAGGAGCGCGATGAGGCCCGCCTGCGGCGGCAGGTTCGCGAGCCCCGCGTACGCGACCGCCTCGGGAATCAGCAGGCCCGCGATCGACAGTCCGGCGAGCGCATCGAGCACCGTGCGCCGGCCGCGCGGCGTGGGCGGCTCGTCGAGCGCGGCGAAATGCGCGGCGTGCTGCGGCGGCGCATCGAGACGGTTCGAATGACGGTCCATGCGCGTTCCGTGGTGGTGACCCGTGGCTCGGCCGAAAACGCGGCGCTCAGCGCGGCGCCGCGATCACGCCGGACCAGCCCGGCAGATAGCGCGCCTCTTGCGCATGGGCGTGAGCGAGCGCCGCTTCGAGCGCCTTCTCGAAATCCTTGCGGATTTCCGTCAACGCGATTTTCGGGCGCAGGAAATCGGCCCACAGGAATTCGCTGAACGGCGTCGCGTCCTTCGCATAGCCGCCCGCCGTGCGCAGCTCGCCCGCAAGGCTGCGGTAAGGATCGTCCTTCAGGCCGACGAGCGTCTTCGGCAGACGGGCGTAGTCGTGGCGCGCGCCGTTCGCGCCGAACGGATGCACCCACTGGTTGTGCTCCATCATCCGCCAGAAGATCGTCTCGCCGAGCCACGACAAGTCCTTCAGCAGCATCGCCCTCACCTCGCTCACGCCCTCTTCGATGAGCGCGAGCCCGAGATGATGATGATCGGTGATGAAGTACTCGCCGCCCGGCCCGAGCACGGCCGGAAACCAGTGCGACTCGATCGCCGCCTTGCGCGCCTTCTTGCCGAGCGACTTCCAATGCTTGCGCTTCGCCTTCACTTCGCGATAGCCGACCGTGATCTGAGTCGGGCGCAGCGCGTCGAGCTTGGCGGAAATGAGATGCACGTCCTGGCCGATCGTCATGATGGGGCTCCCGAAATCGATTTCGGCAACGATACATGGGATCGGCGTCCGCGTTAATAGCGCATTGCCCCCGAGACTTGCGCAAGGCGCGCTGCCGCACCGCCGCACGATGCGCGGCGCGCGCGCCGCCATCGGCCGCGCGCCGGCGCATCAGCGGCGAGCCGTCAGATCCGCGCGCTCGAGCCGGTGGCGAATGTACGGGATGCCGTCCTGCACGACGCCCACGCGCCGCATCCCGAGCTTGCGCGCGACGTTCAGCGACGCGTCGTTCGCCGCGGCGATATCGGCGACGATGCGCGGCAGCCTGACCGTCCCGAACGCGTGCCCGACGACGCACTGCGCGGCTTCGCTCGCGATCCCGCGCCCCCACGCGGCGCGCATGAGGCGCCAGCCGATCTCGACGTCGCGGCCGCCGTCGACGTAATCGGGAATCAGCAGCGTCCATCCGACGAACCGGTCCGGACGCGCCTTCTCGAAGATCGACCAGTAGCCGAGCCCGGGCGGATACGCACGCGTGATCCGGTGCTCGACGAAACGGCGGTGCTCGGCGGGATCGTCCCATGGACCGGCGATGTGACGCGTCACGTCCGGATCGCGATCCATCGCGATGCATGCGTCGAGATCGGCGAGCACGCGCGGGCGCAGCCACAAGCGGCCGGTTTCGAAAATCGGCAGCGCCGGACGAGCTTGCGAATCCGAATCCATCTGTAAGCACGTGAAAAAAAGAAGACGGCGCCACCTTAGCATCGCTCGCCGCATCGCGGAAACCGGTGCGAATCCCGTCGACTCGCACGACGCAACGCAACCTCGCGCAACCTCGCGTGACATCGCATGAAGCAACGCGGCGCGATGCGTCGACGCAGACGCATCGGCAAACGCATCGATTGCTTGCCGCGCAACAATGTATTTCATAGGGATAAATCCGGATCGGATCGCTCGGAGCCTTCACGCGCGCGATGAGCGGCGTACACTCGCGTTACCGCCTGCGCACAGCGCCAGCCCGGACGGTGCAAGCGACCACGGCGCTTCCCTCTCGAGGAGACCGCCGCCATGACCCTAAGCTGGACGCGGGAACAACGCAACGTCACGATCGCCGCCTATCTCGGCTGGACGCTCGACGCATTCGATTTCTTCCTGATGGTTTTCGTGCTGAAGGACATCGCCGCCGAGTTCAACACGAAAATTCCCGCCGTCGCGTTCGCCATCACGCTGACGCTTGCCGCGCGCCCGATCGGCGCGCTGATCTTCGGCCGCCTCGCCGACCACTTCGGCCGCCGGCCGACGCTGATGATCAACATCGCGTGCTACTCGCTGCTCGAGCTCGCGTCCGGCTTCGCGCCGAGCCTGGCCGCGCTCCTCGTGCTGCGCACGCTGTTCGGCATCGCGATGGGCGGCGAATGGGGCGTCGGCTCCGCACTGACGATGGAGACGATTCCGACGCGCGCGCGCGGCGCCGTATCGGGCCTGCTGCAGGCGGGCTACCCGAGCGGCTATCTGCTCGCATCGGTCGTCTTCGGCCTCTTCTACCAGTACATCGGCTGGCGCGGGATGTTCATGATCGGCGTGCTGCCCGCGCTCCTCGTGCTGTACGTGCGCGCGAAAGTGCCCGAGTCGCCCGCGTGGAAGCAGATGGAAAAGCGCGTGCGCCCGAGCCTCGTCGCGACGCTCAAGCAGAACTGGAAGCTGTCGATCTATGCAGTCGTCCTGATGACCGCGTTCAACTTCTTCTCGCACGGCACGCAGGATCTCTATCCGACCTTCCTGCGCGAGCAGCATCATTTCGACCCGCACACGGTGTCGTGGATCACGATCGTGCTGAACATCGGCGCGATCGTCGGCGGCCTCACGTTCGGCTGGCTGTCCGAGCGGATCGGCCGCCGCCGCGCGATCTTCATCGCCGCGATGATCGCGCTGCCCGTGCTGCCGCTGTGGGCGTTCTCGACCGGCGCGCTCGCGCTGGCCGCGGGCGCGTTCCTGATGCAGATCTCGGTGCAAGGCGCATGGGGCGTGATCCCCGTGCATCTGAACGAGATCTCGCCGGACGAGATTCGCGCGACGTTCCCGGGCTTCGTCTACCAGCTCGGCAATCTGCTCGCATCGGGCAACGCGACGATGCAGGCGCAGCTCGCGGTCAATCACGGCAACGATTACAGCATGGCGCTCGCGACGGTCGCGGGCATCGTCGCCGTCGTCATCTGCGTTTTAATTGTGTTCAGCCGCGAGCGACGCGGAATCGACATGACGCAGGCGGCCGCGATGAGCCCGACGACGGGATAGCCCGGAACGCGGCGGCGCACCATCGCGCAAGCGCGCGTCGGACAGTGCGCAGCGCGTCGTTCATGCTGCATCGCACTGAACGCTCTAGAGGAGTTTGTCCACAAAGAACGCTTGCCGCCACCCCGTGCCGCTTTTTATCTTAATGAAAACGGCTGTTTCAATTACACATTTGAATCGCTTGTTCGCGTACCGGGAAACCGGCAAGGGAGGCGGAACATGGCAGTTCGACAGGCCAGCCGGCAATCCGGCGGGACGAAGGCGCGCATCCTCGATGCGGCCGAAGATCTTTTCATCGAGCATGGCTTCGAAGCGATGTCGATGCGGCAAATCACATCGCGCGCAGCGGTGAATCTTGCCGCGGTCAACTATCACTTCGGCAGCAAGGAAGCGCTCATCCACGCGATGTTGTCGCGGCGCCTCGATCAACTGAACGAGGAGCGCCTGCGCATCCTCGACCGGTTCGATGCGCAACTCGGCGCGCACGTCACGTGCGAGCACGTGCTGGGCGCGATGTTCATTCCGGCGCTGCAGGCGTCGCGCGATCCGCAACGCGGCGGCCGCGCATTCCTCAGGCTTATCGGCCGCGCGTACACCGATCCGTCGGCGTTCGTGCGCAATTTCCTGACCGCGCACTACGCGACCGTCGCCGGCCGCTTCTTCGACGCGTTCCAGCGCGCGCTGCCGAACCTGCCGCGCGCGGAGCTCGGCTGGCGGCTGCACTACGCGATCGGCGCGCTGTCGGGCGCGCTCGCGGGCGCGGAGACCGAAAGCCTCATCGACGAATTCACGCAAGGCCGCACGATGAACGACGTGCAGATGATCGCGCGGCTGTCGTCGCTGATCGTCGCCGCGTTGAGGGCGCCGATGCCCGACGCGACGCAGCTCACGATCTTCGCGTCGGTGCTCGACGGCGCAGCGGCCGCAGCCGGCGCGACACAGCCGGCCGAGCCGCTCGCGGCAATCGCGCCGTCTGTCGTTTCGGCGCCAGTCGTTTCCGCGCCGTCGGCGCCCGCTGTCGCGCCCGCGATCGCACCGGTCTCCGTTTCGGCGCCCGCGGCGGACATCGCGCCGCCGGCGTCCGTCGCCCCGGCGTCCGTCGCGCCGATGCCGGCGACACCGCGCACCGAAGCGGTCGCGGCCGAGCCGGTCGTCGCGGCCGCGCACGAATCCCACGCGACCTGAGGTCGCGCGCAGCGCGTCACGGCCGAGCGGCGCGCGGCCGATCGCGGCGGCGCCGGGTCCGTCGCGATCCGACGCGCCGCTTCCGTCGCACACCCCAGCAACGCATCGCGCGGCGCGTCAAGCGCCGCGCCGCCGACGCCCGCGCGTCGGCCCATCACAACGATTCAGGAGACAAGCGATGACCGCCCCCGTTGCGCCCGCCCACGCCCACGCCCAAGCGCCGAACACCGATGGCATCTGGTACGCGTCGTACCCCGCCGGCGTGACGCACGACATCGACGTCGCGCAATACCGATCGCTTGCCCAGTACTTCGACGATTGCACGACGCGCTACGCGGACCGCGTCGCATTCATCAGCGCGGGCGCGCGCATGACCTACGCGACGCTCGCGCGCAAGGCGGCCGCGTTCGCGTCGTATCTGCAGAGCCTCGGCGTGAAGCCCGGCGACCGCGTCGCGATCATGCTGCCGAACACGTTCCAGTATCCGGTCACGCTGTTCGGCGCGCTGAAGGTGGGCGCGATCGTCGTCAACGTGAATCCGCTCTACACGGTGCGCGAGCTCGCGCATCAGTTGAAGGACAGCGGCGCGCAGACGATCGTCGTGTTCGAGAACTTCGCGAAGACGCTGCAGGAAGCACTGCCCGAAACGCAGATCAAGCACGTCGTCGTGACCGCGCTCGGCGACCTGCTCGCCGACGGCCTCAATCCGAAAGGCCGTCTGATCAACTTCGTGCTCAAGCACGTGAAGAAGCTCGTGCCGCCGTACCGGCTGCCGCAGGCCGTGCGTCTGCGCGCGGCGCTCGCGGCAGGCGCGCGCCGCGCGCCGACGCCCGTCGCGCTCGGGCACGACGACCTCGCGTTCCTGCAGTACACGGGCGGCACGACGGGCGTCGCCAAAGGCGCGATGCTCACGCACGGCAATCTGATCGCGAACCTGCTGCAGGCGAAGGCGTGGATCGAGGATCAGCTCACCGGCGACGTCGAGACGGTGCTCACGCCGCTGCCGCTCTATCACATCTATTCGCTGACGGTGAATGCGTTCATCTTCCTCGGCCTCGGCGGGCGCAACATCCTGATCGCGAACCCGCGCGACACGAAGACGATGATGAAGATCCTGCGCCACGAGACCTTCACGGGCATCACCGGCATCAACACGCTCTACAACGCGTTCCTCGACAACGAGGAATTCCGCAAGCGCGACTTCTCGAAGCTCAAGCTCGCGATGGCGGGCGGCATGGCGATGCAGCGCGCGGTCGCCGAACGCTTCGAGCAAGTGACCGGCTGCCCGATCGTCGAAGGCTACGGGCTCACCGAGTGCTCGCCGATCGTCACGATGAATCCGTACGACGCGAACGAGAAGCGCTCGTTCAGCGGCTCGATCGGGCTGCCCGCGCCGTCGACGCTCGTGCGCTTTCGCAAGGAGGACGGCGGGTGGGCGAACGTCGGCGAGCCGGGCGAGCTGTGCGTGCACGGCCCGCAGGTGATGCGCGGCTACTGGCAGCGCGCCGACGAGACCGCGAAGGTGATCGACGCCGACGGCTGGCTCGCGACAGGCGACATCGGCGTGATGGACGAAAAAGGCTTCATCCGCCTGATCGACCGCAAGAAGGACATGATTCTCGTGTCGGGCTTCAACGTATATCCGAACGAGATCGAAGACGTGCTCGTGTCGCATCCGGGCATCCGCGAGGCGGCGGCGATCGGCATTCCCGATCCCGTGCACGGCGAGCGCATCAAGGTGTTCGTCGTGCCGCGCGATCCGTCGCTGACGGTCGAAGCAGTGCTCGCGCACTGCCGCAAGAACCTGACGGGCTACAAAATGCCGAAGGCGGTCGAGTTCCGCGACGCGCTGCCGCAGACCAACGTCGGCAAGATCCTGCGCCGCGCGCTGCGCGACGAGGAACTCGCGAAGCTCGCGAACGCGCCGGCGAATCCGTCGGCGAAGCACTGATACTAAAACGAAAACGCCACTACACGATTTCTGGACCGCTTCCTGGGAGGAATGCATGTCGTACGCTTCGCTGCAATACCAGCCCTCGTCTTCGCGAACACGGTTCGCGCGGCGCTGCCTCGCCACCGCCTCGGCCTTGGGCGCGCTCGCGCTCGTGCTCGCCAACGGCGCCGCGCACGCGCAGGCCAACGCCGAAGCGCCCGCCGCCGTCGAATCCGGCGCGGCGGATGCCGCGCTTCCGCCCGAGCTCGCGAAGGTCGCGAAGCTGCCCGTCGACCAGCAGGTACGCTGGTTGCGCGCGAGCGCGCGCCAGGGCGCGCTCGAGAAGCTCGACGATGCGACGCTCACCGCGCTCTTCAAGTCGCTCGATCCGCAGACGGTGCCCGATTACGTCGCGGCGGGACCGATCGGCTATCCGTCGTACGAATTCACGATGCTGCGCCAGGAGCGCATCAGCGGCAAATGGTCGGATACGCCCGACCACATGTTCATCAAGGTGACGCGCGGGCCGCTGCGCGTCTACGCGAAGTGGCTGCCGGACGGCGCGCATTCGGGCCAGGAGGTGATCTACGACTCGACGAAGCGCGCCGACGAGATGTACGGCCACCTGGGCGGCCTGCTCGGCAAGGTGCCGATGTGGACGTCGCTCGACGGCGCCCTCGCCCGCGCGCAGTCGAACCATCAGGCGCGCGATCTCGGCACCGAGTTCATCGCGAACCTCTATCTGAGCGAAGCGAAGAAATACCGCGAGGCCGGCGTGCTGAAGCCGGCGCACGTCGAGGCGAAGACGATCAAGGGCGTGCGCGTCGTCGCGCTCACCTACGAAACGCCCGGCGGCCGGCCGCAGTTCTACGCGAAGAAGGAAACGCTCGGGCTCGATCTGCGGCAGCCGTACTTCCGCACCGTCGAATCGTTCGACAACGACGGGCGCGTGTTCGAGCGGATCGTGTTCGAGAAGATCACGCCGAAGTCGTTCGACGAAACGGCGTTCGATCCGAAGAATCCCGATTACAAGTTCTGATCCGTCATCGTTTCGTCATGAACGGCGACGAGCAATCGACGCAAAAAAAGCCGCGCGGCCTTCCGGCTCGCGCGGCATTTCGCTGCGGCGGCGCTTCGGCCGGCCGAGGCGGCCAACCGTCACGCAATCGACTCGATCAGTCGTCGTCGTGATGGCGGCGCCACCGTCGCTCGTGCCGGTGGCGCTCCCAGCGGTCTTCATCGTCGTCGCCGCGCCATTCGTATCCACCGTACGCCGGATACCCGACGATCGCCGGTTGGGGCGCGACGTAGACGGGCTGCGGCGCCACATAGACAGGCGCGACCGGCACGCCGAGCCCGATCGACAGGTCGACGCCGCCCGCCGTCGCGGCGCCCGATGCGGCGAGCGCCGCGACGCCCAGCATCGTGATCGTCAGCATTTTTTTCATGTTCGTCACCTCGTTTCGCCGGCCCGGCCGGCTTCGTGAACGCACTCTAGCGGACCTGCGCGGCAGCAGGTGCAACGGCCGTGCGAGAGCTGTAACCCGACGTAACGAAAGTGCGGCCAAACGCGCTTTAGCCGATCGGACGGATCGCGCAAATGCACGAGAGCGTCTATAGTGGGTAACGGTTGGACACAAACGCTCGCGCGCGCATCGGGTTCGAACAGGGTAAAATCCCGCAAAACGCTGTGTAAGTTCGCATGCGGCGAAACGCATAACTCTTAATTGACGCCGGCACCTGCCGCTTTTTAATGGCCAATCCTGCAGAATCCCATCCGCAAAACGACTTCATCAATGCCGCGCGCAAGGAACGCAAGCGCGTCGAAATCTATCTCGTCAACGGTATTCGCCTGACGGGGTGCATTGAGTCGTTCGACCAGTACCTGGTGATGCTGCGCACGCCCGTCGGCCTGCAAGGCATCTATAAACGCGCCATCTCGACAATCCAGCTCGACACGGGCGGCTCCCGTCCGGGCGGCCCGCGCGGTCCGCGTCCGGGCGGCCCGCACGGCGGCGGCGGCCGCTCCGGCGGGCGCGAAGGCGGCGGCCACGGTCCGTACGGCTCGCACGGCGGCTCGCGGGAGCCGCGCGGCGACGGCGGCGGCTATGGCTCCCGCGAATCCCGCGACGGCGGCGGCTATGGCTCCCGCGAACCCCGCGGCGATGGCTACGGCGCGCGCGAGCCGCGTGAACCGCGCGAGCCCCGTGAATCGTACGGCGCGCCGCGCGAGCCGCAAGACGGTGTGTCGACGCCGTCCGGCACGCAGGAGCGCAACGGCAACGGCCCCGTGATCGTCACGCGCCGCCGCCGCTCGCTCGGTCCGACCGACGGCCAATAAGCGCCTCCGTCCATACGAAAAGGGCAAGCCGGTGAACGGCTTGCCCTTTTCTCATCGCGCTTCGGGAGCGCGCGCGTCGCGGCGCAAGCCGGCGCTTGCCCGTAGCGGGGCCGTCCGGTCCCGCCCCGCCCCATTTGTGATCACCGTACTCTCGGCAATCCGGCGTCAGCCTGCCTTTGCAGCGAGCGCACCTGATGCTGCAGCTTGCGCAGCTGATCCTGCAGCTCGTTCTTCTGCGCCTGCAGCGCGGCGGCCTCGTCGAGCTTGTCCTTCTGCCGGCTCGCGACGGCCGCCCGCTGCTCGCGCGCAATGTTCAGATCCGCCTGCAGCCGGTTCGCCCGCTCCTGCGCGGCAGCGATCTGCCGGTCCGTCTGCGCCTTCTGCGACTCGAGCTTCGCCGCCTGAAGCTCGCTCACGGCGAGATTCTCGGACTGCTTCGCGAAATCGCGGTAGACCGCTTCCGCGCGCGCATCGTTCGCCGTCTTGATCACGCGCCAGAATGCCTTCTGCTGGAACAGCGCGACGAAGTACGTGCCTTCCTTGACATTGAGCAGCAGGCTCGCGCCGTAGCTGCCGTTGTACGTCGTGCGCATTTCGGTCAGCTCGCGCGCCTGGATCTGCCGCTGCAGTTCGTCGATCGTGCTCTGCCCGTTCGCGTCGACACTCGCGGCCGTCGGCGCGCTCGGCGCCGACAGATTGACGACGGCCGGCGCCGAAACGGCCGATGCCGCCGGCGCGGCGGACGCCGTCAACGCGCCGCCGTCGCCATCCAATGCCTGCGCATGCGCGCCGCAGAGGCCGCCCGCCGCCGCGATCGCGACGAAGACGCGCCCCATTCCCCGTATGTGGCTCATTGTGTTTTTCCTGCTTCGATGTGTTGTAGTTTTTCGAATGCATGTTTGCCGGCCGCTTCGCAGCCGCTCTTCACTCGCTTTCCCGTGCTTCAGGCTCCTCGTCGAAAATCTGGTATTTACGCATCTTTTCCCACAGCACCTTGCGGCTGATCCCGAGATGCTGCGCGGTATCCTGCCGACGCCAACCGTTTGCGTCAAGCGCGGCGATCACGCGGCTGCGCTCGGCCATGTCCCACTTGCTGCGATCGACGAACACGTCGGGCGCGCTCTCGGCCGGCACCGGCTGCGCGGCGCTGCGCGCGTGCGCAACGAGCCGCTGCAGCCGCGCCGTGTCCCAGCCGCCCGTCTGCCTGACCGTCACGCCGACCCGTTCGGCCAGATTGCGCAATTCGCGCACGTTGCCGGGGAAGTACGAATCGGCGACCGCTTCGGCGAGCCAGTAAGGCAGCTCCGGCAGCGCCGCGAGTCGATCCTCGCCGACGACCGACGCGACGAACGACTTGAAGAGCGCGATCTTGTCGACGGGACCGCGCTCCTCGAGCGACGGGATGCTGAGCTCGATCACCGCGAGCCGGTAGTATAGGTCCGCGCGAAAGAGGCCGTCCTTGACGAGCTGCGGCAGTTTCTTGTTGCTCGCCGCGACGAGCCGGAAGTCGACCTTGACGGACGCCGTTGCGCCGACCCGCAGCACCGCGCCGTCCTCGAGCACGCGCAGCAGCTTGACCTGCTGATAGAGCGGCAGGTCGCCGACTTCGTCGAGAAAGAGCGTGCCGCCCGCGGCCTGCTCGAAATAGCCCTTGTGCGTGCCGACCGCGCCCGTAAACGAGCCCTTCGCGTGCCCGAAGAACAGCGATTCGAACAGGCCGTCCGGAATCGCGCCGCAGTTGACCGGCACGAATTCGCCCATGCAGTAGCGCGAGTGCTTCTCGTGCAGCAGCTGCGCGATCCGCTCCTTGCCGACGCCCGTCTCGCCGTGCAGCAGCACGTTCGTGTCGCAGTCGGCGAACGTGTCGACTTCCTGCAGCAGCGCCTGCATGCACTCGGAATGCGCGACGAGCGCGCTCGACTCGAGCGTCTTCGCCGCATGCGCGCGCAGTTGGACCGCGAGCTTCGAGATCATCCCGCGCAACTCCGCGCACGTGAAGTCGAGCGGCAGGACATGCGAATACTCGGGCGGGTACAGCGACGGATCGTGATCGCGCGCCGCGCCGACCCAGACGACCGGCATGCCGAAGTCCGACTGCCAGCTGCGAAGGAACGCCGCGCCGCTTTCGATCATCGTGACGCTGATGATCGCGAGCGACGGCCGCATCGCGGTCCGCTCGGGCGACAGCACCTCGTTGTCGGCGCGGATCACCTCGACTTCGAAGCTCGACATGCAGCGCGCGACCCGGTCGACGATGTCGGCCTTGCCCTCCCAGACGTACAGGTCGAGTCCTTCGATTGCGTTCGTGTTTCTCATCGTTATCGTGACTTCTTCAATAAACCGTTTGCGCGGTGCCGCAGGTCAGCGCCTCGTTGTGGACCGTGGCCGCGCCGACCTGCACGCCGAGCAGATTCAAAAGCGGCACGACGACCTGGTCGAGCGAGCTCAGCACGGGGCCGAGCAGGTTCAGGAGAACCGTCACCACCGGATTGAGCGTGCTGCCGACCGACACCGACACGCCAAGCACGTAGAGCGTGAGGCCGTTCGGCCCCGTCAGCGATTGCGCGGCGCCCGACAGCGCGTTCGCGAGCACCGAGCCCACCGCGTTCGAATTCGTCGTCTGATAGTCGTCGGCGTCGCCCGTCACGCCGTTGAACGTCAGCGTCGCCGCATTGGACTGCGGCACCACGACGGGCAGCGCGAGCGCCGACTTGATCTGCAGCAGCGGCGCGCTCAGCACGCCGACCGTCGCGAGCGTAGCGGGCACGTTGCACGCGAACGTCTGCTGCGCGGGGAGATCCGTCGGCACGTCACCGACGCACAGGTTCGCGAGGCCCGGCTGCACGACGATCGCCGCGCGGCTCGACGCGGCGGTCGCCGCGCAGCTCGTCGATTGCAGCCACGCGGAGCCCGTCGCGACCTGCAGCGTGAGCGGCAAGTTCAGATTGACCTGGATGAGGCCGTTGATGAGGCTCACGAGTGGCGCTAGCGGAAACAGCACGCCGGTGGGCGACAGATTTGCCGTGCCGAGACTCACATTCACATACAAGCGAATCTGCGCATTGTTAGCCTGCGTGCGCCACGCCCCCGTCTTCGGATCCATGCCCGACTCGCCGATCGCGATCGACGGCGGCTCGATGATCTGCAACTTGAGCGTCGCGCCCTGCCCGGCGAGCTGCAGGCCCGTCGCGACATCCACCGCGGGCTTGCCGGCCGCCGCGACTTCCGCCGCGACCATCAGCGCGTCGAACACGTTGATCTTCGCGTCGGCGGCCGCCTGCGTGTCGGACAAGCCGAGCGCGAACACGCCGGGCCCGCCCGACTGGCTGCCGATGCTGAATTTCCCGCCGCCCAGATTCGCGCCGACGATCGTCTGCAGCGCGGCGACGCTCGCCTGAAGGTTCGCGTTCACGACCTGGGTGCGCGACAGCGCGGTCAGCGTCAGTTGCGCGAACTGACCCGCCGTCACCTGCGTCGACAGCAGTTCGTTGACCGTCAGCACGTTCGCGGCCGCCATCAGGTCGCCGAGCTTGATCTGCGTCGACGCGAGCGCCTGGTACGACAGCACGCTCAAGCTCAGATTCGCGCCGAGCAGCGCGTTCAGCACGTTGTTCACGAGGCCGCCCTGCAGGCTCGCGAGCGTCGTGCCGACCGTGAACTGATCGATGTTGGTCGCCTTCGCGGTCGACGTCGCGCTCACCGTGCGCGACGGGCCGAGGAAGAAGTACGGCACGCTCTGCGTCGCCGTCACCTGCACCGCGTTCAGCGGCGTCGACGCCGTGTTGAAATAGCTCGGCCCCGCGTTGCTCTGCGTGTCCCAGCGCCCGCACGAAAGCGTGAGCGTGTTGCCGCTCTTCGCCGGATCGAAGCCGTTCGAGCGCGCGTTCGCGTTCGCGGCGGCGGCAGGCTGCGTGCACTGGTCGTCCATCTTCTGCGCGGCGGCGAGCGCCGCCATGTCGGCGACCCGCTGCAAGTCGCGGCGCGCGAAGAACACGTTGCCGATGTCGACCGCGCCGAGCGCGGCGATCGCGACGAGCATCCAGATCGCCGCGACGACGGCGAACGAACCGCGTTCGCGCGCGATCGTCCGGCGTTCGCGCGCGAACGGTCGGCGATCGGCGCAACGGCGAGCTAACGGCATGCGAGCCTCACTGAGAACGCGACGCCGGCGTGAGGAGGAAGTCCGCCCCGCCGCTGCCGCCGCCGCTCATGCTCGCCGCCGATCCATAGAACGCCGGGATCTTCGTCTTGAACGAATCGAGATAGCGCGCGTACGCGATCGACGCCGCCTCGCCGATCATCGGCTGCGACGGCCCCGCGTCGCGGTTGCTCGCCTGCCATTCGAGCCACGTGTGCGTCGCATGGCCGATTTCCGATGCGGGGGGCGTCGCGCCTTGCGGCGATTGCGCGCGGGCGGCCCCCGCCGCGCCCGCGAGCGCCCCCGCCAGCGCGAGCGTTGCGCAAAGCGCGCGGCTGCGTCCAGGTCGGGCCGCGGCGGTCTTGGTGTGGTCATGCGTCGTCATGTCGGCTCCGTGTCACATCTGTCATTGCGAGAATCGCTGCAAGAGCGGCACCGTCGGCTCGAAGCTCGACGCGGATGCGGACGCCACGGGCGCGGGCGTCCCCGCGACGGCCGTTGCGCCCTTGCCGCCGGCCGCGCCAATCGAACTTGTCGCACTTGTCGCACTTGTCGCACTTGTCGCACTTGTCGCGCCCAACGTCCCGGCGCCGATCCCCGCCATATTGGCGCCGCCCGCCGCGCTCGCCGGGCCGGTCGCGTTCGGCGCGCCCGGACGCGCGAGCGCGCGCTGCCGCACGCGCGACGCGGCCGCGATCTTCGTCGCGTCGTTGCGAATTTCCGTGCGCACCGCGGGCGCGAGCTTCAGCTGATTCATCAGGCCGAGCGCGTCGCGCGTCTGCCCCGTCGCGAGCAGGAAGAGCGCGAGGTTGCTCAGGATCTTCGGATTGTTCTGGTCGAGCTCGGCCGCCTTCATCAGCGGCACGCGCGCGCCCGCGACGTCGCCGCTGCGCATCCGCGCATAGGCGAGATCGGACAGCGTCAGCGAATCGGTCGGCGCAAGCGCCGTCGCCTGCGTGAGCGCCTGCGACGCGGCGTCGAAATCGCCCGACGCGCCGGACAGCAGGCCGAGCCCGCGATAGCCGCGCGCGGCGAGCGGCGTGTTCAGCAACTGCCTGTACGCAACCGTGCTCGCAGCCGCCTGATCGGTCGCGCGCAGCGCGTCCGCACGCAGCAGGATCGTGTCCGGCGACGCGCCGTACTGCTTCTCGTACGCATCGATGTGCGCGAGCGATGCGTAATAGAGCCCTTGCGACTGCATCCGGCCGATCAGCCCGAGATACATGCCGGGCGTGTCGGGCGGCGCGTTCTTGTCGGCCGCGGCCTGCATCAGCGCCGCGCGCTCGGCCTGCGCGCCGATTCCGTATCCCGACTCCTTGAACGAGCCGCACGCGGCAAGCGACAGCGCAAGCATCGCGAGCGCCGCCGCCGTCATCGGAGAAAAGCTGCTTCGTCTCATGTCGTTCCTTCCTTCGTTGCGCGCCGGCTAACGGCGCGCGGCCGTGAGCGCGTGCGCCACGGCGAGCATTCCCGGCCCCGCCGTCACGATGAAGAGCGCGGGCAGCAGCGTGACGATCATCACGCCCGTCATCTTCACGGTGAGGCGGCCGATCCGCTCGCGCAGCATCGCGCGCCGCACTTCGCGCAGCCGGTCGCCGAACTGCTTGAGCGGCTCCTGCACCGCGCCGCCGTGCTTGTCGACCTGGATCAGCAGGCGCACGATCGCGCGCAGATCCTCGTTGTCGAAGCTCGTCGCGAGGCGCTGCAGCGACTGCTCGCGCGTGCGGCCCGCGACGAACTGCCGCTGCGCGATCCCGAGTTCCGACGACAGCACGGGCAGCATCCCCTTGAAGTCGTTCGTGACGACCTGGATGCTCTGGTCGAGCGACAGCCCGACGCCCTGCAAGAGCCGCAGCATGTCGACGAGGAGCGGCATCTCGTCGACGACGGACTGGCGGCGCGCGGCCGCGCGGCGGCGCACGTAGATCTTCGGCAGCATGAAGCCGACGATGACGGACAGCGCGACCCACGCGCTCAGATGCGTGGCGACCGTCTCGTCGCCGACGATCGCGACGGCGGCCGGCAGCGCGATCCCGCACGCGATCCGCGCGCTCAGGAAAATGCCGCGCGTGTGCGCGTCGACGTACCCGCACTGCTCGAGCAGCATCCGGTCCTCGTCGGCGACGATCTGCTTGCCGAGCCGCGTATCCAGCAATCGCATCCCGAGCTTGCCCGCGCGGTCGAGCAACGTGGCGAAGCGCGGCCGGCGCTCGGCGGGCGCCGCATCCGCGGCGGGCGGACGCGCCGCGCCGGTCGCGGCCGCGGCGCCCGCCGTCGCCCGCGCGGCGGCCGCTTCCAGCGCGGCCGCGCGCTGGTCGAGCGCGTCGGCGAGCGTGCGGCCGGTGCGCTGCGCGAGCACGATCCGCATGATCGCGAGCACGGCGAGCATCAGCACGCCGAGTGCGCCGAGTGCGAGCGCGATTGCGCCGAGGCGGCTGGGATCCATCGTCGTCACCTCAATCGGGCGAGCCGGTACAGCCAGTAGCCGCCGGCGACTTGCAGAATGAACGCGAGATACACGAGCTGGCGCCCCGTCGGGTCGAGCCACATCGCGCTGAAGTACTTCGGATTCGTCGCGATCACGAAGCTGCCGATGCCGACGGGCAGCGCGCCGAGCACCCATGCCGACAGCCGCGTCTCCGCCGACATCGCGGCGAGCTCGCGCTCCGCCTGCTCGAGGTCGCGCATGAAGACGGCCATCCGGTCGAGCATCACGTCCGCACGGCCGCCGTACTTGACCGACAGCCGCAGCACCGAGCCGACGAGCTCGAATTCCTTGATCCGGTAGAGCTCCGCGATGTAGACCATCGCGCGATCGATCTCGACGCCCGAGCGCAGCATCCGCGACACGTGATCGAGGCAGCCGCGCAGCGGCGCCTCGGTCGTCTGCAGCGTCGCCTGGAACGCGGCGGGCACGCTGTTGCCGAGCGTGACGAGCCGCACGATGCCGTCGAGGAACGACGGCAGTTGCCGGACGATCTGCAGGCGCCGCTTCTGCGTCCGCGACGCGAGCCAGAACAGCGCGAGCGTCGCCCCCGCGACGAGCGTCGCGACGGCGGCGAGCATGCCGCCGCGCAGGCCCGTCCACAGCGTCGCGACGAACGTCGCCGCGGCGAGCAGGATCAGCGGGGTGCGAATCTCGGGCACGCCCGCGCGGTTCGATATGTTGAGCCACGCGTCGGCCGCGCGCTCGCGCCACCGCGCGAAACGATCGGCAGGCTTCGCGCCCGGCGCGCCGCCTGCCGTGCCCGCGGCGGACGCAGACGCGGCCGCGCGCGTCGACTCGCCCGCGAGCGGCGCCTTCGGCTGCGCGCCCGGGCGCGCGCCGGGCTCGAGCCGGCTGTCGATGTAGCGCGCCGCGTGCACGCGCTCCCGGGTCGCCTCGCCGCGCCGCCACAGCGCGAGCGCCGCCGCCGCGCACAAGAGCGCGAGAGCGAGCGCCCAGAGCGCCGCGCTAGACATTGAAGCCCCCGCCGCGGCCGAACGGCTCGCCGCCGAAGCCGCCGCCTGCGAGCGTCTGCCTGAAGCGCGCGAGCTTCGGCGAATGCGGATGGATGCCGAGCGATTCCCACGCGTCGATCTCTTCGCCGTCCGCGTTCACGCGCGGCTCGTAGCGATAGAGCTCCTGCGTCGCGATGATGTTGTCCGACAGTCCCGTCACTTCGGTGACCGACAGGATTCGCCGCCGCCCGTTCGACAGCCGCCCGATCTGCACGATGAAGTCGACCGCGTTGGAGATCTGCCGGCGCAGGCTCGATTCGGTGCCCTGGAAGCCCGCGAAGCCGGCCAGCATTTCGAGGCGATACAGGCATTCGCGCGGCGAGCTCGCGTGAATCGTGCCCATCGAACCGTCGTGGCCGGTGTTCATCGCCTGCATCATCTCGAGCACTTCGCCGCCGCGCACTTCGCCGACGATGATCCGGTCCGGCCGCATCCGCAGCGTGTTGCGCAGCAGGTCGCGGATCGACACGACGCCCGTGCCGTCGAAGCCGCCCGGCCGGCTCTCGAGCCGCACGACGTGCGGATGGTTGAGCGACAGCTCGGCCGTGTCCTCGATCGTGACGACGCGCTCGATTTCGGGAATGTGGAACGCGAGCGCGTTGAGGAGCGACGTCTTGCCGGAGCTCGTGCCGCCCGACACGAGGATGTTGCAGCGCGCGGCGACCGCGGCCTCGAGCAGCGTGCCGACCTCCTCGCTGAACGTGCCGTTCGCGAGCAGGTCGGCGGGCTTGAGCGGGTCCTTGCGGAACTTGCGGATCGACACGACCGGGCCGTCGATCGACAGCGGCTCGATCACGACGTTCACGCGCCCGCCGTCCGGCAGCCGCGCGTCGACCATCGGATTCGACTCGTCGAGACGGCGGCCGATCGGCGCGAGAATGCGCCGCACGATCCGCAGCAGATGCGCGTTGTCGGTGAAGCGCACCGGCAGCTTCGTCAGGATCCCGTGCTTCGACACGTATACGTCGCTGTAGCCGTTGATCAGGATGTCCTCGACGTGCGGATCGGCAAGCAGGTCCTCGATCGGCCCGAAGCCCGCGAGCTCCTTCGTCAGCGCCTCCGCGATCGCCCGCACTTCGTTTTCGTTGAGCGGAATGCGGCGCAGCCGCACGAAGCTGTCGATCTCGAGATCGACGAACTGGTTGATCGCCTGCCGCGACCAGCGCCCGAACTCCGCGCCCAGCTCCTCGATGCGCGTCAGAAGATGCTCGTGCGCAGCGTTCTTGATGTCGTGAAACTGCTGCGTTTGCGAGAACGGCGTCGCCCCGTCGGCAAATTGAATGTCGTGTGCCATCTCTTACGACCGCTTGGAGGTGGGTTGAATGAAGCGCCTGAGCGCGGAAAGACCGCCCGCCGCGCGCGACCCGGCGGCCCCCGTGCCGCCCGACACGCGTTCGACGAGCGGCTCGAGCGCGCGCACGTACGGGTCGCGCTCGGCAACGTCCACGATCAGCTTGCCCTGATTGGCCGCATGCCCGATCGGCACGCGCCGCGACGGCAACGTCGCGGCGAGCCCGAGGCCGAGGCGCTCGGCGATCTGCGCGGGCGACAAGCCGAGCGCCGGATCGTATTGGTTGACGACGAGACGCACGTTGCCCGTGTCGACGCCCGCGTCGCGCAGCGACTCGAGCAGCTCGACCGCCGACACGACGGACGCGACGCCCTGGTCGCACAGGAGCCACGATTCGTCGGCCGCGCACGCGGTCTGCGCGACGAAGTCGCGGTTCGAGAAGCCGCCCAGGTCGATGATCTGATAGTCGAAGAACGCGCGCAGGCGGTTCAGCAGACCAACGCAAGACGCGTACGACACGTCGCGCAGCCCGGCGAGATTCGGCGGCAGCGACGTCAGCGCGACGCCGCTCGAATGGCGCGCGAGCGCCGTGTTGACGAAGGTCCGGTCGAAGCGGCGCAGGTTGCGCACCGCCTCGACGAAATCGACTTCGCAGCGCGTGTTCAGGTACAGCGCGCCGTCGCCCGCCGGCAGCCCGAGATCGACGAGCGCCGTCTGCCGTCCCTGCGTGGCCGAGCGCTTCTGCAGCAGCACCGACAGGTTCGCGGCGAGCGTGCTCGCGCCCATCCCGGCGCGCGCGCCGAGGAGCGCGATCAGCTTGCCGTGGCGGCTCGGCTGCTCGCCGACGTGATCGAGGAGCCCGCGCGTGATCCGCAGCGCGTCCTCGGCGGGCGCGGAAAAGTCGATGAAGTCGCGCACGCCCGCGCGCAGCGCGGCGAGCGCGCTCTCCGGCTCCGCGATCGAGCCGAGCGCGACGATCGGCAGCCCGGGATGCGACAGGCGCACCGCGGCCGCCGCGGCGCTCGCCGCCTGCGCGTGGCCGCCCGAGAAGTCGACGAAGACGAGCACCGGATTGAGCCCGGCGATCCGCTGCGCGAGCGCGGTCGGTTCGAGCGGCGCGGCCTCGACGGCGCCCGCCGAGACGAGCGTCTGCGCGAGCCAGCCCACGTGTTCGCCGAGAGGCGACGCGCAGACGAAGTAGTCGGTGACGGCGGGCTCAGCCAAAGATTGTGTTCTCGCGTTCATATTGAAGCGTTCCGGTTGCGCGCCGCGTCGCGGCGCTCGCGCTGTCGATGCGGCACACGCTCATTTCGAGAACCCCGGTCCCGCGTCCGGCGACAGCGCGCCGCCGAGATACGACCGCCATACGGGCCCGTCGCGCTGCTCGGACAGCTCGCCGGGCGTCGCGGGCAGCGACGCGTTCTTCGCGATCGGCGCGACGAGATGCGGCGTCACGATGATCACGAGCTCCTTGTCGTTCTGCTGATAACTGAGGTGCTTGAAGAACGTGCCGATGATCGGCAGATCGCCGAGGAACGGCACCTTGTCGACGTTCGACGTCGTCTCGCGATCGATCAGGCCGCCGATCACGAAGCTCTCGCCGTCGCCGAGCTCGACCGTCGTGTCCGCGCGGCGCGTCGTGAGCGCGGGCACCGTCACGCCGTTGATCGTGATCGAATGGACGAAGTCGAGCTGACTCGATTCCGGCGCGACCTTGAGCGCGATCCGGCGCGGGCTCAGCACGGTCGGCGTCAGCGTGAGGCCGACGCCGTACGGCTTCCAGTCGATCGAGATCGTGCCGAGCGACTGCGGCACCGGCACAGGAATCTCGCCGCCCGCGAGGAAGCTCGCGCTCTGCCCGGACAGCGCGACGAGCGTCGGCTGCGCGAGCACGCGCGCGAGGTTGTTCGCCTCGAGGATCGACAGGTCGGCGAAGAGGCCGCGCGTCGCCGAGCCGACGACGAGATTGAACGCGGACGAGATCGGGATGTTCGCCGACACCGACATCGACGGCGTCGCTCCGCCCGTCACCGACGCGAGGCCGCTCGGCGCGAACGCGCCGAACGTGAAGCCGTTGTTCTGCTTGAAGAAGTTGAGGCCCGCCTGCTTGAGCACCGAGCGGCTGAATTCGACGACGCGCACGTCGACCTGCACGACGTTCTTGCCGCCGACCGTCGACGCGTCGACGACGCCGCCGTCCTTGCCCGCCATCCCCTTGCCGAGCGCGAGCGCGCGCGCATGCGCGTCGAGCGTCGCGGCCGAGCCGGACACGACCGCCGTGCCGCCGTACGCCTTCACGCTCGGCGAGCCGCCGTCGAGCAGCGCGCGCGCGGCGCCGCTCACGACGTTGACCGTGTAGACGGCCGGCTCGTCGCGGCCGCGCTCCCACACCATCAGGCTCGTCGAGCCGGCCGCCTTCGCGACGAGCAGCACGCTTCCGCGCCCGCCCTTCACGACGAGCACGTCGGCGACGTTCGGATCGCCGACCGCGACCCGCTGCACGTTGCGGCCGACCGAAACCTGCCGCTGCGCGCCCGTCGCGAGCTCGATCGTCCCCATCTCCGCCGCCCGCGCGGCGAACGACAGCAACACGCCGAACGCCATCGCCAATGCAATCAGTCTATTTTTCATCGTGTCGGAAACCGGCGCGAGCCGGCCCTCTCCCTGCCGTCATTGTTCGAATCAACTTGTCGGTCAATAGGCGACCGTTTCGGCTCGCCCGCCCCGGATCACTTCGATGCTGCCTCCTGCGCGCGGCGCGGCCGCCACCTGCGCGCCCCGCGGCGCGGCCGCACGCGGCCCCGGCGCCGGCGCGCCGCCGCTGCCCGACAGCTCGCTCAGCACGAGCCCCGCCGCCGCCTGGTTCGACGGCCCCGCGCCGCCGGATGCGCGCACGGCGACCGTCTGCGCGGCGACGTCTTCGTCGCGCGGGCTGCGCAGCGCGAGCACGAGCCGTCCGCTCGCTTCGGCGAGCGTCAGCGCGTCGACCTGCGCGGTCGGCACCGCCAGCACCGCGGTGCGCGCGCCCGCGCCCGTCGGGCCCGGCGTGCCGTCGCGATCGGCCGTCGCGTCGCCGAACGACAGCACGCGCACCCGCGACAGCAGCAGCCGCGCCTGCGATTGCGAGATTTCCGAGCCGGTCGTGCCGAAGCTGCTTTCGCGCTTCATGTTCACGAACACGTCGACGAAGTTGCCGGGACGCAGCCGGTTGCCGACCGCGTTCGTGTCGTCGACCTTGATCGCGACCGCGCGCTCGCCCGGCGCGATCTGGTCGGCGAGCCCCGACATCAGTTCGTTTTCGAGCACAGGCGCCTGCGCGACGATGTCGCTCGCCGGGATGCGGCCCGTGACGAGCGCCGGATTCGAGAACGCGCCGGCGATCGACGCCGGCATCTGCTGCACCTTCAGCGCGTCGGCTGGAATCGGCTGCCCCGTCGGCAGCGCGCGCGTCGCGACGACGACGGGCACCACCGCCGTCGCGACGGCGGTCGCGGCGCTCGGCGCGGCGGGCGCCGGCTTGCGCCCGAGCAGCCACGCGTAAATGCCGAGCAGGATCGCGATCCCGATCAGCAACCCCGCGATGATCTTGGTCAGATGATTGGCCATGGTTGTTATCAGTGCAGCGGCGAAAGAAGTCGTGGAAGAAAGCCGCGCCGGCTGGCGGCGCGGCGGCCCGGCCTAGTCGATCACGTTCATATGATGTTCGTCGGGTTGATCTGCACCGTCGCCTGGCTCGTCAGCGTCGTCGGCAGCACGGCGTTGAAGAGCGCGACCGTCGGCACGAGCGGATTGGCCGCATACGGATACGTGACCGTCACCTGGATGCAGTACATCGTCGAATCGTACGAGCACGTGAAATTCTGCGAGGTCGAGCACGTCGCGCCCGTCAGCCAGCCCGTCAGATTGCTCGCGGCCGTGCATGCTGCCGCGGCGCGCAGGCCGAGCGCCGCCGACTGCGTCTGCGCGACCTGGTAGTTGAGCGCCGCGCGCGCGCCCTCGGTCGCGGCGAGCGTCAGGCTCTGCTGCGCGGCGAAGATCATGCCGTACGTGACGATTCCGTAGAGGACCATGAAGAAGACGGGGAACAGGATCGCGAATTCGATCGCGGTCGCGCCGCGCTGGAAGCGCCGCGGCCGCAACCGTCCGAGCGCGCGCTTCATCGCGTGCCTCCGGTATGAATCAGATAGGCGAGCCATGCCGCGGCGGGCGCGGCGAGAAACGCCGCATAAGGCGCGGAGCGGCGCGCGCCGAGCGCGAACGCGGGCGCGCCGTGGCGCCCGAGCGAGCCGAACGACGTGCGGCTCAGCAGCATGAGGCCGAGCGCGTGAATGCCCGCCGCGATACTCGCGACGATCCACAGCCAAGGCAGCGCCGACAGGCCGCACCAGGCGCCGAGCACCGCGAATACTTTGACGTCGGCGGCGCCCATCACGCGCAGTGCGAAAAACGGAAAAAGAGAAACGAGACCGACTATCCCGCCGATCAATGCGCCGGCCAATGTCGTTTCGAATGGGTTTTGTCGGCAGACTGTAAAAATGATAACGGCAGCAAGACCAGCGAGTACCAATTCGTTGGGAATACGGCGATCGCGACAATCAGCAATTGCAACAGCCGCAGTCCAGGCGAAAAAGAACCCAATACTGAATAAATGAATCATTTCAGCCCCAGCCGCCCGGCGACGTGTTGCGGATTGCCGAAGCAATCCGCAATTCGTGGTAACGCGTAATTGGAAGTAAACGTTATGCCGCCGGCAATTTACCGGCGATCGTGCTGAACAGGTTACTCAGGTCGGTACCGAGCGTGCCGACCGTCGTCGCGATGGCCACCGCGATGAGACCCGCGATCAACCCGTATTCGATCGCGGTTACCCCTGCCTCCTCCGTGAGGAAGCGATTCATCAGTTGTTTCATGTTGATCCTCGTGCCTTGAGTCTTCATTGGCCTTGCTTTTCGCTATCGGCCGACCTTGCCCCGCCATTCGACCTTAATGCCGGATCGGGCGGTTTCGTTATAACTCTTTTTTCAAGAGCTTCTAACAATTTGATACAAGTTAACATTCATGTCGGCGGCGTCCTCCTCGTATTCCCTGATGTACCAGACCATACAAATAGCGCACGAGCGAATCTTATATCCGAACCTTTTTTTGTTCCACATTTTTGTTAATTTTGCTCAGACATTATGACCGCGCGCACGCTTATTTTTACGACTTACCGGTAGGCCTTACACATAAGGACTTACGATAGGTTAGATCTACATACCTAATCCATCAGTAAAACGATCGATTCAAATATCGATGATCCATCCCGCGGATGGATCGCACGTTACGCCGCACGCGTAACGCAAAGCGCGCGGCGTTACGTTACGAACGCATAAAAACTCGGCCGCCGCGCGTATCTTCCGCCCCTTTTCGAGCAACGTCCCGCTTCCCGCCAACCCTTTTCCGACAAGGGTTTGCGGGATGTCATCGCGCGCATCGAAAAGATCGTCCAGCAAAATGGCACGCCAGTTGCAGAGTAATCGTCCGCAAGTGCAGCACACCAATCATCAGACAACACACCAATGCGAGGACGATATGAACACCCAGACGATTTCCCATGGCACGCTCCGGACGACTTTGATCGCGGCCACCGTGGCAGCCATGCTCTCCCTCTCCGCTTGCGGCGGCTCCGGCTCGATCAGCAAGGGGCTCGACGGCTCGGGCTCCGGTAGCGGCAACGCGATTTCCACGACGGGCGACGGCTCGGGTTCGGGCGGCGGCTCCGGCTCGACGGGCGGCCTGTCGGGCGGCGGCTCGACCTCCGGCGGCGGCTCGACCTCCGGCGGCGGTTCCACGTCGGGCGGCGGCACGTCGACCTCGTCGAGCATCAACGCACTCGGCACGATCGCCGGCAACACGGGCGGCATCATCGGCGGCGCCGGCTCGACCGTGTCGGGCCTCGGCACGGTCGTCGGCAGCCAGACGCTGCCCGGCGTGAACTCGCAGACGACGCAAGCGCTCGGCGGCATCGTCCAGGACCTCGGCGGCGCCGTCACCGCACTCGGTTCCGGCATCACGAGCGGCATCGGCCAGCTCGGCGCGTCGACGAACCCGATCGGCACGACCGTCGCGAGCACGGGCAACGTGGTCAGCGAACTGGGTGGCGCCGTCACGCAGACGGGCAACCTCGTCACGAGTCTCGGCACCGGCCCGCTCGCGCCGCTGTCGCCCCTCACGTCGCCGCTCGGCGGCGCGGTCAGCACGCTCGGCAACACGATCACCGCGGGCGGCACGACGCTCACCACCGCGCTGTCGACGGGCCCCGTCCAGCAATTGACGCAGACGGTCAGCTCGGCGATCACGCCGATCACGTCGATGGTCACGGGCACGACGCAGACGGTCGGCACCGTGACGGGCCTCGGCGCGCCCGTCAACACGCTGCTCGGCACGATCGGCGGCGGTCTCAACCAGGCCGGCGCGCTGATCACGAAGACGGGCAACAACCCGGTCACGACGGGCCTCGGCCAGACCGTGTCGGCAACCGGCAACACGATCACGTCGGTCGGCGGCCTGCTGACGGGCAGCACCGGCTCGACGAATCCGCTTGCGCCGATCACGGCCGCGGTCGGCGGCCTGACGGGCACGCTGAGCGGCGTCAGCGGCTCGACCGCAGGGACGCCGCTCGCGCCGCTCACGAACATCGTGTCGACGGTGACGGGCGCACTGACGGGCGCGGCGGGCGGCACGTCGACGAGCAACCCGCTCGCCCCCGTCACGGGCCTCGTGTCGACCGTCACGGGCGCGCTCACGGGCGCTACCGGCGGCGCGACGTCGACCAGCCCGCTCGCCCCCGTCACGAACCTCGTGTCGACCGCGACGGGCGCGCTCGGCGGCGCGACGACGGCGCCGGCCACGAGCTCCACGACCACCGCAACGAACCCGGTCGCGAGCCTCACCGCACCGCTGACCGGCACGAGCAGCGGCACGAGCGGGTCGACCAACCTGCTGTCGCCCATCACGTCGCTCGTCGGCGGCCTGCTCGGCGGCATCAAGAAGTAAACAGGGCCGGCGCCCGTCCAGCATCAGAAAAGACAGCGAGGAGCAGCATCATGAATCAGCAACGTTTCGTCCGGTCGCCCGCGCTCAAGGCGTGGCGCGTTCCGCTCACCGCGCTCGCGACCGCATGCGTGCTCGCCGCGTGCGGCGGCAGCGACATCGCCGCGCCGCCGTCCGCCGGCAACAGCGGCAACGGCGGGAACACGACGCCGACCAACCCGAACACCCCGCAGACGACCACGACCGGCACGTCCGGCGTCGTCAACACGCTCGGCAAGACCGCGACCGATCTCGGCAACACGATCGGCTCGACGAGCGTGCCGGGCCTCGGCAGCGGCGTCACGCAAGGCGTCGGCGCGACGGTCGGCAGCACGGGCGGCATCATCAACGCCGCGGCGGACGCGTTGAGCAACGGTCTCGGCCAGATCGGCTCGACGCAGAATCCGGTCGGCACGACGGTCGCCGGCCTCGGCAACGTCGTGAGCGCGACGAGCAACACCGTGCAGGGCTTGAGCCAGACCGTGCAGGCGCTCGGCACCGGCCCGCTCGCACCGCTCTCTCCCGTCACGACGCCCGTCGCAGGCGCGCTCGCGACGGCGGCGAACGGCGTGAACGCGGCCGGCACGATGCTCGGCAACGCGCTGTCGACGGGCCCCGTCCAGCAAATCACGCAGCCGATCAGCTCGGCCGTGACGCCGCTCGTCATCACCGCGGGCCAGGTCACCCAGACGGTCGGCACGACGACGGGCGTCGGCCAGCCGGTGTCGGGCCTGCTGCAGCAAGTCGGCGGCGCGATCAGCTCGGCCGGCCGGCAGATCGCGGGCACGTCGTCGCAGCCGCTCGTCGGCGACGTCGGCCAGCTCGTGTCCGCGGTCGGCAACACCGTGACGAACACGGGCGGCCTCGTCAATCCGGCCGCACCGAACGGCGCGGCGCCGATCCCCGGCCTCATCACGAGTCTCGTCGGCGGTTCGACGGCGACGGTCGCCACCGGCTCGAGCTCGGGATCGACGCTCGGCAGCCCGCTGAACGGCCTGCTATCGAGCCTCGGCGGCGGCGCGCTGCCCACCGGCGCGCTCGGCGGCAGCGCGGTGTCGGGCGGCGCGAGCAATCCGCTTGCACCGGTCACGAGCCTCGCGAGCGGCGGCACGGGGGCTAGTACAAACCCGCTCGCGCCCATCACCGGTTTGCTGAATACTGTCACGGGCACGCTCTCCGGCGCGACGTCGTCGTCGACCGCGAGCGGCTCGACGGGACTCCTCGCTCCGGTGACGAACACGCTCGGCACGCTGGGCAGCTTTGGTAAGTGATGCGAAGCACCGCGCGCTCCTTCCGGCGAGGAGCGCGCGGCGCGGCGGCAGTCGGATTAGAACAACCGAAGACCACGATGCGCGGCGCACGATAACGCCGCGCATCGACATTAGAAGATCAGAAGCACAAAGAGGCCCACGAGGAATCACAATGAAATCCAGACACGAATCTTGGATGCTGTTGCTCGCGCTCGTCGCGGCCGCCGGTGCCGCCCATGCGCAAAGCCGTTCGGGCGGCAACCCGCTCGAGGCGCTGCCGCAGATCAACACGCCGCAGCGGCCGAGCGTGACCGTGCAGGTCGCGCCGCAGGAAGTCCAGGTGCAGGCGCTGCTCGCCCGCCATCTGACGCCGACCTCGTTCCAGGTCGAAGGCGTCAAGTCGATTCCGTTCGAAGAGATCTCGCAGCGCTTCACGCCGCTCGTCGGCAAGGACATCACGATCGGCCAGTTGATCGAAATGGCGAACGGCGTGACGAAGCTGTATCAGGAGCGCGGCTACGCGTTGTCGTTCGCGTTCATCCCCGCGCAGACGTTCGAGGGCGGCGTCGTGCGCGTGACGGTCGTCGAGGGCTACGTCGCGAACGTGAAGATCACCGGCCGGCCCGGCGCGATGGAACCGAAGGTTCGCGCGATCGCCGCGCACATCATGGACGATCGGCCGCTGCGCCGCGCGACGTTCGAGCGCTACGTGAACACGTTCGGCCTGCTGCCCGGCGTGGCGGTGAAGGCGAACGTGCCGCCGCCGCAGAACACCGACGGCGCGACGACGCTCGAACTCAACGTCGACCGCAAGCCGTTCAACGTGAGCGCGGGGCTCAACACGAACAACCCGGGCTTGCAGGGGCTCTTCACGGTGACAGAGAACGGCCTCACGTCGCTCGGCGAGCAGATGAGCATCTCCGCCCTCTTCCCGAAAGGCCCGAACAACCAGACGTACGTGTCGTTCAGCGGCGCCGTGCCGATCGGCAGCAACGGCCTCGTCACGCGTCTCGACGCGAGCCATTATCGCGGCAATCCGTCCGTCGACCAGACCGCGCTGCCGAACGTCCAGCGCACCGTCATCAACGACAAGCTCGGCTTGTCCGCGTCCTATCCGCTGATGCTGAGCAACCAGCGCAGCCTGCTCGGCACGGTGTCGGGCTACGCGTCGCACAGCGAGGATCGCTATCAGAACCAGAGCACGGGCGCGCTGATCGGCATGCGCTCGCAGGTGCGCGTGCTGCAGATGCAGCTCGACTACACGCGCGTGCAGCCGAAACAGGTGCAGAAGCTGAGCTTCAACGTCGCAAAGGCGTTCGACATTCTCGGCGCATCGAAGTCGGGCTTCACGAACATTCCGGGCGTCACGGCGACGAATCCCGCATCGACGACGTTCGTGCGCACGGGCGCGACGTTCGTGCAGACGAACGAGTGGCCGTTCAAGATCGGCTCGACCGTGCAGCTCACCGGCCAGTACAGCCCCGATTCGCTGCCGACCACCGAGCAGATCTCGTTCGGCGCACAGCGCTTCGCGCTCGGCTATCAGCCGGGCGAGACGTCGGGTGATTCGGGCTGGGGCGCGTCGCTCGAGCTCAATCGCGCATTCGCGCCGGGCTTCACGTATCTGAAGAACATCACGCCGTACGTCCTGTACGACATGGCGCGCGTGTATCTGCATTCGGGCACGCCGGTGCCGCGCCGGCTGTCGTCGGTCGGGCTCGGCGTGCGGTTGACCGACAGCCGCTTCTACAACCTCGACGTGTCGATCGCGAAGCCCGTCGGCGACTCACCAATCGAGAGCGCGTCGCGCAGCCCGCGCGTGAATGCGTCGTTCTCCTATCAGCTCTACTGACGCGTTCGCGTCCTTCCCCGCTTCGCTTCACGCACGCGGCCCGTCATGCGACGGGCCGCTTCTGTTTTCACTTCACATCGTCACTTCGATTAGAAGCACTTGTATCAAACGCGGCGCGCAGATTCACGTATTCTGCGCAAAGCTCGCATGCATCGCCGTTCGACGCAAACGGCCCGCGAGCCCGATGAAAAAGACATTGTGCGATCCACGGAGGAAGACATGTTTCAAATGACCCGTTCACTGCGCTCGATCACCGTTGCAGGCGCGCTCCTCGCATGCGCTGCGAGCGCATTCGCTCAAGCGGACAGCCCGATCGGCACGTGGCAGACGATCGACGACCACACGGGCAAGCCGAAGGCGCTCGTGCAAATCAGCGCAGACTCGAGCGGCGAACTGTCGGGCAAGGTCCTCAAGGGCCTCGGCGAGAACGACACGCCGGATCGCCGCTGCACCGCGTGCACCGACGAACGCAAGGATCAGCTGATCAAGGGCATGACGATCATCAAGGCGATGAAGAAGGAAGGCGACGGCTGGGACGGCGGCAACATCCTCGACCCGGAAAACGGCAAGGTCTACAAGTGCAAGATGAAGCTCGAGGAAGGCGGCCAGAAGCTCGTCGTGCGCGGCTACATCGGCGTGTCGCTGCTCGGTCGCTCGCAGACCTGGATGCGTGCCGCGCAATAAGCCCGTTTGACGTCGACTGGCGCGGCTTGCCGCCGCTCGCGTTGCGCGTTTCGCGAACGCCGGCGGCAAAACAAAACCGGCCTGTGCGTTTGCGCCAGGCCGGTTTTTTCATGCGCGCGATACGCCGCGCGCGTCGCGTCAGATCACGTGCTCGAGCGCGTGATCGTGACAAGGCGCGGTCGACGTCGTCGATGCTCCGCCGCTGCGCGCTTCCGCCGCTTTCGAGCGCGTATGCGTGCGCATGCGCATCGCCATCAGCTCGCACAGATCGTCGCTCTCCGCGCCGAACAGCTCGACCAGCACGCGCTTCAACGCGCCGGACTCGTGCCACGCCTTGAAGCGTCGGTGACACGTCTGATACGCGGGAAAACGG
Source organism: Burkholderia oklahomensis C6786 (assembly GCF_000959365.1). Lineage (NCBI taxonomy): Bacteria > Pseudomonadati > Pseudomonadota > Betaproteobacteria > Burkholderiales > Burkholderiaceae > Burkholderia > Burkholderia oklahomensis. Next base: position 4,010,937 of record NZ_CP009555.1, read on the forward strand.
CGCGGCATCGCCGACCAGTTCGCACCGCTGTAGATCACCCACAGCACGCCGTTCAGCACCGCGCGCGTATCCGCGAGCGGTCTGCCGCGCAATTCCTTGCGCGGACGCAGCTCGGGCAGCAGCGGAGCGACGCGCTGCCACTCCTCGTCATTAATATCGCGATACGGCGTCATGTGTCTCTCCGTTCGTGAAGAACATGACGCAACGATATCGAGACGAATCGGCATTGGATACGACGCGCGCGCCGATTTAAGAATAGTTAATACCGAATTAACCGAAGTTAACCGTCTGGCGCGCTTTTTCGAATTCGGGTCGGGTCGTTAGGGGTTCGCACCGCGCAATACGCGGCCGCCGGCCCGTCGGGTCGGATCAGGTCAGCGACGTGTCGATCAGGCGCCGCGGCGTCTCGAGATACTCCTTCGACTGCATCTCGACGATGCGCGAGACCGTCCGGCTGAATTCGTTCGCCATCGGCCCTTCGACGTACAGATCTTCCGCGGGCACCGCGGCCGACATCAGCAGCTTCACCTTGTGGTCGTACAGCACGTCGATGAGCCACGTGAAGCGGCGCGCCTCGGACGCCATCCGCGGCGACATCTGCGGCACCTCCGACAGCACGATCGCATGGAAGCGGCTCGCGAGCTCGAGGTAGTCGTTCTGCGAGCGCGGGCCGCCGCAGAGCGTCGCGAAATCGAACCAGACGACGCCGTCCGCGCGGCGCAGCGCCTTGATCTCGCGCTTTTCGATGTGCAGGATCGGGCTCTCGTCGGGCACCGCGGCGAGCTGCGCGAACGCATGGCGCAGCGCGCGATCGGCTTCCGCGCCGAGCGGCGTGTGATACATCCGCACCTGCGTGAGCGTGCGCTGCCGGTAGTCGACGCCTGCGTCGACGTTCAGCACGTCGAGCTTGTCCTTCAGGAGCGCGATCGCGGGCAGCATGCGGTCGCGATGCAATCCGTCGGGGTACAGATCGTCCGGATCGTAATTGGACGTCATCACGAACTGCACGCCGTTCGAGAACAGCCGGTCGAGCAGCCGATACAGGATCATCGCGTCGGCGATGTCCGACACGTGGAATTCGTCGAAGCAGATGAGCCGATAGCGCTTCGCGATGCGGCGCGCGAGTTCGTCGAGCGGATCGGCCTGCCCTTTCAGCTCCTCGAGCTCGCGATGCACTTCGCGCATGAACTCGTGGAAATGCAGCCGCGTCTTGCGCTGCACCGGCACGACCGCATAGAAGCTGTCCATCAGGAAACTCTTGCCGCGCCCGACGCCGCCCCACATATAGACGCCGCGCGGCAGATCCGGGCGAATGACGAGTTTCTTGAACGCATTCGAGCGACGCGCCTTGTAGGCAGCCCATTCGCCATAACAGCGCTGCAGGCGTTCGACCGCGGCGCGCTGCGCGGCATCGGACTGATAGCCGCGCGTCTTCAGCTCGTGCTCGTAGTATTCGGTGACGTTCATCATGCAAACCGGCAAAAACGAAGGCGAGCGGGAAAACCCGCCCGCCTTCGCCGAGAAACTGCGGCGCCGGCCGCGAAGGCCGGCGCGCGGTGCTGCGTTTTCGCGCTTAGCTGTTGAGCGAGCGCTTGTCGACGGCGAGCGCCGCTTCGCGCATCACTTCGGACAACGACGGATGCGGATGGCAGATTCGGGCGATGTCTTCCGACGCCGCCTTGAATTCCATCGCGACCACGGCTTCGGCGATCAGGTCCGACGCATTCGGCGAGATCACGTGCACGCCGAGCAGCTCGTCCGTCTTCGCGTCGGCGATCATCTTCACGAAACCGTCCGAACGGCCCATGCCGAGCGCGCGGCCGTTGATCGAGAACGGGAACTTGCCCGACTTGATCTCGCGGCCTTCCGCCTTCAGCTGCTGCTCGGTCTTGCCGACCCACGCGATTTCCGGCTCGGTGTAGATCACCCACGGAATGCAGTTGTAGTCGATGTGCGGCTTCTGGCCGTCGATCACTTCCGCGACGAGCACGCCTTCGTCTTCCGCCTTGTGCGCGAGCATCGGGCCGCGCACGACGTCGCCGATCGCGTAGACGTTCGGCACCGCGGTGCGGCAGTGGTCGTCGACGTCGATGAAGCCGCGCTCGTTCGCCTTCAGGCCGATCGCCTCGAGGCCGAGATTGTCGGTGTTCGGCATGCGGCCGATCGATACGATCAGGCGATCCGCTTCGAGCGTCTTCGCGTTGCCGTCCTTGTCGGTGTATGCGATCGACACGCCGTTCGCGCCCGTCTTCACTTCGGCGATCTTCACACCGAGGTTGATGTCGAGGCCTTGCTTCTTGAACAGCTTCGCCGCTTCCTTCGCGAGCGCTTCGTCGGCCGCGCCGAGGAACGCCGGCAGCGCTTCGAGCACCGTCACTTCGGCGCCGAGGCGGCGCCACACCGAGCCGAGCTCGAGGCCGATCACGCCCGCGCCGATCACGGCGAGCTTCTTCGGCACCGTGTCGAACGTCAGCGCGCCTTCGTTGTCCGCGACGATCTTGTTGTCGACCGGCACGTTCGGCAGATGGCGCGCCTTCGAGCCCGTCGCGATGATCACGTTCTTCGCGGTGACGACTTCGGTTTCGCCTTCGCCGCTCACTTCGATCTGCACGCCGGCGTCGGTCTTGCCGGTGAACTTGCCGTGGCCCTTCAGCCACGTGATCTTGTTCTTCTTGAACAGGAATTCGATCCCGCCCGTCATCTTCTCGACGATCGCATCCTTGCGGCCGATCATCTTCGCGACGTCCATCTTCACGTCGCCGACGCTGATGCCGTGGTCGGCGAGGTGATGCGACGCCTTCTCGAACTCTTCCGACGAGGCGAGGAGCGCCTTCGACGGGATGCAGCCGACGTTCAGGCACGTGCCGCCCAACTTCAGCGCGCCCGCCGGGTTCTTCCATTTTTCGATACAGGCAACCGTTTTGCCCAACTGAGCGGCGCGGATCGCGGCGATGTAGCCGCCAGGGCCGGCGCCGATCACGACGACGTCAAATTCCTTCGACATGACAATCCTTTGATTTGGCTGCGGCGCGCCGAACGGGCGCCCGGAAAGGAGCGCCCGCGCGGCCCGCCGCAGCGGTTCGATGCGGGAAAAGCGTGCTTACAGGTCGAGCAGCAGGCGCGCCGGATCTTCGAGCGCGTCCTTCATCGCGACGAGCGACAGCACCGCTTCGCGGCCATCGATGATCCGGTGGTCGTACGACAGCGCGAGATAGTTGATCGGACGGATCACGATCTGGCCGTTCTCGACGACCGGGCGCTCCTTCGTCGCATGCACGCCGAGGATGGCCGACTGCGGCGGGTTGATGATCGGGGTCGACAGCATCGAGCCGAACACGCCGCCGTTCGAGATCGAGAACGTACCGCCCGTCATTTCGTCGATCGACAGCTTGCCGTCCTTCGCCTTCTGGCCGAATTCGGCGATCTTCTTCTCGATCTCGGCGAGGCTCAGCTGATCCGCGTTGCGCAGGATCGGCACGACGAGGCCGCGCGGCGAACCGACCGCGATGCCGATGTCGAAGTAGCCGTGGTAGACGATGTCGTTGCCGTCGATCGACGCGTTCACGAGCGGGAACTTCTTCAGCGCGTGGACCGCGGCCTTCACGAAGAACGACATGAAGCCGAGCTTCACGCCGTGCTCCTTCTCGAACTTGTCCTTGTACTTCGCACGCAGGTCCATGACGGGCTGCATGTTCACTTCGTTGAACGTCGTCAGGATCGCGTTCGTCTGCTGCGACTCGAGCAGACGCTCGGCGATGCGCGCACGCAGACGCGACATCGGCACGCGCTGTTCCGGACGGTCGTTGAGCCACGTCGTCGCCGACGCCGGCACCTTAACCTCCGGCAGCGCCGGCTTCGCGGCGGCCTTCGCCGGCGCGGCGGCCGGCGCGGCCTTCGGCGCGCCGCCCGCGGACAGCACGTCGCCCTTCGTGATGCGGCCGTCGCGGCCCGAGCCGGCGACGTCGCCGGCGGCGAGACCCTTCTCCGCCATCAGCTTCGACGCGGCGGGCGAGGCGGAAGCCGCGCTCGACGCAGCGGCAGCGGCGGGTTGCGCGGCGGGCGCGGGCGCGGCGGCCGGCTGGACTTCGGCGGCGCCTGCCGCGGCGGCGGCGGCGCCCGCCTTCGCTTCGGTGTCGATCGTCGCGATCAGCTGGTCGGCGACGACCGTGTCACCGTCGTTCTGCAGCACTTGCGCGAGCACGCCCGCGGCGGGCGCCGGCACTTCGAGGACGACCTTGTCGGTCTCGAGCTCGATCAGGATTTCGTCTTGCGCGACGGCTTCGCCGGGCTTCTTCTTCCACTGCAGCATGGTCGCTTCCGAAACCGATTCGGAGAGCTGGGGGACTTTGACTTCTACGATAGCCATTTGAATTTCCTGGATGCTTAATCTGGGTAACGACGAGACGTCTGCATGCGCGGTCGGGAATCGCGGCGCGCGGCGCCTGCGATCGAACGCGCGCGGGAAAGCGCACCGCGCCTTCCCGCTTCGCTACGTCTCTTTATTTCGCGATCGATGCGCTCTTCAAGCGGCCGAATGCGCCTTCGATGAGGGCCTTCTGCTGCTCGTAGTGCTTCGCGTAATAGCCGACGGCCGGCGAGGCGGAAGCCGGGCGGCCGCTGTACGCGAGCTTCTGCCCTTCCTTCATGCCTTCCTTCAGGTGGTGTTCGACGTAGAACCACGGCCCCTGATTTTGCGGCTCGTCCTGCACCCAGACCACTTCCGTCGCGTTCTCGAACTTCTTCATCTCCGCTTCGAACTGCTTGTGCGCGAACGGATAGAGCTGCTCGATCCGGACGATCGCGACATCGTTCGCCTTCGCTTCGCGGCGATGCGCAACGAGGTCGTAGTACACGCGGCCCGAGCAGACCAGCACGCGCTTGACCTTCTTCGCGTCGATGCCGCCGTCGACTTCGCCCAGCACCGGCTGGAACGAACCCTTCGCCAGCTCCGACAGGTCCGACACCGCCTCCTTGTGGCGCAGCAGCGACTTCGGCGTCGCCACGACGAGCGGCTTGCGGAACAGGCGGATCATCTGACGGCGCAGCAGATGGAAAATCTGTGCCGGCGTCGTCGGCTGCACCACTTGCATGTTGTGATCCGCGCAGAGCTGCAGGAAACGCTCGATGCGAGTCGACGAGTGCTCCGGACCCTGGCCTTCGTAGCCGTGCGGCAGCAGCATCGTCAGGCCCGACACGCGGCCCCACTTCACTTCGCCCGACGAGATGAACTGGTCGATCACGACCTGCGCGCCGTTGACGAAGTCGCCGAACTGCGCTTCCCACGCGACGAGCGTGTTCGGCTCGGCGGTCGAGTAGCCGTATTCGAAGCCCAGCACCGCCTCTTCCGACAGCACCGAGTCGATCACCGTGAACTTCGCCTGGCCTTCGGCGATGTTCTGCAGCGGCACGTAGGTGCCGTCGTTCCAGCGCTCGCGGTTCTGGTCGTGCAGCACCGCGTGACGGTGCGTGAACGTGCCGCGGCCCGAGTCCTGGCCGGTCAGTCGCACGGCGTAGCCCGACGCGACGAGCGATGCGAACGCGAGGTGCTCGCCCATGCCCCAGTCGAGCGGCTGATCGCCGCGCGCCATCGCGCGACGGTCGTTGATCACGCGCTCGACGAGCGGGTGGACCTTGAAGTTCTCGGGCACCGTCGTGATGCGCTCGCCGAGGCGCTTCAGCTCGGCGAGCGGCACCGCGGTGTCGGCCGCGTCGGTCCACTTGCGGTTCAGGAACGGCATCCAGTCGACCGCGTACTTGCTCTTGTAGTTCGACAGCACCGGATCGACCGTGTGATGGCCGTCGTCCATCGCCTTGCGGTACGCCTTCACGAAGCCGTCGCCTTCTTCAGCCGTGATCACGCCCTGCTGGACGAGCTTCTCCGCATACAGCGCACGGGTGCCCGGGTGCTGCGCGATCTTCTTGTACATCAGCGGCTGCGTGACGGCCGGCGTGTCCTGCTCGTTGTGGCCGAGCTTGCGGAAGCAGACGATGTCGATCACGACATCCTTGTGGAACTGCATCCGGTAGTCGATCGCGATCTGCGTCGCGAGCACGACCGCTTCCGGATCGTCGCCGTTCACGTGCAGCACCGGCGCCTCGATCATCTTGACGACGTCGGTACAGTACAGCGTCGAGCGCGAGTCGCGCGGGTCCGACGTCGTGAAGCCGATCTGGTTGTTGATGACGATGTGCAGCGTGCCGTGCGTGCCGTAGCCGCGCGTCTGCGCGAGGTTCAGCGTTTCCATCACGACGCCCTGGCCCGCGAACGCCGCGTCGCCGTGGATCTGCACGGGCAGCACCTGCAGGCCGTCTGCGTCGCCGCGGCGGTCCATCCGCGCCTTCGCGGAACCCTCGACCACCGGGTTGACGATTTCGAGGTGCGACGGGTTGAACGCGAGCGACAGGTGGACCGGGCCGCCTTCCGTCGAGACGTCCGACGAGAAGCCCTTGTGATACTTCACGTCGCCTGCCGGCAGGTCGTCGACGTGCTTGCCTTCGAATTCGGCGAAGAGATCGGCCGGCATCTTGCCGAGCGTGTTCACGAGCACGTTCAGACGGCCGCGGTGCGCCATGCCGATGACGATTTCCTGCACGCCCTTCGAGCCCGCGTGCTGGACGACTTCGTCCATCGACGCGATGAAGCTCTCGCCGCCTTCGAGCGAGAAGCGCTTCTGGCCGACGTACTTCGTGTGCAGGTAGCGCTCGAGGCCTTCGGCGGCCGTCAGGCGGTTCAGGATGTGCTTCTTCTTGTCGGCCGAGAAATTCGGCGTCGCGCGGATCGTCTCGAGACGATCCTGCCACCAGCGCTTCTGCTCCGGATCGCCGATGTACATGAACTCGGCGCCGATCGTGCCGCAATACGTGTCGCGCAGACCCTTGACGATGTCGCGCAGCGATGCCTGCTCGAAACCGAAATACAGGTTGCTCGCGCTGAACGTCTGGTCGAGGTCGGCTTCGGAGAAATCGTAGAACGCGGGTTCCAGCTCGGGAATCGCGGGACGCTCGCGGCGCTTCAGGGGATCGAGATTGGCCCATTGCGAGCCGAGGAAGCGATAAGCGCTGATGAGCGACTGAACGTGAACTTGCTTGCGGGCGGTAGCGAGGTTGCTGCCGCTTTCGCGCGGGATGAAAGCGTTGGCTTTCGCGCGCTGCGCGAACGACTCGACGATCGGATTGTGGGCCACGTCGCTCGCGTTGGAACCGTCGGTCGCGGGAACGTTCTGCAGTGCGTCGAAATATTCGCGCCAGTTTTCCGGCACCGACGCCGGATTATCCAAATAGGCTTCGTATAGTTCTTCAACATACGAAGCGTTGCCGCCGAACAAATACGAGTTCAGCTGGAACTGCTTCATTACATCTGACATTTGACGCTCACCTTTCTTCGAGCTTCTCGAGAAATAGCGGGTTGCTCAACCTTCCGCGACACGGCCTGACCGTTTAGCGGATTGCGCGAATCAAGTCTTGCTTGGAAGGACCTAAAACTTGCGTGCGCGCAGCATATCACAGAAAGCCCTGCGGCGAGCGCGGCGATAGCGCCCTGAAAGCCCGTCCCGGCGGGCTTTCGCGCGGTTCGCGATCATTCCTGCGGCGGCTTGCAACACTGTTTTTCAAACGGCGCGCCCACCCTCTTTCCGCGCATGTGAAAAAGCCGCCCGAAGGCGGCTTTTCGATGCGTCGCGGAAGGCGGCGCGACGCGCGGGCAACGCCCGGCGAACGCTCAGCCGGCCTCGGCCTCGCGGCTCGCGCGGCGACGCTCGTGCTCCTTCAGGTGACGCTTGCGCAGGCGGATCGACTGCGGCGTCACTTCGACGAGCTCGTCGTCATCGATGAACTCGACCGCGTATTCGAGCGACATCTGGATCGGCGGCACGAGGCGCACCGCTTCGTCGGTGCCCGACGCGCGCACGTTGGTCAGCTGCTTGCCCTTGATCGGGTTGACGACCAGGTCGTTGTCGCGGCTGTGAATGCCGATGATCATGCCCTCATAGAGCGCGTCGCCCGGCTTCACGAACATGCGGCCGCGATCCTGCAGCTTCCACAGCGCATAGGCAACCGCCGCGCCGTCGTCCTGCGAGATCAGCACGCCGTTGCGGCGCTCGCCGACCGAGCCTTCCCTGACCGGCGCGTACGCATCGAAGATGTGGCTCATCAGGCCCGTGCCGCGCGTGAGCGTCAGGAATTCGCCCTGGAAGCCGATCAGGCCGCGCGCCGGAATCCGGTATTCGAGACGCGTGCGGCCGCGCCCGTCCGACACCATGTCGAGCATCTCGCCCTTGCGGCGGCCGAGCTCCTCCATCACGCCGCCCTGGTGCTCGTCCTCGAGGTCGACCGTCAGGAGTTCGTACGGCTCGTGCTTGACGCCGTCGATTTCCTGCATCACGACGCGCGGACGCGACACCGCGAGCTCGTAGCCTTCGCGGCGCATGTTCTCGACCAGGATCGTCAGGTGCAGCTCGCCGCGGCCCGACACTTCGAACACCGTTTCGTCGCCCGTGTCCTTCACGCGCAGCGCGACGTTGTGATTCAGTTCCTTCATCAGGCGGTCGCGGATCTGGCGGCTCGTCACGAACTTGCCTTCGCGGCCAGCGAGCGGCGACGAATTGACGAGGAAGTTCATCGTCAGCGTCGGCTCATCGACGGTGATCATCGGCAGCGCTTCAGGCGTGTCGGCCGCGCAGATCGTCGCGCCGATGCCGACGTCCTCGATGCCGTTGATGAGCACGATGTCGCCCGCCTCGGCCGACTCGACCTGCACGCGCTCGAGGCCCTCGAACGACAGCACCTGGTTGATCTTGCGGCTCAGCACGTCGCCTTCCGGGCCGAAGCGCATCACGACCGGCATGCCGGGCTTGATGCGCCCGCGCGTGATGCGGCCGACGCCGATCCGGCCGACGTACGTCGAATAGTCGAGCGACGTGATCTGCAGCTGCAGCGGCGCCTCCGGATCGGCCGGACGCACCGGCACGTGCTCGAGGATCGCCTCGAACAGCGGGCGCATGTCGCCGTCGCGCGCGGCCGGATCGAGCGATGCGTAGCCGTTCAGGCCCGACGCGTAGACGATCGGGAAGTCGAGCTGCTCCTCGGTCGCGCCGAGCTTGTCGAACAGGTCGAACGTCTGGTTGATCACCCAGTCGATCCGCGCGCCCGGACGGTCGATCTTGTTGACGACGACGATCGGCTTGAGACCGAGCGCGAGCGCCTTCTTCGTCACGAAGCGGGTCTGCGGCATCGGGCCTTCGACCGCGTCGACGAGGAGCAGCACCGAGTCGACCATCGACAGCACGCGCTCCACTTCACCGCCGAAGTCCGCGTGTCCCGGCGTGTCGACGATGTTGATGTGCGTGCCTTCGTACTCGACCGCGCAGTTCTTCGCGAGAATCGTGATCCCGCGCTCCTTTTCGATGTCGTTCGAATCCATCACCCGCTCGGCGACCTGCTGGTTCTCGCGGAAGGTGCCGGACTGGCGAAGCAGTTGGTCGACGAGCGTCGTCTTGCCGTGGTCGACGTGGGCGATGATGGCGATGTTGCGAAGGGCGCGGGTCATAGAAACCTGAAAACGGATGGAACGCGCAAACGCGCGCGCACCGTTGCCCGATGCGCGCGCAGTTTGCAGCTTGGAAAGCCTCAAATTATAGCACGTCAAGATGTCGCGGGCTGGGCCTTCCGTTGCAGCGCGGCATCGGCGCCACCATGCGCCCGGCCGCCGATGGGCCCACTCGCGTCAGGGCCATTTTTGCAGTTCTGCATTCAAATCGAGCTTCAATTAACATTTGCCGCAGCAACTAATCGCGCCTATACTGCTGCCTAGTCAACTATTGCAGCCTCAGAGAATTTATGTCGGATCCCTCTTCTTCGCAGCATGATCTGGATCTGTCCCTGTACCAGATCAACGACAGCGTCGGCTATCTGATGTCGCGCGTGAAATCGCTGATGACGAACATGGTCACGCAGCGCACGCAGACGGAGCTCGGCATCACCGGCACGCAGGCGACCATGCTGTTCATGCTCGCCGTCGGCAAATGCTCGACGGCGGCCGAGCTCGCGCGCGAATACGGCATCGACGCGAGCGCGATCACGCGCCTGCTCGATCGCGTCGAGAAGCGCGGCCTGTTGCAGCGGGTGCGCAGCAGCGAGGACCGGCGCGTCGTGCGGCTCGAGCTGACCGACGAGGGACGCGACCTCACGAGGCGCATGCCGGCCATCTTCCGCAGCGTGCTCGATCAGGTGCTCGACGGCTTCACGCCCGAGGAAGTCGGCTTCCTCAAGAGCATGCTGCGTCGCATTCTCGTCAATTCGGGCGAATGTCCGGGTGCGAGCGGCAGCTCATCGTAAATATTGCCACAACAAGTAATTTAGACAGATAAATGTAAGGAAATCCTTGCAGTGTCCACTATTCATTCCGAGTCAGATTCCGAGTCAGGATACCCAGCGATGAAAACCTTCCCGTTGTCCGCCTGCCGGACCGCCACGGCCGTCGCGGTCGCCGCGCTCGCGCTCGCGGGATGCGCGAACTATTTCGGCATCAAGAGCGACAAGGCGATGGCGCCCGCGACGCAGTTCGAAAGCGCGCAGAGCCTGCCGGCGCAAGGCGGCCAGTGGCCGTCGCTCGACTGGGCGAACCAGTTCGGCGACCCGCAGTTGCCGAAGCTGATCGACGAGGCGCTCGAGGGCAATCCGACGATCGCGCAGGCGCAGGCGCGGATCGCGAAGGCATCGTCGTACATCGAATCGTCGCGCTCGACGCTCCTGCCGCAGGCGGACGCGAAGTATTCGTGGACCCGCGAGCTGTATTCGGGCAACGCCCTCTTCCCGCCGCCGTTCGGCGGCCAGTGGTACAGCGAGAACAACGCGCTCGCGAGCGCGTCGTGGGAGCTCGACCTGTGGGGCAAGAACCGCGCGCGCCTCCATGCGGCCGTGTCGCAGGAAAAGGCCGCCGAAGCCGACATGCAGCAGGCGCGCGTGACGCTCGCGACGTCGGTCGCGCGCACCTACAACCAGCTCGCGCAGCTCTACGCGCTGCGCGACATCGCCGAGCGCGAGATCTCGAACCGGCAGACGGTCGGCAAGATCACCGACGGCCGCGTCGGCGCGGGTCTCGACACCAACGTCGAGCGCCAGACCGCGCGCGGCAACATCGCGACGAGCCAGTCGACGCTGTCCGACCTCGACGGCCAGATCACGAACGTGCGCTATCAGCTCGCCGCGCTGCTCGGCAAGGGCCCCGACCGCGGGCTGCGGATCGCGGCGCCCGTGCTGAGCCCGGGCGCCGCGGTCGCGCTGCCGGAGAACCTGCCCGCCGATCTCGTGTCGCGCCGCCCGGATATCGTCGCCGCGCGCTGGCAGGTCGAGGCGGCGATGCACGACGTGAAGGAAGCGAAAGCCGAGTTCTTCCCGGACATCAACCTCGCGGCGGGCTTCGGCTTCGATGCGTTCGGCTGGGGCAAATTCCTGAACTTCGCGAGCCGCCAGGCGCAATTCGGCCCGGCGATCCATCTGCCGATCTTCGACGGCGGCGCGTTGCGCGCGCAGTTGAAGGGCCGCTACGCCGACTTCGACCTGTCCGTCGCGAACTACAACCAGGCGCTGATCAATGCGCTGAACGACGTCGCGACGCAAGTCGCGTCGATCCGCTCGATCGACACGCAGATGGGCGACGCGCAGCGCGCGCTCGACGCGTCGACGCGCGCGTACGAGCTCGCGGTGATCCGCTACAAGGCGGGCCTGTCGCCGCAACTGCAGGTACTGAATGCGGACAGCAACCGGCTCGTCGCCGAGCAGACGGTGACGAACCTGAAGATGCGCCGCCGCGACCTGCAGATCGGCCTCGTGAAGGCGCTCGGCGGCGGCTTCGACGCGACCGGCACGCGGCTCGCCGCGCCGGCTCCCGCGTCGGCGCCGGACGCCTCCGCGCAGCACGCGTCGAACTGAATTCCCGGACACATCCGGACCCTTGCTTTAATCGCCTTAGATAGCAGACGGAGAAACTCGCCATGAGCGACCCTCAACAAAACGCAGCGGCCGCGCAGCCGCAGAGCAACGGCAAGCGCAAACGGATGATGACGCTGCTCGTCGCGGTGATCGCGATCGCCGCGATCGCGTACGGCCTCTATTACCTGCTCGTCGCACGCTTCCACGAATCCACCGACGACGCATATGTGAACGGCAACGTCGTGCAGATCACGCCGCAGGTGACGGGCACCGTGATCGCGGTGAAGGCGGACGACACGCAGACCGTGAAGGCGGGCGACCCGCTCGTCGTGCTCGATCCGGCCGATTCGCAGGTCGCGCTGCAGCAGGCCGAGGCGAACCTCGCTCAGACGGTGCGCCAGGTGCGCGGCCTCTATGTCAACGACGACCAGTACCGCGCGCAGGTCGCGCTGCGCCAGTCGGACCTGTCGAAAGCGCAGGACGACCTGCGCCGCCGGCTCGCCGTCGCGCAGACGGGCGCCGTGTCGCAGGAAGAGATCTCGCATGCGCGCGACGCGGTGAAGGCCGCGCAGGCGTCGCTCGACACCGCCAAGCAGCAGCTCGCGTCGAATCGCGCGCTCACCGCGAACACGACGATCGCCGATCATCCGAATGTGCTCGCCGCCGCCGCGAAGGTCCGCGACGCGTACCTGAGCAACGCGCGCAACACGCTGCCCGCGCCTGTCACCGGCTACGTCGCGAAGCGCTCGGTGCAGGTCGGACAGCGCGTGTCGCCGGGCACGCCGCTGATGTCGGTCGTGCCGCTCTCCGCCGTGTGGGTCGACGCGAATTTCAAGGAAGTGCAGCTCAAGCACATGCGGATCGGCCAGCCGGTCGAGCTGACGGCCGACATCTACGGCTCGTCGATCAAGTATCACGGCAAGGTGATCGGCTTCTCGGCCGGCACGGGCGCCGCGTTCTCGCTGCTGCCGGCGCAGAACGCGACGGGCAACTGGATCAAGGTCGTCCAGCGTCTGCCCGTGCGCGTCGAGATCGATCCGAAGGATCTGAAGGACCATCCGCTGCGGATCGGCCTGTCGATGCAAGTCGACGTCGACATCAAGGACGAAAGCGGCAACCAGCTCGGCAACGTGCGGAACACCGTCTACGAGACCGACGTGTTCGCGAAGTACGGCGACGAAGCGACTGCGGAAATCGCACGCATCATCGCGGCGAACTCGGGGGGCCCGAGCGGATCGACGCCGGCCGCGAAGGTCGCCGGCCGCACGTCGAACCTGATGTAAGCGCCATTCGGCCGGACCACGAAGCATGGCACAGCCACAAGCTCCCCTTCCTCCGCTCACCGGCGGACAGCTCATACTCGGCACGATCGCGGTATCGCTCGCCGTGTTCATGAACGTGCTCGACACGTCGATTGCCAACGTCGCGATCCCGACGATCTCGGGCGACCTCGGCGTGTCGTCCGACCAGGGCACCTGGGTCATCACGTCGTTCGCGGTCGCGAACGCGATCTCGGTGCCGCTCACGGGCTGGCTCACCGAGCGCATCGGCCAGGTTCGCCTCTTCCTCGCGTCGATCATCCTGTTCGTGATCTCGTCGTGGATGTGCGGCCTCGCGCCGACGCTGCCGTTCCTGCTCGCGTCGCGGGTGCTGCAAGGCGCGGTCGCCGGGCCGATGATCCCGCTGTCGCAAGCGCTGCTGCTGTCGAGCTATCCGCGCGCGAAAGCGCCGATGGCGCTCGCGCTGTGGTCGATGACGACACTGATCGCGCCCGTGGCCGGCCCGATCCTCGGCGGCTGGATCTCGGACAACTACTCGTGGCCGTGGATCTTCTACGTGAACATTCCGGTCGGCTTCGCCGCCGCGGCCGTCACGTGGATGATCTATCGCAGTCGCGAGTCGGCGGTCCGCAAGGCGCCGATCGACGGCGTCGGGCTCGCGCTCCTCGTGATCTGGGTCGGCTCGCTGCAGGTCATGCTCGACAAGGGCAAGGACCTCGACTGGTTCGCGTCCACGACGATCGTCGTGCTCGCGCTCACCGCGCTGATCGCGTTCGCGTTCTTCGTCGTCTGGGAATTGACGGCCGAGCACCCGGTCGTCGACCTGTCGCTGTTCAAGATGCGCAACTTCACGGGCGGCACGATCGCGCTGTCGGTCGGTTACGGGCTCTACTTCGGCAATCTCGTGCTGCTGCCGCTGTGGCTGCAGACGCAGATCGGCTACACGGCGACCGACGCGGGGCTCGTGATGGCGCCCGTCGGCTTCTTCGCGATCCTGCTGTCGCCGCTCACGGGCAAGTTCCTGTCGCGCACCGATCCGCGCTACATCGCGACGGCCGCGTTCCTGACGTTCGCACTGTGCTTCTGGATGCGCTCGCGCTATACGACGGGCGTCGACGAATGGTCGCTGATGGCGCCGACATTCGTGCAAGGCATCGCGATGGCGGGCTTCTTCATTCCGCTCGTGTCGATCACGCTGTCCGGCCTGCCCGCCCACCGGATTCCGGCGGCGTCGGGCCTGTCGAACTTCGTGCGGATCATGTGCGGCGGCATCGGGACGTCGATCTTCCAGACCGCGTGGGACCACCGGAACAACTTCCACCACGCGCAGCTCGTCGAACAGGCGAATCCGTACAACCCAACGTTCAATCAAGCGGTCACGCAGATGGGCCAGCTCGGCCTCACGCCGGATCAGGCGCACGGGCTCATCAACAACCTCGCGACGCAGCAGGCCGCGCAGCTGGGCGTGAACGACCTGTTCTACATCTCGGCCGCGATCTTCGTGCTGCTGATCGCGCTCATCTGGATCACGAAGCCCGAGCGTGCGGGCGGCGGCGATTCGAGCGCGGCGGCGTCGGCCGCGCACTGAGCGGCGCCTCGCGCCGCTTGCGCCGCACCAGACGGAACGCCCGGCCTTCGAGCCGGGCGTTTCGTTTGGCCGATGTCGTATCGATGCATCGATCTCGCTGACATCGCGCGCCATGTCCCCGTATGCGGCGTGGCGCGGCGGCGTATCCGTCGTCCGCCCGCGGTATCGCACATCGCCTTGCGTGCGGGGCGGCGCTGGCCGGCCCCACCGCTTACACGCCTAGCGCCTACGCGCCCGTCACGACGAGCCGTTCCGGCGCGAGCACGCCTTCCATCGCACGCGCGACGCCGAGCAGCCGGTCGCCGCCGTCGTAGACGCGCACGCGCGCGCCTTCGTCCGTCTCGGGCCGCGCGACCAGCTCGGATAGCTTCAGGCGCTGGCCGTGCAGGAAACGCTTCGTGAGCGCCGCATCGAGCTTCACGAGCGGGAACGTCGACAGCAGCGCGTCGACGGGCGCAAGCCGTGCGTCGCGCTCGTCCTGCGTCGCGGCATCGAGCGCATCGAGCGTCACCGCATGCTCGAGCGTCAGCGAACCGACGCCGGTACGACGCAGCATCGTCAGATGCGCACCGCAGCCGAGCACTTCGCCGATGTCCTCGGCGAGCGTGCGCACATAGGTGCCCTTGCTGCACGTGACGCGAAACGTCACGTCTGGCAGCGCGCACGACAGGCACTCGAGCGAGCGAATCGTCACCGTGCGCCCTTCGCGCTCGACCGTCTGGCCGGCGCGCGCATATTCGTAAAGCGGCTTGCCGTCGCGCTTCAATGCCGAATACATCGGCGGCACCTGCACGATATCGCCGATGAAGCGCGCGAGCGCCGCAGCGACCGCGGCCTCGTCGCAGGCCACGTCGCGCGTGTCGAGCACGTCGCCTTCGGCGTCGCCCGTCGTCGTGCGCACGCCGACGCGCATCGTCGCTTCATAGGTCTTGTCGGCGTCGAGCAGATCCTGCGAGAACTTCGTCGCTTCGCCGAAGCAAATCGGCAGCAGTCCCGATGCGAGCGGATCGAGCGTGCCCGTGTGGCCCGCTTTCTTCGCAAGATACAGGCGCTTGGCGCGCATCAGCGCGTCGTTGCTCGAAAGCCCGATCGGCTTGTCGAGCAGCAGCACGCCGTCGAGCGTGCGGCGCGGAATCCGGGGGCGAGGCGAAACAGTCGTCATGTGGTCTGCGCGCAAAAGCTCGTGCGATGCTCAGTCGTCCTTCGCGCGCGTCGCGTTTGCCTCGTCGATGAGGCGCGACATCGCGACGGCCTTCTCGATCGTCTGGTCGTAATGGAAATGGAGCGTCGGCACCGTATGAATGTGCAGGCGCTTGAAGAGCAGATTGTGCAGATGGCCGGCCGCGTGATTGAGCGCGTCCTGCGTGTCCGCGGGATTGCCCGTGAGCGCGGTGAAATAGACCTTCGCGTGCGCATAGTCGGGCGTGAGCTCGACCGACTGGATCGTCACGATCCCGATGCGCGGGTCCTTGACCTCGCGCATGATGAGCTCCGACAGATCACGCTGGATCTGATCGGCGATCTGCACGTTGCGATTGGGAGAACTGCGTTTTTTAGACATGGTAATTCCGTCATCCGGTTGATCGGCGCTGCGCGCGACACCGTTCATGAAAATGGGCGGGACGGGCCCAAGCCCGACCCGCCCATTCAAGCCGTCACGCTGACGTTACAGCGTACGCGCGACTTCCGTGACCTCGAACACTTCGAACTGATCGCCTTCGACGATATCGTTGAAGTTCTTGATCGACATACCGCATTCGAAGCCCTGCTTCACTTCCTTCACGTCGTCCTTGAAGCGCTTCAGCGAATCGAGCTCGCCCGTGAAGATCACGACGTTGTTGCGCAGCACGCGCACCGACGACGTGCGCTTGACGACGCCGTCCGTGACCATACAGCCCGCGACCGCGCCGACCTTCGGCACCTTGAACACCTGGCGCACCTCGACCATGCCCGTCACGACTTCGCGCTTCTCCGGCGCGAGCATGCCCGACATCGCCGCCTTCACCTCATCCACTGCGTCGTAGATGATGTTGTAGTAGCGAATGTCGATGCCGTTCGCCTCGGCGAGCTTGCGAGCCTGAGCGTCCGCACGCGTGTTGAAGCCGATGATGACGGCCTTCGACGCGGTCGCGAGGTTGACGTCGCTTTCGCTGATGCCGCCCACCGCGCTGTGCACGATCTGCACGCGCACTTCATCGGTCGACAGCTTGAGCAGCGACTGCACGAGCGCTTCCTGCGAGCCCTGCACGTCCGCCTTGATGATGAGCGGCAGGTTCTGCACTTCGCCTTCGCCCATCTGTTCGAGCATGCTTTCGAGCTTCGCCGCCTGCTGCTTCGCGAGCTTGACGTCGCGGAACTTGCCTTGACGGAACAGCGCGATTTCGCGCGCCTTGCGCTCGTCCGGCAGCACGATGACTTCCTCGCCCGCGCCCGGCACTTCGGACAGGCCCTGGATCTCGACCGGGATCGACGGGCCGGCTTCCTTCGTCGGCTTGCCGTTCTCGTCGAGCATCGCGCGCACGCGGCCGTAGGCGGAGCCTGCGAGCACCACGTCGCCGCGATTCAGCGTACCGGACTGCACGAGCACCGTCGCGACCGGCCCCTTGCCCTTGTCGAGCTTCGCTTCGATCACGATGCCCTTCGCCGGCGCGTCGACGGGTGCTTTCAGCTCCAGCACTTCCGCCTGCAGCAGCACGTTCTCGAGCAGGTCGTCGATGCCGACGCCCGTCTTCGCCGACACCGGCACGAACGGCGAATCGCCGCCGTACTCTTCCGGCACGACGCCTTCCGCGACGAGCTCCTGCTTGACGCGATCCGGATTCGCTTCCGGCTTGTCGATCTTGTTGATCGCGACGACGATCGGCACCCCGCCCGCCTTCGCGTGCGAGATCGCTTCCTTCGTCTGCGGCATGACGCCGTCGTCGGCCGCCACCACCAGAATGACGATGTCGGTCGCCTTCGCGCCGCGCGCACGCATGGCCGTGAACGCCTCATGACCCGGGGTATCGAGGAACGTGACGACGCCGCGCGGCGTTTCGACGTGGTATGCGCCGATATGCTGCGTAATGCCGCCCGCCTCGCCCGCCGCAACCTTCGCGCGACGGATGTGGTCGAGGAGCGACGTCTTGCCGTGGTCGACGTGACCCATGACGGTGACGACGGGCGGACGCGGCAGTTGCTCCGCATCGCTGCTGGTCTCGCCTTCGACGAGCAGCGCTTCTGGATCGTCGAGCTTCGCGGCGACCGCACGGTGGCCGAGCTCCTCGACGACGATCATCGCGGTTTCCTGGTCGAGCACCTGGTTGATCGTGACCATCTGGCCGAGCTTCATCATCACCTTGATGACTTCCGAAGCCTTCACCGCCATCTTGTGCGCGAGATCCGCGACGGAGACGGTCTCCGGCACGTGCACTTCACGCACGATCGGCTCGGTCGGCGCCTGGAACGACGACGCGCTATCCTGATGCTTGCCGCGACCCTTCGGCCCGCCGCGCCAGCCGCGATCGACGCCGCCGCTCGAATCGCCGCGCGTCTTGATTCCGCGGCGCTTCGCTGCGTCGTCCTGCCAGCCGCTCTTGCCGGTGCCCGGCTTCTTGGCGCGATCGCCCGCGGGCGCAGCGGCGGGCGCCGGTGCGGCGCCCGCCGGCTTCTTCGGCGCGGGACGGGCCGCCGCCTCGCCGGCAGGCTTCGCCGGCTTGTGCAGCGTGCCCTTCGCCTCGGCC
Source organism: Burkholderia oklahomensis C6786 (assembly GCF_000959365.1). Lineage (NCBI taxonomy): Bacteria > Pseudomonadati > Pseudomonadota > Betaproteobacteria > Burkholderiales > Burkholderiaceae > Burkholderia > Burkholderia oklahomensis. Next base: position 4,029,455 of record NZ_CP009555.1, read on the forward strand.
GCCTTCGCAGCCGGCTGTTCCGCGGGCTTCGGCGGTTCGACCGCCTTCACCTGCGCCCGGCGCGGCGTGTTCATCATTTCGCGGATCGCGCGCGCTTCCGCCTCGGCGGCTTCGCGGCGCTTGCGGATCTCTTCCTGCTCGGCGCGCGCCTTGTCGGCGGCTTCGCGTGCGGCATCCTCGGCCTTCTTCGCCGCTTCGCGCTGCGCGGCACGCTCGGCGGCCGCGCGCGCCTCTTCCTGAGTCGACTGCTCGGTCTGGGTCTGCGCGCGCTGCGCTTCCTCGCGCGCGGCCGCGGCCTGCTGCACGGCCTCGGCCTGCGCGGCGGCCGCCGCGCGCTTCGTCGCGGCGTCCTCTTCCGCGCGGCGACGCTCGGCTTCGGCAGCCTCTTCGCGCGCACGGCGCTCGGCTTCCTCGCGCTCGAGGCGCTCCTGACGCTCGCGCAGCTCCTGAGCCTGCTTCTCGAGCAGCTCGGCCTCGCGGCGCGCTTCTTCCTCACGCCGCTTCAGATCCGCATCGGCTTGCTCGTCGGCCTGCGCCTGTGCTTGGTCGGTGCCCGTCTCGCTCACGTCGTCACGCTTGACGAACGTGCGCTTCTTGCGCACCTCGACCTGAATGGTGCGAGCCTTACCCGTCGCGTCGGCCTGCTTGATCTCCGACGTGTGCCGGCGAGTCAGCGTGATCTTGCGCTTGTCGCCATCGGTCGCGCCGTGCGACTTGCGCAAATGATCGAGCAGACGCGCCTTGTCCGTCTCCGACAGCGCATCGTCCTCGCTCGCTTTCTGGACGCCCGCCGCCTGCAGCTGTTCGAGCAGCACACCAGCAGGCATTTTCAGTTCCGCGGCAAATTGGGCTACGTTGTTACTCGCCATTCATTCCTCTTAGTGCAAGGACCAATTCCTTGCGGTTAGCATCGGGTCAGGCCTTCCGGCCGCCAGCAAATCATTGCGCCATGGTCATTTCTCACTGGAACCAGTGTTCGCGCGCCTTCATGATCAGCGCCTTCGCGGATTCCTCGTCCATGCCGGTCATGTCGACCAGCTCGTCCACGGCAAGCTCCGCGAGATCGTCGCGCGTCTGCACGCCCTGCTCCGCGAGCTTCGCGAGCAGTTCGGACGTGACGCCGTCGAGGCTCTTCAGATCGAGTGCGGCCGTCTCGACCTTCTCCTCGTTCGCGATCGCCATCGTGAGCAGCGCGTCGCGCGAGCGGTTGCGCAGCTCGTGGACGGTGTCTTCGTCGAACGCCTCGATCTCGAGCATTTCGTTCAGCGGCACGTAGGCGATCTCTTCGAGGCTCGTGAAGCCCTCGTCGATCAGGATGTCCGCGACTTCCTCGTCGACGTCGAGGCGCGCAATGAAGAGACCGCGCAGCGCATCGCGCTCTTCGTTCTGCTTCAGGGCGGATTCGTCCGGCGTCATGATGTTGATCTGCCAGCCGGTCAGTTCGCTGGCCAAACGAACGTTCTGGCCGCTGCGGCCGATCGCGACAGCCAGCTCGTTCTCGTCGACGACGACGTCCATCGAATGCTTTTCTTCATCGACGACGATCGACTGAACGGCCGCCGGCGCGAGCGCGCCGATCACGAACTGTGCGGGATCTTCCGACCATAGCACGATGTCGATGTTTTCGCCACCGAGCTCGTTGCGCACGGCCTGCACGCGCGAACCGCGGATGCCGACGCAGGTGCCGATCGGGTCGATCCGCTTGTCGTACGCGACGACGCCGATCTTCGCGCGCACGCCGGGATCGCGCGCAGCCGCCTTGATCTCGAGGAGGCCCTGCTCGATCTCCGGCACTTCCATCTCGAAGAGCTTCATCAGGAACTCGGGCGCCGTGCGCGACAGCTCGATCTGCGGGCCGCGCGCGGTGCGGTCGACCTTCGCGATGTACGCGCGCACGCGGTCGCCGACACGCAGGTTTTCCTTCGGAACCAGTTGATCGCGGCGCAGCAGCGCCTCGACACGGCCCGATTCGACGATGAAGTTGCCCTTGTCGAGGCGCTTCACCGTGCCGGTCATGATCTTCTCGCCGCGCTCGAGGTAGTCGTTCAGGATCTGCTCGCGCTCCGCGTCGCGGACCTTCTGCAGGATCACCTGCTTCGCCGCCTGTGCGCCGATCCGGCCGAACTCGATCGACGGCACCGGCTCCTCGATATAGTCGCCGATCTCGACATCCGGCTTCTGCTCGCGCGCCTCGAACAGCAGGATCTCGCGATCCGGCTCCTGCAGGCCGGCTTCGTCGGGCACGACGAGCCAGCGACGGAACGTCTCGTGTTCACCGCTCTCGCGATCGATATGTACGCGGATCTCGGCGCCTTCGTCGAACAGCTTCTTGGATGCCGACGCGAGGGCTGCTTCGAGCGCGCCCAGCACGACGTCCTTGTCGACGTTCTTCTCGCGCGCCAGCGCATCCACCAACATCAACACTTCGCGACTCATTGTTTGCGGCTCCTAAAGTCAACGTGCGGAATCAGGCGGGCCTTGTCGATGTCAGCCAGCGTGAAATCCAGCATGGCCGCCTCGCCCTTCTTCCTCTCAAATTCCAAACCGATCGTCTCGCCGTTCGGCGCGTACAGAATGCCCCGGTACGTCTTGCGCCCGTCCAGCGGCTTTTTCAGGGTGATGACGGCCTCGCTGCCCGCGAAACGCGTGAAGTCAGCCAGCTTCTTCAACGGCCGGTCGAGCCCCGGTGACGAAACCTCGAGCCGTTCATAATCGATGTTTTCGACCGTCAGTACGTGCTGGAGCTGACGCGTGACCTTCTCGCAATCGTCGATCGTAATGCCGGCGGGCTGATCGATATAGACGCAGACCATGCCGCGCCCGGTGCGCTCGAGATCGACGAGCTCGTAGCCGAGCCCAGTGACCGTTGTTTCTATCAGTTCCGTCAGTTGCACAGTGTCCTCTCAGGTGTCCGCGCCCGCCCCTCGCGATTCACCCGCAGACGCGCGCCTTAGCCGGCGCAGGAAGCGCTACCCGAGATGCCCAACCGTTTCGGCAAAAAAAAATGGGCGCAACGCCCATCTTGTTACCGGTGGTCGCACCTGAGCTACACATCGAATCCGTACGCCCAGCGACTTCGCGATTATAGCGATTTTTGGCCCGAACGCAAAGCTTCACCCCGCGAAATCGGCCCGAAACGGCGATTTCGCGGGGCATTCGCAACACGCGAGCGCAGTTGCGAATGCCGTTTCGCGTCGCTCAGCGGCCCCGCGTACGATTGCGCTGCGGCGGCGTGCGCTGGCCGCCGCGTGCGCCGCCCGCGTTGCCTTCGGCGCGATTGCCGTTGCCACTGCCGCTGCGGCCGCCCTTGCCGGCGCCGCGCTTGTTGCCGCCCGCGCCGTAGGACGCGCGATTGCCGTCGACGTCGCGGCCGCCCTGGCGCGCGCCGCCGCCACCGTAGCCCGGCAGGCCGGCGTAGCCGCCCGCGCCGGCGCCGAAGCCGCCGCCCGCCGGACCGCGACGGCCGCGCCGCGGCTGGTCGAGCTGGCCGTGGGTCGTCAGCACCGGCTCGCGATTGATGAAGCCCATCGACGTCTGCATCGGATCGGGCTGGCGGCGCTCGGTCACGCCGCCGCGCTTGCCCTTCTCCTCGGTCGGCGCCTTCAGGCCGACGGCCGCCATCAGACGACGCACCTGAGCTTCGTCGAGCTCCTCCCAGCGGCCGCGCTTCAGGCCGCGCGGCAGCGGGATCGGGCCGTGGCGCGTGCGGATCAGGCGGCTCACCATCAGGCCGACCGCCTCGAACATCCGCCGCACTTCGCGGTTGCGCCCTTCGGCGAGCGCAACGTGATACCAGTGATTCGTGCCCTCGCCCCCGCCGTCGCGGATGCGCAGGAAGTTCGCCGGACCGTCGTCGAGCTCGACGCCGTGCAGCAGCTTCTGGCGCGACGCCTCGGGGAGCTCGCCGACGACGCGCACCGCGTACTCGCGCTCGACGCTGTAGCGCGGATGCATGAAGCGGTTCGCGAGGTCGCCCGACGTCGTCAGCATCAGCAGGCCTTCGGTGTTGAAGTCGAGCCGGCCGACCGCGAGCCACTTCGCGGTCTTCATCGTCGGCAGCCGGTCGAACACCGACGGGCGGCCCTCCGGATCCGCGTGGCTCACGATCTCGCCCGTCGGCTTGTGATACAGCAGCACGCGCGGCGGCTTGTTCGGCAGCTTGCGCTTGACCGGCTTGCCGTTGATCCGGACCTGATCGGTCGGCATGATCCGCTGGCCGATGTGCGCCGGCTCGCCGTTCACCGACACGCGGCCGGCGATGATCAGCTCCTCCATCTCGCGCCGCGAGCCCATCCCGGCTTCGGCGAGCACCTTGTGCAGCTTCGGCGCGTCGTCGTCCGGCGACAGCACGCGCTTCGGCTGGGCCTGGCGGCCACGGCGCAGCATCGGCGCGCGCACGCCGCCGCCCGACGCATTGTTGTCGGCGTCGAACGCCGGCGAAATCACATAAGCGAACAGATCGTCCTGGCCGGTCTCGGCGGGCGCAGCCGCCTCGGCCGCCGGAGCCGCCGCGCCGCGCTTCGCCTGGCCTTGCCGCGCCGCGCCCTCGCGCTTGCCGGCCGCCGGCTTGCGGGGCGTCTTCGCCGCGGCGTCCTTGCCGCGCGGCGCGCGCGTCGGCGCCTTCGCGGCATCGGCGCCCGCATCGGCGTCGCCGGTCGCGGCCGCCTCGGCGCTCTCCGCGTTGTCGGTGTTCTTCGACTTCGCTGCCGCGCGGCGGCGTGCGATCAAGCTGCGCGGGCCGCGCCGCAAGCCGCGGCGCGGGCGGTCTTCGCCGCCCGCATCCTGAGCGGACTGCTCGGGTGCGCCGTCGGCGCGCGCCGTCGCGACGGCATGCGCGGATTCGGACGAATCGATGTCGTGGGTATCAGTCAAAACAACCTCAAATGTCAGGTCTCGCGCCCGTCGCGGGCACGGCTAGGGTTCGGTCGCCCGTCTCAGGCGCGACGCTTCGCAGGCTCTTCGTCGTCGTCCTGCAGCTCGCGCTCGGGGGCCGCCTCGCTTGCACTGCGCACGGCGTCGGCGAGACTGTCGGACGTGTCGTCCAACGCCTCCTCCGCCTGCGCTGGGACCGGCTCGGCATCGTGCGGGATGCCGCCGATCGCGCGTTGGCCTTCCTTCATCGCTCGGTCCGCCGCCGGATCGGTGGCCGCCTCGCGGCTTGCTGCATTTGCCGCGTCGGCCGGAGCTGCGTCCGCCCGCGCGACAGGGTGTGCGTATTCGTTCGCCGGCACGGGCGATTCGGCGCGCTCGCCGACGGCGTGGCCGGCCGACTCGGCATGCGGCGCCGTGGCGGCGTCCGCTGCATCCTGCGCATTGCCATGCGCCGCCACATGCTCATGCGACGCGGGTACGTCTTCGTCAGCGACCGATGCCGAATCGACGGCTTTGCCGGCTTCGATGCGGCCGGCAGCGTGCTCGGATGCACCGCCATCGCCGCCGACTCGCTGCGACGCATCGGCATCGTCGGAAGCTTGCGCCGCATCGCCGCTCGCATCGACATCGGCTCGTTCGTCATTATCGGTCGGATCGGCAATCCGTGCCGTCGAGCCGTCAACGCCTTCGGACGACGCGTCGGGCGCGCGTGCCGCGGCGTCCACCGCCTCGACGTCAGCCGGCGCCACGGCTTCGTCCGGCCGAACCGCCGGATCCGCAGCATGCGCGGCCGCCTCGCCCGCATCCACATCGGATGCGCCCGCCACCGCTCCGCCGTCGCCCCGCGCATCGTCGGGAAAGTCGATCGCCTGCTGCGCGAGAAGGCTTGCCTCCAGATGCGCGGCCGGCTCCTCGAGCGCTGGCAGATCGTCGAGCGCCTTCAGCCCGAGATCGTCGAGGAACTGCTTCGTCGTCGCGTAGAGCGCCGGACGGCCCGGCACGTCGCGATGGCCGATCACCTCGATCCAGCCGCGGTCCTCGAGCTGCTTGACGACCTGCGTGTTCACCGTGACGCCGCGGATTTCCTCGATGTCGCCACGCGTGACCGGCTGCCGGTACGCGATGATCGCGAGCGTCTCCAGCACGGCCCGCGAATACTTCGGCGGCTTCTCCGGATGCAGCCGGTCGAGGTACGCACGCATCGCCGGCTTGCTCTGGAAGCGCCAGCCCGACGCGAGCGCGATGAGTTCGACGCCGCGCCCGGTCCATTCCTGTTTCAGATCTTCGAGCAGTGTTCGGACTGTGTCCGCCGACATGCCGTCGGCAAAGAGCTTGCGCAAATCGCCGAGCTTCAGCGGTTCCTGCGCGCAGATCAAAGCAGTCTCGAGGACGATTTTCGCCTCTTGGGTATTCATGCAGCTAGGTCAGACCCTGTGGTCAAGCGAACCGGATCAATCGAACAGACGAAAGGAACGGAAGACGCGCTCGCCCGATTCTGATCGGTCATATTGATGGGAGCACGAACCGGGGGCGGCGAACCTACTCTCAAGCCCAACCCAAACCGGACGGAACAGCGCGGCACCAAGTGGGAACCGCGTGACTGAGCGCCATCTTACGCAAAATTACCCGGTGCGTAAAGACAAAGAACGTACGGCAAAAGACATATCTCCGGCGCGGCGGCGGCGGCGAAAACAGTCGCCGACGGAGCGCCCGCGCGCGAGAACGGCGATCCGCCCCCAATCCAGACTCAGCGGCGAACGTTGCGACGACCGGCCCCCGCCAGACGCCGAATCGGCAGCGCGGCGCACCGTCAGTTCAGATCCTCGACGCGCGCCGGCATCTCCTTCACGAGCCCCCAGACCGCGTCCGCCGCCGGCGACAGCGAGCGGTCGCGCCGCCGCACGAGCTCGACGGTACGCTCCGCGCGCGGCGTCAACGGCCGCGCGACGAGCGACGAGCCGGCCGGCAACGGCAACGACAGCCACGGCAGCACGCTCACGCCGACGCCCGCCTCGATGAGGCCGAACACCGTCGCCGAATGGCCGAGCTCCTGCACGACGCTCGCCGCGACCCGATGCGTCGCGAGCGCCGCGTCGATCAGCGGCCGGCTGCCCGACGCGTAGTCGAGCAGCACCAGCCGCTCACCCGCGAGCGCCGTCCACGGCACGCGATCGCGCGCGGCAAGCGGATGATCGGCGCGCACGACGAGGCAGAACGAATCGGTCATCAACGGTTCGTCGATCAAGTCGTTCGTCGCAAGCGGCCCGATCACGACGCCGAAATCGACCTCCCCCGACTTTACCTTGCGCAGCACGTCGCTCTGCACGTCGTCGCGCAGGCCGAGCGCGACGAACGGAAAGCGCTGCTCGCACGCGGCGACGACGCGCGGCATCAGCCGACACGCGATCGTCGGGCTCGCCGCGACGATCACGCGCCCGCGACGCTGCTCGCCGATCTCGCGGATCTCGCGCAAGGTGTCGTCGAGGTCGCCGAGCAGGCGCGACACGCTCGCGATCAAATTCGTGCCGACGTCGGTCAGCTGCACGTCGCGCGTCGTGCGGTCGATCAGCTTGAGCCCGATCTCGCCTTCCAGCTCGCGCACGGACCGGCTCACGGCCGACTGCGTGAGACCGATCTCGTCGCCGGCCCGACTGAAGCTCTTGAGCCGCGCGACTTCGATGAACACGCGCAACTGCCTGAGCGTGATATTCATGGGATTCCCTCATCAATCGGACGCATCGATGCGCGATTGTATTGCGTCCTCGCGATGTCGTGCCGTGTGTCGGTGCGGTGCAGCACACGGTTGAAACGCACGTCTCACGGGCCAGACTGCACAAGATTGGTGATTGTCCTTATTTGCTCGACGGTCTTTTTGGCGTCTTATACGCCCCTAGCTGACGCGGCTGTCAGCTCGCTGCCAGGCGGCTTTGGGGTGGTCGTCGCCAACGTGGCACGCTTCATGCATTAGCAGGCGCACAGGGCTGCGGGCTTTCGGGCTTCTCGCGGCGGATCGCGCAACGTCCGCCGCTGCATGGAGCCGATGCCTCCCCCGGCACTCGTTGCATCGAGTGCTCGACGAGTGCGCGGCGCAGGGCGGCGCACCGGAGTTAGCTTCGCTGAGGTGAGGACATGATGCTGTTCGACGATTTGAGAGACAACGAATGGGCGCTGCTCGAGGGACTCTTCTGCTCCGAGCCCGCACGCAGTGAGCGCCGCGGTCGTCCCCGCGTGGAAGCGCGCTCGGTGGTGAACGCCGTTCTTTGGGTGCTGTCGACGGGCGAAGGCTGGTCGAAGCTGCCCGGCCGCTATCCGTCGCCGCCGACCTGCCGTCGACGCTTCGACGAATGGCAGGCCGACGGCACGCTCGCCGAAGTGGTGAAGCGCCTCGGCTCGAGCGGCCGCCAGATCTCGCTGCGCGGACGCATCGGCGCGAGCGCGGTGAAACCGCCCGCACCGCCGAGCCGCGATCGTCTGCGCGGCGCGTTCTGGACCAATCCGGAATCCTGGCGCGCTCCCGTCAAGATGGCATGAATTCGATTTCTGGGCGGCACCGACCGCCCAGAATCATTTTCGGCGCCCGCCGCCGCGGCGCACGGCCGTCTTTTCGCACGGACTCCTGACGATGCGATCAAGCGATACATCTATTTACTAATATTTACAGCGCGCCTTCGCTCCCCCGCTTACCTTACCGGTATATATCAACGAGCCGTCCGACGGCTTGAAAAGGGAGCTCCCAACGATGAAACCCATGTCACTTCTCAAGGCATGCGGCATTGTCGTTTCGCTGGCGCTCGCCGCTCCTTCGCACGCCGACCAATTTCCTCCGAAGCAGCACGAACAGCGGGAACGAGTCGCCCGTTCGCAAGCGGGCGCAACCGCACCCGGCGCACGACCGAACGTGCCGCGCGGCGACCTGCGCGGCGACATCGCCAGCAATGCGCGCGCGCGCAATGACGCGCAGCGTCCGCCGAGCTATTCGAACCATCACTGAAGCGGCAAAGGGAAAAATCCGCATGCTCGGGAACTGCTCGGCACTCGCCGAGTCAGAGTTTTGCCATGAGCACAGCGTGGCAGCAGCAATGTACCCGGTACCGCCCGTATCCTCGCGATACGGGCTTTTTTTCGTGCGGAGGATGCGGCGCCGCGCGCGGCGCTACAAGCGACTTTCGAGAATCGACACGGCGCTCGCTTCGCTAAGCGCGTAATCTTCGGTCCGACGCGCATCCCAATCGGGCTGCCTCTCGTCTCGCTCGAGCCGTGCAAATTCGACTCGGCCGTTGTCCGTCAAAACGGCGATATCGACGGGTGCGTGGAAACCGGGCGCAGGTGCGACAGTCTTCTGCCGAACCGTATCCATCAAGCCGAGCGCACGCAGGTATTCGAACACACCCGGACGCCTCGCCCAAGGAACCTGACGGTACTGGACACGCCTCAGCGCGTCGAGCACTGCTTCGTTGGAATACGTGGCCATCTCGATTCTTTCTTAAAGTGCGGCGACATTGCAAAGCGGCCCCGCCGGCCTGGGTCTCCGCCCGCCGGCGCCGCCACGCAGCTCAAGAGGGGTCCTTATAATCCCTCCACTCCTTCCGACCCGCTCCCCGACGCTTCGTTCGCGCAACGCGGGGACAGATCGTCAACCGTGCCCAAAAAGCTACCTTACCCCAATCAAATTGATTCTGTTTAACACATTTGGACTTCTCTTCGTCGTTTTTCTGCTCTGCCGCAAACGCCGCGGCGCGATCGCGATACTCGTCGCGGGCGTCGCGCTCTTGTGGCTGATCGCGTCCGGCTGGCTCGCCGCGCCGCTCGTCGCGCTCGCGGAATCGGGCGTACGGCCGGTCGCCCGTCCGACGATGACGGGCAACACCGCAATCGTGATGCTCGGCGCGGGCATCAAGCGCCGCGACGGCGTCGCGGCGCCGACGCACGACGCGCTCGCCCGCATCGACAAGACCGCCGAACTCTATTCGGCATGCCAACGAACGGCGGCGCGCTGCACGGTCGTCGTGTCGGGCGGCGATCCGCAGTTCCGCGGCATCACCGAAGCAGACACGTATGCGCGCTATCTGCTCGCACGCGGCGTTGCGAACGGCGACCTGATCCGCGAGCAGCGCAGCCACACGACCTACGAAAACGCGCGCTTCACTGCTGCCATATTACGCGCCCAACATTACGATGATCTGATTCTCGTCACTTCGTCTTACCAGATGCGGCGCGCGCTCCTCGATTTCGCGCGGTTCGGGATCGCGCCGCAGCCCGTCTACGCGAACCGCCGGGTCGCGCAGCTCGGCTGGCTGCCGCGCACCGGCAACCTTGTCAACGCCGAGCAGGCGCTGCACGAAATCCTCGGCATTGCGCAATTCCATGTGTATCGCCGTCTCGGCTGGTTCTAGCGGCGCACGCGGTTTTCGGCGCGCCCGATCGTCGCGGCCTCCCCGCCGCCGATACCGGTTCCGCGCACGTGGATTGCGCAAGGATGACGGATTGCCTCACTGTTGCGCTCGATCCACGCGGCCAACCGCCATGACGCAATCGAATGCACTGATCCGTCACTTTTGATAAACTCGGCTCACTCGATTGCAGACGCCAGACAAATCGGCAACACTCGGGTCCATCACCACTTAGCGGAGGTAAGCAATGAAGAAGATGACCATGGCTATCCTGGTTTCGGTGTCGGCTCTGGCTGGCGCGGCCCATGCGCAAGAGAGCACGGAAATCAAGACGATCACCGATCCGGCGAAGATCGCCGAAATCGAGCAACGCGCACAAGCGCTGCAGCAGCAACAGGCTGCCGAGCCGGCCGCCGAAGCGAAGCCGATGCACGAACACAAGCATCACCCGAAGAAGGCTGCTCACAAAGGCGCGAAGAAGGCCGCCAAGGCAGCTCCGGCGAGCGCCGCCAGCGAATAAGCGCGGCACGCCCCGCTTGCGCGAAAGCCGAATCCGGATCTGCCGGGTTCGGCTTTTTCATTGGCGCGCCGCAATGAGCGCGCCGCGCATTGTGCTAAAGTCGCGCACCGAACTTTTCCAACCGTGCGCACTCCGGTGCGGAGGACCGAATGAGCAACATCCAACTGGACATCGAATGGACCGAGGCCGCGACCCGCAAGATCAAGCAATTGATGCCGCGCGCCTCCGATGACGCGTTCCTCGCGCTGCCGCCGATCGAATGCCTGCCGATGGAAGGCGACGTGCTTTTCCTCGGTCCGCAAGGCAAGCAGCAGCCGTTCATCGTCGCGGAGCGACAGTACCACCACGACGGCGACGCCGACTGGACGATCATCCTGATCCTCGACGTCCCGAACGCATCGCACTGATCGCCGATGCTTGTCGCCGGGCCGCGCGTCGCGCGGCCCGCCCTCTTCGCTACGCAATCTTCGACGCGACGCGAATCTCCGCACTCTCGATCCAGTCCGCCGCAGCACGCTTGTACGCGTCGATATGCGCGGATCGCGCATGGGCAGCGAGCGCGGCTTCGCTCGTCCAGCGCTCGATGAAGATGAAACGGCGTGGCTCCTGAAGATCGCGGTGCAGATCGTACTGCAACGCGCCCGCTTCTTTGCGCGTCGGTCCGACGATTCCCTCGAGCTGTTCCAACAGCTTCGCTTCCGCACCCGGCTTTGCGACGATGATCGCGACGACGGCGACTTCGGACATACAGACATCCTTTGCTGCGTGACAAAGGGCTCAGCATACGCGAATCGGCGCAGACGAGCTTCCGCGAATCCCCGCTCGACCGCCGCAAAAAAAATAGCCCGCGCTTCACGAGAAGCGCGGGCAAAACCGTCGCCCTACGAGGATAGGCGACGGGGCCACCGAGACCCGCGCGAATGCACGGGTCATCGTCCAGTACGGCGGCTCGCCGGTAACGGCGACTGCCTGAAACGTCGACATCCACACTAGGTGGGAGGCACGCGTAGTCGAACCGGGCTGTTTTCCGGCGTCCTCCCTGATTGCTTGGTTGACGATAGACAGAGCAGCTTCCGTGCCAAGCGAGAACAAATCCGCAAGCATTTGATTTTTAACGATTAATTCTCAAATACTCGGCAAAAACGCGCATTCCTTCCGTTCGTTACGGGGTGACGTTACGTAACACGCAGGGCGTGCGACAGGTGCGCGCACATACGCTCGAATCTGCGGCAACGGGCCGCGCGGGCGAAAAAAAGCCCGCCGAAAGGCGGGCTTCGCAGGCTGGGCGGCGAATGCCGCGGGCAGCAGCGTCAGCGCAGCTGATTGACGAGGAGCGACATGATCTGCCGCGCGGGTGCCGACGCATCGACATTGCCCTTGTCGTCGACGATCGCGACGCGAGTCTGATCCTCGGTCACGGCCTTCACGTTGACGAGGTACTGCTTCGCCTTCTTTTCCTTCTTGCCGTGGAACAACTGGCTCCAGAAGCCCTGCTCCTCGACGCTCAGATCCTTCGGATCGACGTAGCGGACGTAGTACACGCCCTTCGTGCGGTCGCGATCGTCGACCGTGAAGTTCGCGCGATCGAGCGCGAGGCCGACGTGCAGCCACGAACGGTCGTACGGCTCGGCAAGCGTCACTTCGGGCGGCACGTCGGGCACCGCCGCTTCGCTCGGACCGCGCGACGTCGACGCGCTTGCGACGTTCTGCGCAGCGATCGCCGCCGCCGCATCCCTGCTCTTGCTGCTCGACGCCTTCGCGCCGCTCGCGGGCGCCGCATCGTCCGTGATCGGCACGCCGCCCGCCTTCACGCGCGCATCGTTCTGCGCGAGCACGGCCATCAGGCGCTTCAGGTATTCGGTTTCGAGACCGGGATCGTTCGGCTTCGGCTCCCACTTGCTCGAATCGTTGTTCGCGCCCGTCAGCGCCTCGCGCATCCCCTTCTGGCTGATGAAGATGTACGTGCCGCCGTTCGGCGCCGCGTCGAGGCGCGTGCGGTACTTGTTGCGCTCCGCCGTCACGTACGAGTTGCCCATCGCCTTCGAAATCACGCCGCGGATCAGGCCGTCGTTGATCTGCGGATGCGTTTCGTTCCAGTCGGTTTCCATCACGCCCTTGTCGCGCTGCTCGACGACGAGCAGGAAGCCCTGCTCCTGCCAGAAACGACGCACCTGGGGCCAGACTTGCGCAGGCACCTTGTCGTCGATCACGAGCCAGCTTTCGGTGCCGTCGCGCTGGATGCGCATGCCGGGCACGGCGGGCGCGACCGCCTCGGCGGGCGGCGCGGCCTGCTGGACCTGCTGCAGGCTGGAAAGCGAGGTCGCTCCGCCCTGCGGCGGCAGCGAACGCTGATCCGGCGTCTCGTCGAGCATGTTGGGCGGCACCGCGAGCGACACCTCCTTCGATTTCGAATCGCTCTTGTAGTCGATTTTCGTAGGCGACGGCGAACTGCAGCCGGCGACGAACACGCCGGTTGCAAGCAGTGCTGCGAACCGCTTGGTAAGACGAAGATCAGTCATGTTCAGGGAATCCTTCCACTAGGTCACGGCGACTTTTCCGTGAGTCAACTTTCTATTTTACCGGTCCGGCGGCAGACCGTGCAAAAAGCGCACGGTCTTATTTGTGCGGCCGCGTTCTTCGCTTGCTCGCGCGCGCCCTGCCACGCATGCCGACGTCGAATCGATCCGCGACGATTCACGTTGCCGACTAGGGATAACGAGCATCCGATTTCCGAAAATCGAGCCTCTGCGCGCACGGGGACTCACTATCATTGATTGGACAGTGACCCCAACCGTATCCACCTGCGGAGGGCAGTCGCATGAACAACAAGAAGTCGTTCCCCCCCACGCGGCGCCGCCTGGCGCGCGTCCTTCTCGTTGCCGCCGCCGTCGCGCTCGCGCCCGCCGCCGCGCAATCGCAACTCGGCAGCACTGCCCCGAACTCGTCCGCCCGCACGTTCGCGCAAACGTCGCCCCCGCTGTTCAGCGGCGCCGTCACGATGCGCAGCCACGTCGACGCGGGCGGCACGACGATTCGCGAGTACGCGACGCGCACCGGACTGGTCTTCGCGTACACGTGGGACGGCCCGACGTCGCCCAACCTGCGGCAGCTTCTCGGCGAACGCTTCGCGACCTACCAAAGCCACGCCGTCTCGACGGACGCGCGCGCCCGCACGGGACTCCATGCCGGGCGCGTCGCGCAATCGGATTTCGTCGTCGAAGCCGGCGGTCGCATGCGCGCGTACGTCGGCCGTGCGTGGCTGCCCGGCGCGGTGCCGTCCGGCGTGTCGATCGACGATCTGCAGTAAGGAGGCGGCCATGACCATCAAGATCGCGAGGTGCATCGCCGCACTCGCGGCAATGCTCGCCGGATGCGGCGGCGGCGGCGACGGCGGCTCGACGACGCCGAACACGAACGGAAACGGGGTCGCGCCGTCCACCGCGGCGAACGTGCAGCCCGTCACCGTGTCGGCGGGCGTCACGGGCGCCGCGAACATGCTGATGACGACCGTCACCGTCTGCGTGCCGAACACGAGCCAATGTCAGACGATCGACAACGTGCAGGTCGACACCGGCTCGGATGGCTTGCGCATCCTCGCGTCGGCACTGCCGTCGAGCGTCGCGCTGCCGATCGTGCCGGCCGCGGGCGCGCCGATCACGGGCGCATGCGCGGTGTTCGGCACCGGCTTCACGTGGGGCGCCGTGCGCCGCGCCGACGTGAAGATCGCAGGCGAAGTCGCGCCGAACGTTCCGATCCAGGTGATCGCCGATCCAAGCACGCCGAACACGCCTGCAGACTGCACGCAAAGCGCCGGGCCGATGCAAACGCAAGGAACGCTGCGTGCGAACGGCATTCTCGGCATCGGCCTCTTCGTCACCGACTGCGGGTCCGCGTGTGCGAATACCGCGTTGTCCGGCTGGTATTACGCGTGCACGACGAGCGGCGCATGCTCGAACGCGGCGCAGCCGATTGCGCAGCAGATCGCGAATCCGGTCGGCGCGTTCACGAGCGACAACAACGGCTCGGTGATCGTGCTGCCGGCGATTCCGGCAACCGGCTCGGCGACGGTCAACGGCTCGCTGATCTTCGGCATCGGCACGCAGGCGAACAACGGACTCGGCTCGGCGACGCCGCTCGCGACGATCTCGTCGGGCGCCTACGTGACGAGCGTACTGAACGGCAACACCAACATGCGCACGTTCTTCGACAGCGGCTCGAACGGGATCTTCTTCGCGGATGCGTCGCTGCCGCAATGCGGATCGTGGTTTTGTCCGGGCAGCACGCAGACCTTCGGCATCGCGCTCAGCAGCGGCAACGGCGCGTCGACGAAAGCGACGACGTTCCAGGTCGCCAGCTCGCAAGTGCTGTTCTCGACGTTCAATTTCGCGTTCGACGATCTTGCCGGTCCGATCGGCAACGTCGTCGATCTGGGACTGCCGTTCTTCTATGGACGCAGCGTCTATGCCGCGATCGAAACGCGGCCGACGCCTGCGGGACCCGGGCCATACTATGCGTTCTAGCGCGGGCGCTCGCACATGGTCATTCCCGCCATCCTGCTCGTCGCGCCAGCCGCGTGCTCATCGCATTCATCGCATAGGACCGGAAACTGAAGAAGCGCGTGAAAGGTCTGGACGACGGCGCTCGTTGGAAACGACGTGCGCCCCGATCGTGACATTCGGCTCGGCTTTGACAAGAGACGTTGCGCGGCATTCGACACGCCGCATGTGAATCACGTCGTCACGCGATATCGGACGTCGACGGCGCCAGGCTTGCCCTGAAAACTCACGCGCAAAAGAAAAACCCGCGCCAGCCTAGACTGACGCGGGTTCGATCCTGGTCGGGGCGAGAGGATTTGAACCTCCGACCACCTGCACCCCATGCAGGTACGCTACCAGGCTGCGCTACGCCCCGAAAGCGTGAAAGTATAACAGACACTTTGAGCAAATAGAACTGTCGAGATGCAAATTCCATTCGATGCCATGCCACCACGATCGTGCACCGATGCATTCGTATTCGTTCATCGCTCACGCCCGCTTCATCGCCAGCATCACCAGCTTGTCGAAGATGCGATCGCCGAGCCACGTGCGCGCAAACATCGTCGGCCTCGCGAACCTGCCGGCGACGTAGCGCGTCTTCGGCCGCCGGGCGCGCACCGCACGAACGATCACATCGACGATCACTTGCGGATCGGAGCCGCGGCCGTCCTGATAGAGCATCTTCGTCGCAGCGGCAACCGCGGCTGCCATCTTCGCGTACGGCCCGTTGCCCGAACGCTCGAGCATCGGCGCGAGCATCACGTCGCCGAACTCGGTGACGATCGCGCCCGGCTCGACGATCACGACGTCGATGCCGAACGGCTGCAGTTCGAGCCGCAGACAATCGGACCAGCCCTCGATCGCGTGCTTCGTCGCGTGATACCAACTGCCGAGCGGCGAATAAATCTTGCCGCCCATCGACGAGATGTTGACGATGCGCCCCGCACGCTTCGCACGCATCGACGGCAGCACGAGCTGTGTCAGCCGCGCCATGCCGAACAGGTTGACTTCGAACTGGTAGCGCGCGTCGTCGATCCTCGTCTCCTCCATCGCGCCGAACATTCCGAATCCGGCGTTGTTGATCAGCACGTCGGCGCCGTTCGTCTCTCGCTCGATTCGCTCGACGGCCGCCCGCAAGTCCGCTTCGCGCGTGACGTCCATCTTCAGGACGGTCGCGCCGAGCGCGGCCAGATCGGCCATCTGCTCGACTCGGCGCGCTGCCGCATAGACCGTCATCCCCTCGGCGAGCAACGCCTTTGCGAACGCCTTGCCCATCCCCGACGACGCGCCCGTCACGAGCGCGACCCTTTTGCCGGATGCGTGCGTTGTCATGCGAATTCTCCGATCGATCGAGACGATTAACAGGACGATCGTAGCGCCTCGCCGAGCGCCCGGCGCAAGCAAAACGCGCCATCGCGGAAACCGATTGCGCGAACGACGCAGCCGCGGACGACGGAGCCGGCAGTTGTCTCGCCCGGCCCGCTCCGCGGCGGGACGCCGAGCGCGCATCGCCCGTTCCCGCGGCGATCCCAATGCTCGAACGTCGATCGCATCGCGTGCCCCCGGTGAACGGCGCGCGATCCGGCCGTCGCGGGCAGCGGCGCCGTTCCGCCGCTCTCCCGCACCCGCCGAGCGTTTGCCGCAGCGCGCACGATCCGCCCGATACCGCCCGGGTATCCCCTGAAACGGCGCTTCTCGCCGAACGCACGCCCCGCTTCTCGCCGACCGGACCGCCATGCGCACGTTATACGAGCGTTTATACGGGCGTTTGATTCGTATCATCGTCGTCGCGTCCTTCCCGCTGCAATGCGCCTCCTTGCACCGCAGCACGACGCGCCGACGTTTGGTGCCGCTCCTCTAGCGCGGCTATGCCAAACTGCGCCAAATCATCGGCGCCAGCCGACGCGCGCGCTCGCGCGCCAGTCACGACAAAGATAGGGAGACATCAACGATGCGGACACCGGTCCAGCACGTCCATCGCACGCCATTTCATCGCGCGCCTGACGCGTGGCACGCCATACGCACCGCCGTTTCGGCTTCGCGCTGGTTCCTGCGCTCGTGCGCGGGAACGGCGGTCACGCTCGCCGTCCTGAGCGCGGGATGCGCGGAATCGACGCCGAAGGTCGGCAGCGACGGTGCCGCATCGACGACGATCGAACGCACGAAGGCCGACCGCCTCGCGCGCGAGCAGCAGATCGCGCGGACCGTGCCGGCGCTCGCGTCGATCAAGCTCACGCAGCCGCGCCCGCTCACGCTGCGCGACTCCGGGCAGAACGGCACGCTCGCGTTCCTGCGCGAAGTCGACTTCCGCATCGTCGGCGACCTCGGCTTCCTCGTCCATGAGCTATCGGCGACGCTCGTGCCGACGCATCCCGGCGCGCCCACCGTCTTCGACGACCCGACGAGCTTCGACATCGCCGTGCACCGCGGCACCGTGACGCTCGACAACACGAAGCTCAACGCGCTCTTCGGCGGCTACATCTTCGGCTACCACAACGCGCCGCTGCGGCACGTGCGCGTGACGGCGGGCGACGGCGTCCTCGACATCCAAGGCGAAATGCAGCGCGACGGCTGGGTGCCGTTCTTGCTGAAGGGCAAGCTTGAGGTTCGCGACGGCTCGACGCTCGTCTTCCGTCCGGTCGACGTGCACGTATCGGGCATCGACGCGGGTCCCGTGATGCGTGCCGCGAAGGTGCAGGTATCGGATCTGCTGAAGATCGACACGCCGATCGTGCGGCTGAACGGCAACGATCTCGTGCTGAATGTCGACAAGCTGCTGCCGCCGCCCCATCTGAAGATCAACATCGTCGCGCTGAAGTTGACGCGCGCCGGTCTCGACCTCGTGCTCGACGACGGCACGAAGGCGGGCTTCACGATGCCCGAGAACGCGCCGAAGCACGCGATTTATCTGCGCGGCGGCGACGTGAAATTCATGCGCGCGATGCCGATGAACGCGGACATCGTGATCTATCCGCCGCGCGAGTCCGCGCCGGATGACGCGTTCGTGTTCGACATGTATCACTATCGCGACCAGCTCGTCGCCGGCTATTTCAACTTCGAGCCGAGCGGCGCGCTGTCGATCCTGATGCCGTCATATTCGCAGGTCGCGCGCCCCGCCGCGCCGAGCGTCGGCAGCGCGTCCGCACGGTTGAACGACAGCCTGATCGCGGCGCAGCAGTCGAGTCTGAACGAAGCACGCCGCCAATGGGAGGCGTTTGCGGTCGCGCCGAGCGACGGCGCGCCGCGATCCGACTTCCGCAAGGTGGCCGCGAAGCACGGCGGCGACGTGACGGCGTTCGGCCCGCGCCACATATCGAACGGCACGACGACGATCCACCTGCACAACGCGGACTTCTACATCGCCGGTAACATCGGCTTTCGCGTCGACGACCTCGTCGTTCAGCTCGTCGCGAAACGCGCGGGCGAGCCCGTCGACCTCGACGATCCGAATCAGTACGACATCCGCATCCTGAGCGGCTCGGTGCTCGCGCCGTGGGACGCGATGTCCGATCTCTTCAACCGGCATCTGCTCGACTATTCGCCGCGCTCGCTGAACGACCTGAAGCTGAGTGCCGACGGCGACCAGCTGCACGTGCAGGGCGGCCTCAAACTGTGGAACCAGGTGCCGCCCGGCGTCTGGCTGCCGGCCGACATGAAAGGCACGCTGACGCTGCTCGACGAACGCCATCTCGCGTTCACGCCGACGAAGGTGTCGGTACTCGGCGTGCCGCAGGCAAAGCTGCTTCGCGCGCTCGGCATCGAGCTGTCGTCGCTCGCACCGCTCAAGCGCCGCGGCGCCGAGCTGCGCGGCAATGCGCTCGTGCTCGACCAGTACACGGTGTTCCCGCCGCCCATGCTGATCGGCCGCATGTCGCAAGCGACGGTCGAGCCGGACGGTCTGCGCCTGACCTTCCGTTCGGCGCCGAACGCGCCCGTGCAGCGGCCGCCCGCAAACATCCCGAAGAGCTACCTGTGGCTCGAAAGCGGCGACACGAAGATGTTCAACGTGCTCGTGCTGAACATGCGCATTCTCGTTCAAGACACGTCGAAGCAGCGGGTGCGTTTCGATCTCTACGACTACCGCGACGTGGTCGCGCACGGCTCGGTGCGGATGGCGCACGACGGCACACTGGACGTCGACGTCGGCAAGAAGGATCCGCTCACGCCGTGATTCGCGCCGCACGCGCAGCACGGCCGCCGGCGGGACCGCCCGGAAAAAAGCCCGCGCGAACCGGCGTTCGCACGGGCTTGTCTTCGTTTTCCGACTGTCTGTCCGCCGGAAAACGCGCGGCTCGGCGCGGCCCGGGGCGCTGCGTTCAGCTACGCTTGAGACCGTCGATCACGTCGAGAAGCGCCCCGCGCAACTGCGCGACATCCACCGTCTCGCGCGGCACCGGCTCCGCGGCGTGCGGTTCGAGCTCGTCGGCCGTCGGAGGCGCGCCCCGCTCGCTGCCGACCGCGTCGAGCCGGTTGCGGGCGCCGTTGATCGTGAACCCCTGCTCGTACAGCAGCTCGCGAATCCGCCGGATCAGCAGCACCTCGTGGTGCTGATAGTAGCGGCGGTTCCCTCGCCGTTTCACCGGGCGCAACTGCGTGAACTCCTGTTCCCAATACCGCAGCACATGAGGCTTCACGCCGCACAATTCGCTCACTTCCCCGATCGTGAAGTAGCGCTTCGCGGGGATCGGGGGCAACACGACTTTCTCAACCGTCGACGTCATCGTCAGTTAACCGTCGGTAAGGGGCGCGGGCGCCGCGCGCAGGGGCGAAGCGCCGGTTTAACGCACGAGATCCGATTCGTCGCCGTTTTCGACGAGCGCCTTCAGCTTCTGGCTCGCGTGGAACGTCACGACACGGCGCGCGGCGATCGGAATCGCCTCGCCCGTCTTCGGATTGCGCCCCGGCCGCTGCGGCTTGTCGCGCAGCTGGAAATTGCCGAAGCCCGACAGCTTCACGCTCTCGCCGTTTTCGAGGGCATCGCGGATCACCTCGAAAAACGCCTCGACCATGTCCTTCGCCTCGCGCTTGTTGAGGCCGACGCTGTCGAACAGCAGTTCGGCCAGCTCGGCCTTCGTCAGCGTCGGCGTATCGCCGGCGGGCGGCGACGCCGGAACGTCGCGTGACATGGCGCTGCGTTGCGCCGTCAGGAGGGCTTCGAATTCACTCGAGTTCATGTCGTTCATATCTGCAAAACTAGCGCGTCAAACTTGGACAAAAACACTGACGAAAGCGGCGGTATCCGCCACTTTCGCGCCCTATCCGCGCAAACGCGCGCCATAGACTCGAGCCATGCGGTCCACGAGGGTCTGAATCGCCTGGTCGACCATCTCGTCCTGCAGGGTTCCAGCCGGGTCCTGCAACGTGACGCGGAACGCAAGGCTTTTCTCATGGGCTGACAACCCACTGGAAGTATTTGATTTTGCACGAAATTCGTCGAAGAGCGCAACTTTCTGGACGAACTTGCACGCGTCTTCCGCGAGCGCCTTCTTCATTTCGTCGAAAAGCGCCTGCACTTCGACCTTCTGATCGACGACGACCGCGATGTCGCGACGCACCGGCGGGAACTTCGACACCTCCGACGGAACCGGCAGCGTGCGCGCGACGAGCGCGTCCGCGTCGATCTCGAACATCACGGGCGCATGCGGCAGCTCGTACTTCTGCATCAGGCGCGGATGCAGCTCGCCGATCCAGCCGACCGCGCGGCCGTCGACTTCGATCCGCGCGCTGCGGCCCGGATGCAGCGCCGCGTGCTCGGCCTTCACGAAGCGCGCGACGACGGGCGCGAGCAGCGCCTCGAGATCGCCCTTCACGTCGAAGTAGTCGACCTGGCGCGTCGCCGCGCCCCATTGCTCTTCGATGACCGGCCCGTACGCGAGCGCGCCGAAGCGCTTCGGCTGCGCATAGCCCTCGACCGCGAGTTCACCCGCCTTCACCGACGGATCGGCGATGAACACGCGGCCCGTCTCGAACACGCGCACGCGATCGGCGCGGCGGTTCAGGTTGTGGCGCAGCACGCCGACGAGGCTGCCGAACAGCGTCGTGCGCATCACCGACAACTGGCTCGCGATCGGGTTCAGCAGACGCACCGGATTGTCGTTGCCGGCGAAGTCGCGCTCCCACTCGGCATCGACGAAGCTGAAGTTGACCGTTTCCGCGTAGTCGCGCGCGGCGAGCGCGTGACGGATCGCGTGAATCGAGCGGCGCGTCTCGTCGGTCGCGCGCATCTCGCTCGTCGCGACGGGCGGCCGGGCGGGAATCTTCTCGAAGCCGTGGATCCGAGCGACTTCCTCGATCAGGTCCTCTTCGATCTCGATGTCGAAGCGGTGCGGCGGCGGCGTCACGCTGAACACGTCGCCGTCGCGCTCGAATGCGAGGCCGAGACGCGTGAAGATCTGCGCGACTTCGTCCTCGCCGATCTCGACGCCGATGATCCGGTTCGCGCGCGACACGCGCATCGCCACCGGCGCGCGCTGCGGCAGGTTTGCGATCCGGTCGTCGACGGGGCCCGCCTGGCCGCCGCAGATGTCGAGGATCAGCTGCGTGATCCGCTCGACATGCTCGACGGTCGTCGAGTAATCGACGCCGCGCTCGAAGCGGTGCGCCGCATCGGTCGAGAAATTGTACTTGCGCGCGCGGCCGCGGATGCTGTCCGGCCACCAGAACGCCGCTTCGAGGTAGATGTTCGTCGTGTCGAGCGTCACGGCCGTGCTGTCGCCGCCCATGATGCCCGCGAGACTCTCGACCTGGCGATCGTCGGCGATCACGCCGACCGTCTCGTCGAGCTCGACCGTGCTGCCGTTCAGGAGCTTCAGCGACTCGCCGCGCCGGCCCCAGCGCACGTCGATGCCGCCGTGGATCTTGTCGAGATCGAACACGTGCGACGGGCGGCCCAGTTCGAACATCACGTAGTTCGAGATGTCGACGAGCGCCGACACGCTGCGCTGGCCCGCGCGCTCGAGGCGCTCGATCATCCATTGCGGCGTCTTCGCGCGCGCGTTCACGCCGCGGATCACGCGGCCGGAGAAGCGGCCGCACAGATCCGGCGCGGAGATCTTGACGGGCAGCGTCTCGGTCAGCTCGGTGAGGACCGGACGGATGTCGGGCGCCGTGAGCGGCGCCCCCGTGATCGCGGCCGTCTCGCGCGCGATGCCGAACACGGACAGGCAGTCCGCCTTGTTCGGCGTCAGCTTGATTTCGAAGACCGTGTCGTCAAGGCTCAACGTATCCCGGATGTCCTCGCCGACGGGCGTGTCCTCGGGCAGGATCATGAGGCCGCTGTGGTCGTCGGAAAGCCTCAGCTCACGCGCCGAGCAGAGCATCCCCTGGCTCTCGACGCCGCGCAGCTTCGACAGCTTGATCGCGAACGGCTCGGCGCCTTCTTCGGCGGGCGGCAGCTTCGCGCCGACGAGCGCGACCGGCACCTTGATGCCCGGCGCGACGTTCGGCGCGCCGCAGACGATCTGGAGCGTCGCGCCCGTGCCGGCGTCGACCTGGCAGACGTTGAGCTTGTCGGCATCCGGATGCTTGACCACCTCGATCACACGGCCGACGACGATCTTCTCGGTCGGCGGCGCGGCCGGGCGCAGCGACTCGACCTCGAGCCCCGCCATCGTCAGCGCGTGCGACAGCTCGTCCGTCGTCAGTTGCGGATCGACAAAGGTTCTCAACCAGGATTCAGGGAATTGCATGGATATCCACGTTCGAAACAGGTTAGATCGAGGCCCGGCGCGCCGCCTCGGTAGGCCGGCCGGGCGCGGAGCGAGACGGTCGCGCCGTTACGCGAACTGCCGCAGGAAGCGCAGGTCGTTCTCGAAGAAGAGACGCAGATCCTGCACGCCGTAGCGCAGCATCGTCAGCCGCTCGAGGCCGCTGCCGAACGCGAAGCCGATATAGCGCTCGGGGTCGAGGCCCATGTTGCGAATCACCGTCGGATGCACCTGGCCGGAGCCGGAAATCTCGAGCCATTTGCCCGCGTTCTTGCCGTGCTCGAACATCATGTCGATCTCGGCCGACGGCTCGGTGAACGGGAAGTACGACGGGCGGAAGCGCACGAGGATGTCGTCGCGCTCGAAGAATTTCCTCAGGAAATCGGTGTAGACGCCCTTCAGGTCGGCGAAGCTGACGTTCTCGTCGATCCACAGGCCTTCGACCTGATTGAACATCGGCGAGTGCGTCGCGTCGCTGTCGACGCGGTACGTGCGGCCGGGGGCAATCACCTTGATGGGCGGCCGGTTCATCCGCGCGTAGCGGACCTGCATCGGGCTCGTGTGCGTGCGCAACAGCAGCGGGCGACCGTCGGCATCCTTGCCGTCGACGTAGAACGTGTCCTGCATCGAGCGCGCCGGATGGTTCTCCGGGCTGTTCAATGCGGTGAAGTTGTACCAGTCGGTTTCGATCTCGGGGCCGTCGGCCACGTCGAAGCCGATCGACCGGAAAATCTGTTCGACGCGCTCCCACGTGCGCATCACCGGATGCAGGCTGCCCGCGCCCGTGCCGCGGCCCGGCAGCGTGACGTCGATCGCCTCGGCGGCGAGACGCTGGTTCAGGAGCGCGTCGGCGAGCGCCTGGCGGCGCGCGTTGAGCGCGGCCTCGACCTGCTGCTTCGCGACATTGATGCGCGCGCCTTCCGTCTTGCGCGTTTCGGGATCGAGCTTGCCGAGGCCCTTCAGCAGCTCGGTCAGCGCGCCCGACTTACCGAGAAACCGCGCCTTCTCGTTCTCGAGCGTGGTGATATCCGCAGCCTCTTCGAACGACTGCTGCGCGTCGGCGACAATCTGGTCCAGATCCATTGATCCCATCACTTCCAACGTCAGTTGTGCTCGTCGAGCGAAACGCCCGACCCAACAAAAAAGGGGCTCGGAAGAGCCCCGTTTTCGCTGCAGCGGCCGCGACTACCGGAACATCGCTGCAGCTCACCACGCAGTGCTAATTTCGCAATTAGGCTGCAACGGCGGCCTTCACCTGCTTCACGATCGCGGCAAAAGCAGCCTTGTCGAACACCGCCATGTCGGCCAGCACCTTGCGGTCGAGTTCGATCGACGCCTTCTTCAGGCCGTTGATGAACACGCTGTAGGTCATGTCGTGCTGACGCACGGCCGCGTTGATACGCGTGATCCACAGTGCGCGGAACACACGCTTCTTGTTGCGGCGGTCGCGGTACGCATACTGGCCCGCGCGCATCACCGCCTGCTTGGCGATGCGGTAGACGTTATTGCGACGGCCGCGATAACCCTTGGCCAGGTTGATGATCTTCTTGTGACGGGCCCGTGCGGTTACCCCACGTTTGACTCGAGGCATGATTCTCTCCTGTGAGTATCGATTGAGGGGTTACGCGAACGGAAGCATCGCGCGGACGGAGTTCAGATCGGAATCATGAACTGCCGTGGCGCCGCGCAGGTGACGCTTGTTCTTCGTGGTTTTCTTGGTCAGGATGTGACGCTTGAAGGCTTGACCGCGCTTGACGGTACCGCCCGGACGCACCACGAAGCGCTTTGCAGCGCTCTTCTTGGTCTTCATCTTAGGCATGACGAACAACTCCAGTTTATTTGATGGAGGTGGGTGTGCGGTTGGCTTGCGCCCTCAACCCGCCCTTCGGAACCCAGTCCACTTGTATACGGCGCGACGCTTGCGCGACCACCGTCGTTTCAGGCGCGCCGCCCTGACCGGACGACGTGCCGAACCACTTCACCGAACCGCCGCGCATCCGCGCGGCATGCTCGTTACTTCTTCTTTTTCGGCGAGAGCACCATGATCATCTGGCGCCCTTCCATCTTCGGCATCTGCTCGACCTGACCGACTTCGTCGAGATCGGTGCGCAGACGCTCGAGCATCCGCATGCCGATTTCCTGGTGAGCCATTTCCCGGCCGCGGAAACGCAACGTGATCTTCGTCTTGTCGCCTTCCTCGAGGAAGCGCACCAGGTTGCGAAGCTTGACGTTGTAATCGCCGTCATCGGTCCCCGGGCGGAACTTCACTTCCTTGACCTGGATGACCTTTTGCTTGAGCTTCGCCTCGTGCTGCTTCTTGGCTTCCTGGTACTTGAACTTGCCGTAATCCATCAGACGGCACACCGGCGGAGCCGCTTGCGGCGCGATCTCCACCAGGTCAACATCCAGTTCTTCCGATTTACGGAAAGCCTCGGCGAGTTTCACGATGCCGATGGGCTCGCCATCGACCCCGACCAGACGCACTTCCGGTGCAGTGATTTCACCGTTGATGCGATGCGACGACTTATCAGTAGCGATGTTACGTTTCCTCTAAAAATTAAAAAAACGAGCCGCGCTGCCAGGGCGGTTACTTGAACGCCTGGATGTCCTCACGCAGACGCTCAACGAAGGCTTCGACGGGCATGACACCCAGATCGACGCCGCCACGGGCACGCACGGCTACCGTTTGTGCTTCACGCTCTTTATCGCCTACGACAAGCAGATAGGGAACTTTTTCGAGCGTGTGCTCGCGTATTTTATAGCTAATTTTCTCGTTGCGCAAATCGGCCGACACTCTAAGCCCTTGTTTTTGCAACGATTGAGCAACAGTCTGCGCATATTCCACCTGACTTTCGGCGATATTCAGCACAACTGCGTGGGCGGGCGCGAGCCAGGCGGGCATCGCACCGGCGTGGTGCTCGATCAGAATCCCGAGGAAGCGCTCCATCGAGCCGACGATCGCCCGGTGCAGCATCACCGGCCGGCGGCGGCTGTTGTCCTCGGCGACGTACTCGGCGCCGAGCCGTTCCGGCAACATCATGTCGAGCTGCAACGTGCCGCACTGCCACGAGCGGCCGAGCGCGTCCTTGATGTGGTACTCGATCTTCGGGCCGTAGAACGCACCCTCGCCCGGCAACTCCTCCCACTCCACGCCGCACGCCTTCAACGCCTTGCGCAGGCCATCCTCGGCGTGATCCCACGTCTCGTCCGAGCCCATCCGCTGCTCCGGTCGCAACGACAGCTTGATGTCGATGCGGTCGAAGCCGAAATCCTCATAGACGCTCATCGCGAGCTTGTTGAACGCGATCGCCTCGGAGTTGATCTGCTCTTCCGTGCAGAAGATGTGCGCGTCGTCCTGCACGAAGCCGCGCACGCGCATCAGGCCGTGCAGCGCGCCCGACGCCTCGTTGCGGTGGCACGAGCCGAATTCCGCGTAGCGCAGCGGCAGATCGCGATACGAGCGCAAGCCGTGCTTGAACACCTGCACGTGGCCCGGGCAGTTCATCGGCTTGACCGCGTAGTCGCGCTTCTCCGACTCGGTCGTGAACATGTTCTCGCGATAGTTCTGCCAGTGGCCGGACGCCTCCCACAGCGAGCGGTCCATGATCATCGGCGTCTTGATCTCGAGGTAGCCGGCCGCGTCGAGACGGCGGCGCATGTACTGCTCGACCTGCTGCCACAGCGTCCAGCCCTTCGGGTGCCAGAACACCATGCCGGGCGACTCTTCCTGGATGTGGAACAGATCGAGCTGCTTGCCGAGCTTGCGGTGGTCGCGCTTTTCCGCCTCTTCGAGCATGTGCAGGTACGCGTCCTGGTCTTCCTTCTTCGTCCAGGCGGTGCCGTAGATGCGCTGAAGCTGCTCGTTCTTCGAGTCGCCGCGCCAGTACGCGCCCGCGACCTTCATCAGCTTGAAGACCTTCAGCTTGCCCGTCGACGGCACGTGCGGGCCGCGGCACAGGTCGGTGAAGCCGCCGTGCGCGTACAGCTTGATCTCGTCGCTCGCGGGAATCGACTCGATGATCTCGGCCTTGTACTTCTCGCCGATGCTGCGGAAGTACGAAACCGCCTCGTCGCGCGACACGACGCGGCGCGTGACGGGCTCGTCCTTCTTCACGAGCTCCTGCATGCGCTTTTCGATCTTCTCGAGATCTTCGGGCGTGAAGGGACGGTGATACGAGAAGTCGTAATAGAAGCCGTTGTCGATCACGGGCCCGATCGTCACCTGCGCGTCCGGATACAGATCCTTCACTGCGTACGCGAGCAAGTGGGCAGTCGAGTGACGGATGATGTCGAGGCCGTCGGCGTCCTTGTCGGTGACGATCGCGAGCGACGCGTCGCGATCGATCAGCGTGGACGTATCGACGAGCTCGCCGTCGAGCTTGCCGCCAAGCGCGGCCTTCGCAAGACCAGGGCCGATCGACGCCGCCACTTCGGCGACCGTCACCGGATGCTCGTATTGGCGAACCGAGCCGTCGGGCAAGCGTATCGAAACCATATAGCAATCTCCGTGATGCCGTCAGTGAGCGGCGGACTAACAACGCGCGAAACCGCCAGCAAAAGCGCGCGACAAAAAAAATGCGGCCCCGCTTTCGAGGGGCCGCATTCCGATGCTTCAATACCACAAGGCGAAAACGTTCCTCGACTAGCGTCGCTCCGAATGGGTTTCGGTCAACGTTCGCGGTGTCATAACCGTATTCGCCTTTTGCGTAGAATTTTCTACTGCCGCCGAAGCCCGGCGAACCGAGCTCCAGCCGATGTCGTTGGTAGGCTCGATTGGATTCGAACCAACGACCCCCACCATGTCAAGGTGGTGCTCTAACCAACTGAGCTACGAGCCTGAAGAAGCTGAAATTATATGGAGCTCTTTTCGTCTTGGCAAGCGTTTTCGTGCATTTTGTTCGGCAAAGTTCGCACCCGTTGCCGAGCAGCGCAGCCGCCGGCGGGCGGCCTGCCAGCGCTCACGCCTTGCGGGCCGCCCGAACGACGCCCTGGACCTCGCCAAGCAGCGTGCACGCGCGCTGCACCTGCGACGCGCTCGACACCTCGACTGTGAACTGCATGAACGCCGCATTGCGGCGGCTCTGCGTCTTCACGCCGATCACGTTCATTTTCTCGCGCGCGAACACTTCGGAGATGTCGCGCAACAGCCCCTGCCGGTCGGTGGCTTCGAGCATCAAGTCGACCGGATAGACGGACGCGCCGCGCCCGCCCAGCACGTCGGCAGACCAGGTCGTCTGCAGCACGCGCTCGGGCGCGCGCTCGGCCATCCGGCGAAACGTCGGGCAATCGCTGCGATGGATCGACATCCCCTTGCCGCGCGTGACGAAGCCGCTGATCGGATCGGGCGGCGCCGGGCGGCAGCAGCGCGCGAGCTGCGTGAGAAGCGCGTCGACGCCGACGACGAGCACGCCCGTCGACGCGCCGTGCGCGACGTTCGCCCCGCTCGCGCGCTTCTCGAAGTTCGCGGGCGCTTCAGGCTCGGGTTCCGGCGCGGGCGCGTCGGAAAGCGCCTGCTCGACGTTGCGCAGGCTGAACTCCTCCTTGCCGACGGCCGCGAACAGCTCGTCGGGCGACTTGAAGCCGAGCTTCGCCGCGAGGTGCTCGAGATTGACCGATGTCTTGCCTTCCCGCTGCAGCGTCTTCTCGACGAGCGCGCGGCCGTGCGCGACGGTCTCCTGCTGATCGACCGCGTTGAACCAGGCGCGCACCTTCTGGCGCGCGCGCGAGCTGTGCAGATAGCCGAGCTGCGGATTGAGCCAGTCGCGCGACGGGCCGCCCTCCTTCACCGCGACGATCTCGACCGTCTGGCCGTTCGCAAGCGGCGTGTTGAGCGGCACCATCGCACCGTCGACGCGCGCGCCACGGCAGCGATGGCCAAGCTCGCTGTGCAGGTGGTACGCAAAATCGACCGGCGTCGCGCCCTGCGGCAGCGCGATCACGCGCGCCTGCGGCGTCAGCACGTAGATGTGGTCGTCGTCGAGCGTCGTCTCGCGCAACTGCGCCCATGCTTCGCGGCCGCTCGCGTCGCCGTCGCCGCCGCTGTCCGCGACCTCGTCCTTCCACGCGAGGAGCTGGCGCAGCCAAGCGATCTTCTCGTCGTACTTCTCGCTTGCCGAGAACTGGCCGCCGTAGCCGCGCGCGCCCGCTTCCTTGTAGCGCCAGTGCGCGGCGACGCCGTATTCGGCGAAGCGGTGCATCTCCTGCGTGCGGATCTGCACTTCGAACGCGCGGCCGTCGTCGCCGATCACGACCGTGTGCAGCGATTTGTAGCCGTTCGGCTTCGGCCGCGAGATGTAGTCGTCGAATTCCTTCGGCACCGGCTGCCACAGGTGGTGGACGATGCCGAGCACCGTGTAGCAATCCTTGATGTCCGGAACGATCACGCGAAACGCGCGCACGTCGTAGAGCTCGGAGAAGTCGAGTTCCTTGCCGCGCATCTTGCGCCAGATGCTGTAGATGTGCTTCGGACGGCCGCTCACCTCGGCCTGGATATGCGCGGCCGCGAGCTCGCGCTGCAGCCGCTCGATCGCCTCCGCGACGTACGCCTCGCGCTCGATGCGCTTCTCGTCGAGCAGCTTCGCGATACGCTTGTACGTGACGGGATCCTCGAAGCGGAACGCGAGATCCTCGAGCTCCCACTTCAGTTGCCAGATCCCGAGCCGGTTCGCGAGCGGCGCGTAGATCTCGAGGGTTTCGCGCGCGGCGTCGGGCGGCGGCTCGATTTTCGCAGCCGCGTAATAGCGCAGCGACTGCAGCCGCGATGCGAGCCGAATCAGCACGACGCGGATGTCCTGCGCGAACGCGAGCAGCATCTTGCGCAGCGCCTCGATCTGCGCGCGCCGCTCGGCCTGTGCGTCGCGGCCCGCGTCGACGGGCGCGCTCTGCGCGGCGCGCAGGCTCACGGTACCGAGTCGCAGCAGCTTGCGCACGTCGGTGACGAGGCGCGCAACCTCGTCGCCGAAGCGCTCGGCGATCTGCTTTTCGGGATCGCTCAGATACGGCGCGAGCGCGAAGAGCGCGGCTGCCTGCACCGCGGGCGGATCGACGTTCAGCCGCTGCATGATCGTCGACGTGCCCGCTGCATGGTCCGCGAGCAGTTCGCCCGACGACAAGCGCGCGTCGCCCGCATGCTCGCGCACGAACGCGAGCACGTCGTCGAATGACGGCGCCGCGGCGGTCGCGGCGGAAGCGGAATCGGCTGTCATCGTCGGGTAGTGCGTGTTGCCGGAAAAAACGTGTCGCGCTCCGGTTCAGCTGCGCTGCGCGGCGACGACCACCACTTCGACGAGGCACGCGGGGTTCGCGAGCTTCGCCTCGACGGTCGCGCGCGGCGGCGTCGCGCCCGGTGCGACCCATGCGTCCCACACTTCGTTCATGCCCGGGAAGTTCGCCATGTCGGAGATGAAGATCTGCACCGACAGCAGATTCGACTTGTCGCTGTTCGCCTCGCCGAGCAGGCGGTCGATGTGGCCGAGCACTTCGCGCGTCTGGCCCTTGATGTCCTGCGCCGTGTCCTCGGCGATCTGGCCCGCGAGGTAGACGGTGCCGTTGTGGATCGCGATTTCGGAAAGACGGGGGCCGACGTGGTGACGAGTAACTGCCATGAGAATTCCCGGTTGGATGGTTGATCGGTGGACGGCGCGGCAAGCTCGCGTGCGGGCCGCGCCGAACCGCATATTATGACGCGTGCGGCGCGTCTCCGACGAAAAATTGGCGAGCGATCGCGATCTGCTCGGCGCTCACGAACGCGGGCGCATGGCCGGCTTCCGCGATCTCGACGCTCGACACCGCGCGTCCGCGCGCCTTCATCGCATCGACCGTGTCGCGCGACAGCAGATCCGACTGCGCGCCGCGCACGACGAGAAGCGGCCCCGCGAACGCCTCGAGCGAATGCCATAGCCAAGCCTCGCCCTGCGCATTCGCTTCCGGCGTCGCCGCCTTGAACGGCACCGCGATGCGCGGGTCATAGCGCGCGCGCCACGAGCCGTCCGGGTCCTGCACGAGAAGCGGCCGGTTCAGCGCGCGCCACTCGTCGGGCGTGAGCGGGCCGAACGGCAACGACAGCGACGTCAGGTAATCGACGCCCTCCTGCTCGGTCGCGAAGCGCTTGTCGAGCCCCGTATATTCGCCGATGCGCTCGAGCGCGGCGGGCTCGATGTGCGGGCCGATGTCGTTGACGATCATCTTGCCGATCGGCGTGCCCGGCAATCCGCCGAGCGCGAGGCCGATCAGGCCGCCCATCGACGTGCCGAACCAGTCGACGCGCTCCACATCGAGACGCGCGATCAGCGTCACGATGTCGGCGACGTATTGCGGCACGCCGTAGAGCCCCGGATCCGCGAGCCAGTCCGACCGGCCGCGCCCGGCCACGTCGGGACAGACGACGCGATAGACGTCGGACAGCGCTGTCGCGAGACGATCGAAATCGCGCCCCGAGCGCGTGAGGCCGTGCACGCAGACGAGCACGCGCGGATTCACGGGATCGCCCCACTCGGTGTACGCGACGTGGTGCAAGCCCATTGGATGCGCGCATTGCACGCGACGCTCGCGTGGAGAGACGGAAGTGACAAGGTTCGATGGCATCGGCGCATCCTGACGAACGATCGGCATGGTCGAACGCTCGGCGCCCCGATGGCGACGGGCCGCCGAACACATGGACCGATTGTAAACCGCTTCGCCGCGCGAGGCCGGTCGGCCGAACGGCGCGTTACGCGACGCGCAGCGACTCGCAGCGACGCGCGCGCCGCATGCCCGAGAAGAAATATCCGGTCGATCTATTTCATGAATCGAATTTCAGGAAAGTCGAACCGAATGATCGAATCGATCGCTGATGCCCGGTCGACGAATCGATGCGTCGCATGGACGAACCGGCGACTGCAGCAATATGTCGCACGCCCCGTTCGCGAACCGCTGCGGCGCGGCCCGCGGCAGGCCCGGCCATCGCCGCCCGCTCGCGCTTCGCGCGCGAAAACGCCGTCGCGTAATTGTCGTGTAATTGACTTCGCCCGATTCATTTCATACGCTCGGCTCATCAAAAAAAACATATCGCCAATTCACGCATTCGCCATTCGTTTCAGCCGGCTGTCGCGCCGATGTCCAGCGACGCATCATCCGTCCGGCAGAAGGAGGCGCACGATGTCCACGCAGATCCTGATCGTCGGCGGCGGGCTCGGCGGCACGATGCTCGCCAATCAGCTCGCGTCGAAACTGTTCGACGAAGTCGTCCGCAACGATGTGCGGCTCACGCTGCTGTCCGATTCGCCGGACCACGACTACAAGCCGGCGTTCATGTACGTCGCGTTCGGCGCGTGCTTTCGCAACGAACTGACGCGCGCCGAGCGCTCGCTGCTGCGCCCCGAGATCGCGTTCGTCGTCGATCGCGCGACGCATTTCGACTTCGCGACGCAGCACGTGCACACGAAGAGCGGCAAGCGCTACGGCTACGACCATCTCGTGATCGCGACGGGCTGCGTGCCGTCTCCCGAGCGCATCGAAGGCCTCGCCGAAGCAGGCGACCATTTCTACCAGTACGAGCCCGCGCGGCGACTCGCCGAGCGAATCGCGTCGATCGAGCGCGGAACCGTGTTCGTCACCGTCACGTTCCCGAAGACGCACAACGTCCCGCATCAATGCGGGATCGCGCCGATCGAGACCACGCTGATGCTCGACGACGCGCTGCGCCGCCGCGGCGTGCGCGACAAGGTCGAGATCGTCTACACGTATCCGACCGTGTCGCAACTGCTGCGCAATTGCCTGTTCCTGCAAAAGCCGACCTGCGACGTGCTGCCCGCGCTCTTCGAGCAGCGCGGCATCCGCTATCAGCGCGGCTTCACGCTCGCGCGCGTCGATCCGGCGCGCAAGATCGCGTCTTCGGAGGAAGGCGCGGAGCAGCCGTTCGACATCCTGATGGCGACGCCGCCCATCCGCGCGGTCGAAGCGGTCCGCGAGAGCGGCGTGTCGGAGGCGGCCGACGACGAGGGGTGGCTGCCGACCGATCACGAGACGCTGCGCGTGCGCGGCATCGACAACGTCCATGCGATCGGCGACACCGTCGATCTACCCGTCAGCAAGGCGGGCGGCGCATGCCACAACCAGGCGCCCGTGATCGCCGACAACATCGCCGCGCAGATCCGGCTCGGCCATCCGGTCGCGTGCTACGACGGCAAGGTGCAGGCGGTCGCGCAAATGGGGCTCGACGCCGGAATGCCGCTCTGGTACGACTACCGCCGCGACGTCCGGCCGACGCCGCCCACGAAGCTGGGCGGCCTGCTGCGCGTCGGCTTCAATCGCGGCATCTACTGGGCGGTCGCGCGCGGCCTCGCGTGAATCGCCCTTCGTCCCGAGGAGCCGTCATGTCGTCATCCGCCACGCCCGCGCACGACGCGCGCCCCACCGCGCTGGACGCGCCCGCCGCACCCGACCCGACCTGGGCCGCGATCGCGCCCGAACTGCGGCCGCTCCTCGTGGGCGACCGGCTCGGCAACCTCGTCGACCTGTTCGCGCTCGTCGCCGATCTCGTCGATTTCGCCGATCAGGCTGCGGTCGAGAAGCTCAGCAAACTGTTCGAGGACGTCGTCGCGGCGGGCGCGACGGCGGGCGGCGCGCTGCGCGTCGCGAGCGCCGAGGCGCGCCGGCAGCGCGAGGCGCCGCCGCTGCGCGCGCTGTGGAGCCTGCTGCGGGACCCCGACACGCGGCGCGGCGTCGGCATGCTGCTGCGCGCGCTGCAGATCGCGGGGCGGCTGCACGGCGAGACGGCAGCGGGCGCGAACGCGGTCGTCTAGCGGCCCGCCGGACGGCCGTCGTGCGCGGAGATTCGCTCGTATCGAGCGGCCTCGCGCTCGTGGCAGTCAAGACGGCCCGTGCGGCGTCGGAGGGCATATTGGCCGTCCGAGCAAACAGCCCGAGCAGCCCGGAAAGGACGACTGAAGCGACCGCGCCGACGCGGCAACCGACGCAGATGCCGACGTCGATGCCGCTCCGCTCCCAGCCAGCCGCGCGACATCCCCGCCAAAGTCGTTCGGCGCTCGCTTCGGCCTTTGCGCAGCGCACTTCGGAGCCGAACGGACCCGCCCACGTCGGCGCACACCTTCAACCAACGCGCTTTTCGGCGACGAGGCAGACGGCACTCCCTGCCTGCGGGCAGTCCAAACGACCAGGACCGGCGCAACCGAGATAGTCAGGATCGCGGGCGCTGCCGCAGCAATCGAAACGAACGTGTCAGCCAATCCGTTCCGGCGACGCCACGGCGACAACCCCGCCATCGACCGCCGTCGCTCACTGCTCGTCCCAGCACCACGCGCGGCGCAACTCGGCGCCGAGATAGTCGACGAACGTCCGCACGCGCAGCGCGAGGTGCCGCCCGCTCGGATACACCGCGTGAAGCGGCGCCGCGCTCGACGCGCATTCGGGCAGCACGCGCCGCAGCCTTCCCGCGGCGATGTCCGGCCCCACATCCCAGATCGACTTCAGCGCGATGCCCGCGCCTTCGAGCGCGAACGTGCGGGCCGCGCCGCCGTCGTTCGTCAGGAACGCGGCCGACACCTCGACCGCAACGGGCTCCGGCCCGTCGAAACGCCATTCGACGCGCGGCTGCTCGCCCATCACGATGCAGCGGTGCGCGCACAAGTCGGCCGGATGCGCGGGCATGCCGCGCTCGGCGAGATAGGCGGGCGACGCGCACAGCACGCGATAGTTCGGCGCGAGCTCGCGCGCGATCAGCGACGAGTCCGCGAGCATGCCGATCCGCACCGCGACGTCGATATCGTGCGCGATCAGATCGACGACCGCGTCGGTGAGCTGCATCTGGACCGTCACCTGCGGATGCTGCCGCTGGAACGCGGCGACGATGGGCGCGATCCGCAGCCGCCCGAGTTCGCCCGGCGCCGTGATCCTCAGCGCGCCGCCGACGGTGCCGCGCTTGTCGCGCATCAGCGTCTCCGCCTGCTCGATCTCGGCGAGGATCTTCACGACCTGCGCGTGGAACAGCGCGCCCTCCTCGGTCAGCGTCTGCTCGCGCGTCGTTCGCTGCAGGAGCCGCACGCCGAGTCGCGCTTCGAGCTGCGCAAGCCGCTTGCTGACGACCGACAGCGACAGATCGAGCTCGCGCGCCGCGCCGGACAGGCTGCCTGCCGCGACGATCCGCGCGAACGTCGCGAGTGCCGGCAAATCGTCGATCAGCATCGATGCGCCCGCCGTCGGCCTCGCCCACCTTTTCCTTTTTGAGAAGAATCCATTCGCCAGAATCCCGTATCTGCATCGAAAACGGAAAACTAACATAGGCGCCTGCGCAGTACGAACGAAACGAACGATTTTCCCGCGCGGCCGCCTTCCGGCATCGCGCGCCACACAATGCATCCCCGGAGATCCGCATGCTCGACACCCTTCGCCGACACTCGCTTCCCGCCACGCGCGCCGCGGCCGCGCTGCTGCTCGCGGCGGCGCTCGCGCCCGCCCGCGCCGATCCGGCCGGCCTGATCGAACCCAGGCATCTGAGCGCCGACCGCAGCCTGCCCGCCGCGCAGCGCGACGCGCAGATCCTCGCCGCACGCCGCTACGACACGTTCTGGCACGACGGCGACCCGGCGCTCGCGCGCGCCGCGCTCGCCGACGACTTCGCCGACCGCACGCCGCCGCCCGGCCGCGCGCCCGGCCTTGCCGGCCCGCTCGCCGCGTCGCGGACGATGCGTGAAGCGATCCCCGACATGTCGTGCGAGATCGAGCAGATGATCGTCGCGGGCGACCGCGTCGTCGTGCACCTGCGCTTTCGCGGACACTTCACCGGCACGTTCGAGGGCGCGCAGGGCAAGGGCCAGGCGATCGACTTCATCGCGACCGACATCTACCGCGTCGAACGCGGCCGGATCGCCGAGAACTGGCACATCGAAGACAACCTGACGCTGCTGCGCCAGCTTGGCGTCGCGGCGTGACGGGAGAACATGGACATGACGACGAGCACGCTAGAAGCGTCCGCAACCTCGGCAGCGCCCGCGGCGCCCGACCGGCGCGACTTTCTCGCCCGCGCGGGCGGCGGCATCGGCCTCGCGGCGGCCGGGCTCGCGCTCGGCTCGGCGGCCGCGCCGAGCGGTGCGGCTTCGGCACATGCTTCGGCCGCGTCGACCGCCGCCCGATCGCCGCTCCGCTCGCCGGCCGGCCAGGCGGCGCCAGGCGCGTTCTGGCCGAACGGCGCGCGGCTCGTGATCTCGATCTCGATGCAGTTCGAAGCGGGCGGCCAGCCGCCGACGGGCGCCGACAGCCCGTTCCCGCACGTCGACTTCCCGCCGCAGGTGAGCGTCGACCTCGCGTCCGCGACGTGGTTCGCGTACGGCTACCGCGAAGGCATCCCGCGCATGCTCGATCTGTGGGACCGGCACGGCATCAAGGTCACGTCGCACATGATCGGCGAGGCCGTGCGTCACCGGCCGGACCTCGCGCGCGCGATCGTCGCGCGCGGCCACGAGGCCGCGGCACACGGCCCGCGCTGGAGCTCGCAGTACGCACTCGCCCGCGACGAAGAGCGGCGCTTCCTGATCGCCGCGCGCGACATGGTCGAGGCCGAAACGGGCGCGCGGCCCGTCGGCTACAACTGCAATTGGCTGCGGCGCGGTCCGAACACGCTGTCGCTGCTGCAGGAGCTCGGCTACCAGTATCACATCGACGACGTGAGCCGCGACGAGCCGTTCATCGAGCAAGTGAACGGCAAGGATTTCGTCGTCGTGCCCTATACGCTGCGCAACAACGACATCCTGCTCGTCGAGGGCCGCAACTATTCGCCCGGGCGGTTCCTCGACCAGATCAAGCTCGACTTCGATCAGTTGTACGACGAAGCCGGCATGCGGCGGCGGATGATGTCGATCAGCGCGCACGACCGGATCAGCGGCACGCCGCAGATGGTGCGCGCCTGGGACGCGTTCCTGCGCTACGCGAAATCGCACCCGGGCGTCGTGTTCATGCGCAAGGACGACATCGCGCGCTACGCGCTGCAAAGCCCGCTCACGCTGCGCGAGAGCGAAACCCTCTGACGGGCGGCGGCGCAGCGGCGCCGCGCCCTTTCCTCCTTCGTTTCGGAGATCACACGATGAACGCTTCTTTCAATGGCAAACGAGTCCTGGTCGTCGGCGGCAGCTCCGGCATCGGCGCGGCCGCCGCGCGCGCGTTCGTCGCGCTCGGCGCCGACGTGACGATCGCGTCGCGCGACGCGAACAAGCTCGCCGCGGCCGCGCGCGAGATCGGCGGCGCGGTCCGGCAAGCGGTGCTCGATACGACCGACGCGCCTGTCGTCGACGCCTTCTTCGCCGACGCCGGCCCGTTCGATCACGTGATCGTATCGGCCGCGCAGACGCCGAGCGGCCCCGCTCGCCAGTTGCCGCTCGCCGACGCGCAGGCGGCAATGGACAGCAAATTCTGGGGCGCGTACCGCGTCGCACGCGCGGCGCGCATCGCGCCGGGCGGATCGCTCACGTTCGTGTCCGGCTTCCTGAGCGTGCGGCCAAGCGCGAGCTCGGTGCTTCAGGGCGCGATCAACGCGGCGCTCGAGGCGCTCGCCCGCGGGCTCGCGCTCGAGCTCGCGCCGGTGCGCGTGAACGCGGTGTCGCCGGGGCTCATCGCGACGCCGCTGTGGTCGAAGCTCGACGACGCCGCGCGCGACGCGATGTACGCGTCGGCGGGCGCGCGGCTGCCCGCGCGGCGCGTCGGGCGACCTGAGGACGTCGCGAACGCGATCGTCTATCTCGCTTCGACGCCTTATGCGACGGGGTCGACGGTGCTCGTCGACGGCGGCGGCGCGATCGCGTGAGCGCCAAGCGCCGCGGGCGGCGCACGGCGTATCGGGGCTCGCCGCCCCGATACGCCCGCGGCTATCGCGCGACGCCGCGACGCAAAGCGGCGGCCGATCCGAGACGGCCCGCACCGCGCATCGACACGCCCCGCTCGATGCGCAGCCGAGCGCCCACCATCGCCGATCGAAATGCGAAAACGCCCCGTGTCTTCCCGACACGGGGCGTTTTCATCCCGCCGTTTCAGCGGCGCCGCCGGGCGACAACGGCGCTCGCAAGCGCGCCGCCGCGCCGAAACCGCGACGTCAGGCGACCGCGCTCACATCGAGCGGCGCGCCCGTCTTCGCCTTGATCTCGTCGACGCTCACGCCGTCGGCGAGTTCGAGCACCTTGAGCCCGTCCGGCGTCACTTCGATCACGCCGAGATCCGTGATGATCAGGTCGACGACGCCGACGCCCGTCAGCGGCAGCGTGCATTCCTCGAGGATCTTGTGCTGGTCGCCCTTCGCGACGTGCTCCATCAGCACGACGACGCGCTTCACGCCCGCGACGAGATCCATCGCGCCGCCCATCCCCTTGATCATCTTGCCGGGGATCATCCAGTTCGCGAGGTCGCCGTTCTTGCTGACCTGCATCGCGCCGAGGATCGCGAGGTTGATGTGGCCGCCGCGGATCATCGCGAACGAATCGGCCGACGAGAAGATCGACGAGCCGGGCAGCGTCGTCACGGTCTGCTTGCCGGCGTTGATGAGGTCGGCATCGACTTCGTCCTCGGTCGGCGACGGGCCGATCCCGAGCAGGCCGTTCTCCGACTGCAGCCACACTTCGACGCCCACTGGCACGTGGTTCGCGACGAGCGTCGGCAGCCCGATGCCGAGATTCACGTAGAAGCCGTCCTGCAATTCCTTCGCCGCGCGCGCGGCCATCTGGTCACGATTCCAAGCCATCTCAGTCTCCTTTCGCGCGCACGACGCGTTGTTCGATGCGTTTTTCCGGCGTCGCGTTGAGCACGAGCCGCTGCACGAAAATGCCGGGCGTGTGGACCTGATCCGGATCGAGCTCGCCGTTCTCGACGATCTCCTCGACTTCGGCGACCGTGATCCGGCCCGCCATCGCGCACATCGGATTGAAGTTGCGCGCGGTGCGGCGGTAGATCAGATTGCCGGACTTGTCGGCCTTCCACGCCTTCACGAGCGCGACGTCGGCCGTGAGCGAAGGCTCGAGCACGTAATGCTTGCCGTCGAACTCGCGCGTCTCCTTGCCTTCCGCGATCACGGTGCCGTAGCCCGTCTGCGTGAAGAACGCCGGGATGCCCGCGCCGCCCGCGCGCAGCTTCTCCGCGAGCGTGCCTTGCGGCGTGAACTCGAGCTCGAGCTCGCCCGACAGATACTGGCGCTCGAATTCCTTGTTCTCGCCGACGTACGACGAGATCATCTTCTTGATTTGCCGGGTGTCGAGCAGAAGGCCGAGGCCGAAGCCGTCGACGCCCGCGTTGTTGCTGATGCAGGTGATGCCTTTCACGCCCGAGTCGCGCAGCGCGGCGATGAGCGCTTCCGGAATGCCGCACAGGCCGAAGCCGCCGACCGCGAAGGTCTGTCCGTCATGGACGACGCCCTCGAGCGCGGCAGCCGCGCTTGGGTAGACTTTGTTCATCTGTATGTCCCTTCCTCTATGGAAACCAGCTCGACGGCCCGCGCGGCTCGCGCGCGCGACGGACCTGTCGCACCATTCTAAGCATCCGCGGCGGATGCTGCCGCGACGATGCGTTTTCTTCTCTTATCCGTTCGCGGCCTGAGCCGCGACACCTGTGAAAGGGTACGATGCGCGCCGGATGCGGCACAATACGCAAAATTACATAAGCATTCGCCGCCGCTCGCGCGCCGCCCGATCACTGTCCGTCAGCTACATGCCCGCCATCGACTACCAGACCGCCTTCCATCTCGCGCCGATCGGCCTCGTGCTGTCGCGCGATCGCGTCATCGAGGATTGCAACGACGAACTCGCCGCGATCTTCCGCTGCGCGCGCGCCGACCTGATCGGCCGGTCGTTCGAGGTGCTCTACCCGTCGTCCGACGAATTCGAGCGGATCGGCGAGCGGATCTCGCCCGTGATGATCGCGCACGGCAGCTACGCGGACGACCGCATCATGAAGCGCGCGAGCGGCGAGCTGTTCTGGTGCCACGTGACGGGCCGCGCGCTCGACCGCACGGCGCCGCTCGCCGCGGGCGTGTGGACGTTCGAGGACTTGAGCGCGACGCGGCGCGTCGCGGTCGAACTGACGCCGCGCGAGCGCGAGATCGCCGCGCAGCTCGCGACCGGCAAGACGAGCAAGCAGATCGGCCGCGTGCTCGACATCAGCTCGCGCACGGTCGACATCTATCGCGCGCGGCTGATGCGCAAATACGGGACGGGAAATACGGCCGAGCTGGTGCAACGCCTGCTCGGGCAGTGAAGACTCGGAACGCCGGCTGCCCAGGCAGGCGGACGAGCGCGCACGAATGACCGCGTCCCGCCCCGCCGGCTGCCGGGGAATCAAGAACGCCAATGAATCGAGTACTTGCCGCAACCGCAGCCGATCCATTGCCACCCAAAGCTCAACAATTTCTTTTCCCGATACCGATTAGATCGAATTTCGGCTCTACACTTTTTCGAAAAAATTATTTAACCTTAGGCAACACAGTCCGAATTAGATCAATCAATCTGAAGCATCACACGGAAAGCAACGTATTCACATTTATCAATCAATAGAGATTATATAGATAGCGAAAATGTCGGCCTTTCGGCCGGATGTTTCATATCGCCTTGGTCGAGCCGGATGCTCGTTCGTTCCTGCTTCGCAGCGCCTTCGATCGACGCCAGGGCGCGACATTTTCATGCTGCCGGCCGCAAGGCCGCCGGCGCACTACGACAGGCGCCGCAGGGAGCTGAATAATCGAGCGGCCGGACGATCTCCCGAAGGGGCCGCCTTGCCTCAGCAAAACGCCGCGGCGGACTCTCGCATCGATCGGATTGCCCAAATCTCAAATTAGCCACGCCAATTCAAAGAGCCAGGTGAATTCATGATTATCGCGAGAGCAAAATATTTATTCGTCATTTTTATGATGAACCTGATCGGATGCCATTCCGCATTTTCCCAAACCAATACACCGGTAACGGGCATCGACCTGGGCGGCGAAATCCTCGACATTATCAATCAGAATCCCAAAAATCCGGCGCAAGCGATCAATAATTATATGGCGGGCGTTGCCGCAATGAACGTGCGCTGGTTGCGCCTTCATCTCGATTGGTCGGAGATCCAGCCAGCGTCGACATGGATCTTCACGAGCGATCCCAATCCCGGCCTCAGCAGCGGCCTGACCTGGGGCACGACGGACATCGTCGTCCGGGCAGCCAGAAATTATGGAATGCGAATTCTCGGCGTGATCACGTTGACGCCGCGCTGGGCGGTCAGTTCGCAATGTCCGAGCAGCTACCGGCAGTCGAATAACGGCGCCTACGCGCTGTGCGCGCCGAACCCCACGGCTTACACCAACTTTGCCCGGGCGGCCGCCAAACATTACAGCAGCGACAGTTATGGCGGGAAAATCGATGCGTGGGAAATCTGGAACGAACCGAATTGCGGCCCCAATTTCATCCCTCACGATCCGGTGCTCTATACCCGGATCGTGAAGAGCGCGTATTCGGCGATCAAACAGGCCAATCCATCGGCATCCGTCTATGCGGGCGGCAGTTCGGGATGCATCACGTCGCCGAACAATGGAACCGGTGCGCTTCCGTCGGCCGGCGTAGCCGGTCTGGCGAATTCGGTGGATTCCCGATACCCGGTTCCGTCGCAATGGGAGCCGCGCGACTGGCTGGCCGTGATGTACGCGAACGGCGCGCAGGGGTATTTCGACGGGCTCGCTCACCATCCTCATTGTCACAGCGACGACTGGCAGTCGCCAGGCGATCAGTGTCCGAGCACGACCCTCAACTCCGTGTACCCGGATTACTCAAATCCGTTCAACATCATGTGGCATACCTTCTCGTCGCCTTCCTACGGCTGGCCATCCCCCACCGGCAAGACCTTCGCCAGTTACACGGGAACGAGCCTGCGCGACCTGATGAGCGCAAACGGCGATGGAGGGAAACCCATTGTGATCACGGAGTTCGGCGTTGCGACAACCGCGTCGGACGGCGCCGCCAATTTCACCGGCCAGCTGGGCGGCAGCTCGCAGCAATACACGAACGCCGATTTTCAGACGATGGCTCCTTCCTATCTGACGCAGGCGAATCAGGCCCGTGAGTACAAGGCGCTGATGGCATGGATAGCCAATCAGCCATATGGCCAATACGGACCGGTTTACGCGTATTGCTACTCGGACATGGAGCTGTCGTCGCCGTACAGTGCAAACATCTACGAGCCGTATTTCGGCCTGGTGACGATCACCTCCTCGACAGGATCAACCGGAACGGCAGGAGCGCCCAAGATCGCCGGAACGTACCAGGCCGTGTCGGGACAGTACTATCCGGCCTGGCCCAACTTCGGCGCTGCCGCCACGGCGGCAGCCAATCAAACCCCGGGCTACGCGCCGGTCGGCCCCGGCTGGTGAAGCTTCGAGAAAGCAAGCGCGAAAGCGAGCGTCAGCGCGCCGCCGCGCTCAAGCGACCTTCGCCTGCAGCGCGCTTTCGATCGTATTGCGCAGCAGCTCCGGCAGCGGCGCCGACTTGCCGAGCGCGTAGTCGACCCACACGCAGCGCGCGGCGCCGCGCGCGTACACGCGCTCGGGGTCGTCCGAGCGGGTCAGCTCGAACGCCGTGTCGAAGCTGCTGCGGCCGGGCTTCGCGGCCGACAGCCGCGCGACGACATCGCCCGGATAGTGCAACTGCCTCAGGAACTCCATCGACGCGTTGACGACGACGGGCCCCTGCCCCTCGCCGTTGCCGCCCGCGATGCCGAGCTTGCCGAACCACGTGACGCGCGCCTCTTCCATGTAGCGGAAGTAGACCGTGTTGTTCACGTGACCGAACGCGTCCATGTCGCCCC
Source organism: Burkholderia oklahomensis C6786 (assembly GCF_000959365.1). NCBI lineage: Bacteria > Pseudomonadati > Pseudomonadota > Betaproteobacteria > Burkholderiales > Burkholderiaceae > Burkholderia > Burkholderia oklahomensis. The sequence continues at coordinate 4,072,275 of NZ_CP009555.1, forward strand.
AGCGGATCGGCATCGACATTTCGAAAACAGGGGTGTAATCGCTCATCGCACTCTTCTTGTCTGCAAGGTGAAACCGTTCGGCGCGGCCGCTCACGCGATGCCCAGGCCGTCGTCGGCCGATACGATCGAGCCGTTGATGAACTGCGACTCGTCTGCGGCGAGGAGCAGCAGCAATCCGTCGAGATCCTGCGGCTTGCCGACCCGCCGGCGCGGCAGCATCGACTGCAGCTTCTGGCCCTGCTCGGTTTCCCACAGATAGTGATTGATCTCGGTGTCGATGTAGCCTGGGCAGATCGCGTTGACGTTGATTCCGTGGCGGCCCCATTCGAGCGCCATCGCGCGCGTCATGTGGACGACGGCCGCCTTGCTCATCGCATACAGGCCGATCTGCGAGAACGGCCGCAGGCCCGCGACCGACGCGATGTTGATGATCCGGTACGCCGGCTTCGCGTTGCCGTTGCCCGCGCGCATCATCATCCGCTTCGCGACTTCCTGCGCGACGAAGAACGCGCCGCGCGTGTTCGTATCGAACACGTATTCGAAATCGGCGGGCGTCACGTCAACGAGCTTCTGCATCGTCGACACGCCCGAATTGTTGACCAGGATGTCGATCGTGCCCGCCTCCGTTTCCGCGTGCGCGACAGCCGCCTTGATACTCTGGTAATCGGTGACGTCGAGCGACACGACGTGCGCGGCGCCGCCCGCCGCCTCGATTTCCGCGCGCAGTTCCTTCAGGCGCTCGACGCGCCGGCTCGCGAGCACGACCTTCGCGCCCGCCTGCGACAGCACCTGCGCGAAGCGCTGCCCGAGACCGCTCGACGCGCCCGTGATGAACGCGACCTTGCCTTCCAGATTGATCGAACGGCCCATGCCGACTCCTCATTATTCCGATGACATCATGCCGCACCAGTATGAAGCGTTCCCGCGTGCGACCCAACCCCACAAATAGAACGATCGTGCTAATCTTGGATTCCGCTGTTGCGGCGAGCGTTTTATTTCGCCGACAATACGATCCCGAATAAAAGCATTCTAATGGTTAGAGGAGCGTTCATGACCCCCGCAAGCCTCATCGAGCAATACGGCCCGCGCGAATCGATGGAATACGACGTCGTGATCGTCGGCGGCGGCCCCGCAGGCCTGTCGGCGGCCATCCGCCTCAAGCAGCTCGCTGCTGGGAAAGGCACGGAAATCGGCGTCTGCGTGCTCGAAAAGGGTTCCGAGATCGGCGCGCACATCCTGTCGGGCGCCGTGATGGACCCGCGCGCGATCACCGAACTGTTCCCCGACTGGAAGGCGCAAGGCGCGCCGCTCACCGTCGACGTCACCGAAGACCGCTTCCTGTTCCTGACCGAGAAGAGCGGGTTCCAGGTGCCGAACTGGGCGCTGCCGGACAACTTCAAGAACCACGGCAACTACGTGATCAGCCTCGGCAACGTCACGCGCTGGCTCGGCCAGCAGGCCGAGGCGCTCGGCGTCGAGATCTTCCCGGGCTTCCCGGCGGCCGAGATCCTCTACAACGACGACGGCTCGGTCAAGGGCGTCGCGACAGGCAACATGGGGATCGGCAAGGACGGCGAGCCGACCGAGAACTTCCAGCTCGGCATGGAGCTGCACGCGAAGTACACGCTCTTCTGCGAAGGCGCGCGCGGCCACCTCGGCCGCCAGCTGATGGACAAGTTCAAGCTGAACGCGAACAGCGATCCGCAGGCGTACGGCATCGGCATCAAGGAGCTGTGGGAAATCGACCCGGTCAAGCACAAGCCGGGCCTCGTGATCCACACGGCCGGCTGGCCGCTGTCGTCCGACACGTACGGCGGCTCGTTCCTGTATCACATGGACAACAACCAGGTCGTCGTCGGCTTCGTCGTCGGCCTCGCGTACACGAACCCGTACCTGTCGCCGTTCGAAGAGTTCCAGCGCTACAAGACCCATCCGGCGATCCGGCCGTTCCTCGAAGGCGGCAAGCGCGTGTCGTACGGCGCGCGCGCGATCACGGCAGGCGGCCTGCTGTCGCTGCCGAAGACCGTGTTCCCGGGCGGCGCGCTCGTCGGCGACGACGCGGGCTTCCTGAACGCGTCGCGGATCAAGGGCAGCCACGCGGCGATCAAGACCGGCATGCTCGCCGCCGAAGCCGCGTTCGACGCGGTGCAGGCGGGCCGCCAGGCCGACGAGCTGACCGCGTACCCGGACGCGTTCAAGACATCGTGGCTCTACACCGAGCTCTATCGCGCGCGCAACTTCAAGCAATGGATGGGCAAGGGCCTGTACCTCGGCACGCTGATGGTCGGCGTCGAGCAGAAGCTGATGAACGGCAACGTGCCGTGGACGCTGCATCACCAGCACGCGGACCACGAAATGCTGAAGCCCGCGTCGCAGTGCCAGCCGATCGACTATCCGAAGCCGGACGGCAAGCTGACGTTCGACCGGCTGTCGTCGGTGTTCGTCTCGAACACGAATCACGAGGAGAACCAGCCGGCGCACCTGACGCTGAAGGATGCGTCCGTGCCGGTGAACGTGAACCTGCGCACGTACGCGGGGCCGGAAGCGCGCTTCTGCCCGGCCGCCGTCTACGAGTTCGTGAAGAGCGACGACGGCACCGATCGCCTCGTGATCAACGCGCAGAACTGCGTGCATTGCAAGACCTGCGACATCAAGGACCCGACGCAGAACATCGTGTGGGTCACGCCGGAGGGCGGCGGCGGGCCGAACTATCCGAACATGTGACCGCACGCCCGCGCGCCGCGCGGGCATGGCGGCCGCATCGGCGGATGCGGCAAAACGAAACGGGCGCCGAGGCGCCCGCTTTTTCGACTTCGTCTTTTGCCGATTTCTTCGATATGCGGCGATTTCGACGCGCCGCACGCCAGCGGCGCGGGATGCGCCGCGCGTGTTCAAATCATGCTCACTCCGCTCCCGGCGCGCGCGCCGCGATCCTCGGCGTCGCGGTCGACACGTCGCCGCACTGCGCGCGATGCCGCAGCGCGTGATCGATCAGGACGAGCGCGAGCATCGACTCGGCGATCGGCGTCGCACGAATCCCGACGCACGGGTCGTGACGGCCGAACGTCTCGACGACGGCGGGCTCCCCCGCTTTCGTGATCGAGCGGCGCGGCGTGCGGATGCTCGACGTCGGCTTGATCGCGATCGACACCGTGACGTCCTGCCCCGTCGAGATGCCGCCGAGCACGCCGCCCGCGTGATTGCCGACGAAGCCCTCCGGCGTCAGCTCGTCTCCGTGCACCGAGCCGCGCTGCGCGACGCTCGCGAAGCCCGCGCCGATCTCGACGCCCTTCACCGCGTTGATCCCCATCATCGCGTGCGCGATGTCCGCATCGAGGCGGTCGAAGAGCGGCTCGCCCCAGCCGGCCGGCACGCCGGACGCGACGACGCTGATCCGCGCGCCGATCGAATCGCCGTCCTTGCGCAGCGCGTCCATGTAGTCCTCGAGCTGCGGGACGACGTCCGCGTTCGGCGCGAAGAACGGGTTCTCGCGCACGTGCGACCAGTCGACGAACGGAATCTCGATCTCGCCCAGCGCGCTCATGTAGCCGCGCACCTCGACGCCGAAGCGCTCGCGCAGCCACTTCTTCGCGATCGCGCCCGCGCCGACGACGGGCGCCGTCAGCCGCGCCGACGACCGGCCGCCGCCGCGATAGTCGCGCACGCCGTATTTCTGCCAGTACGTGTAGTCGGCATGGCCGGGGCGGAACGTGTCGGCGATGTTGCCGTAGTCCTTGCTGCGCTGGTCGGTGTTGCGGATGAGGAGCGCGATCGGCGCGCCCGTCGTCACGCCTTCGAACACGCCGGACAGGATCTCGACCTGATCGGGCTCCTGACGCTGCGTGACGTGGCGCGACGTGCCGGGCTTGCGGCGGTCGAGCTCGAGCTGGACGTCGGCTTCCGTGAGCGCCATGCCCGGCGGGCAGCCGTCGATCACGCAGCCGATCGCGGGACCGTGCGACTCGCCGAAGGTCGTGACAGTGAAAAGCGTGCCGAGGGTGTTGCCGGACATAGGGCCGTCCAAAGAGAGTCAGTCGGGGAAATCGTCATTATGCCAGCCCGTTTCGGGCGATGCGGCGATATGGCGCGCGGCCGGCCGATGTTGCGCACCGCCTGGCGGCGTCGCACGACCGGACATGGCGCCACCAATACAGCGAAACGACTCGGAACAAAACGGGAAAGCAGCCGGCGCGCGATGCAACGGGCCTTCCCGATCGGGCCGCGAGGCGACCGGGCGGGCGCCGCAACGCATCGCCCGGCCTGAACCGCGTTCGAACACGGGCGGCCGTCATGACGAAGCGACCCGCCCCGCCCGCAGCGCGCGCCGCTCACTTCCGCGCGCCGCGCAGCTCGGCCACGGCGGACTGCAGCGCCTCGGCCGTCGCCGCCGCGGCCGGGATCGGCTCGCCGACCGCGAGCGTGAGACGGCTCATCACGCCGCGCTTCACGGGACGCGGCCAGCGCGCGTCCTCGTGCCGCGAGAACACGCTGCCCCACAGCCCGCGCAGCGCCATCGGCACGACGGGCACGCTCGCACGCGCCAGGATCTCGGTGGCGCCGTGGTGGAACGTGTTGATGTCGCCCGTCTTCGTCAGCTTGCCTTCCGGAAAGATGCAGACGAGCTCGCCTTCGCGCAGCGCGGCCTCACACGCGTCGTACGCGCGCGCGAGCATCGCGGGGTCCTCGTGGCGCGACGCGATCGGGATTGCCTTCGCGTGGCGGAACGCCCAGTTCGCGAAGCGCGTCTTGAAGATCCGGTGATCCATCACGAAGCGGATCGGCCGCGGGCTCGCCGCCGCGAGCACGAGCGCATCGACGTAGCTCACGTGGTTGCAGACGAGGAGCGCGGCGCCGTCATCCGGAATCCGCTCCGCGTGCACGAGGCGGATCCGGTAGAACGTATGCACGAGCGCCCACGCAATGAAGCGCAGCAGGAACTCCGGCACGAGCGAATAGATGTACGACGCGACGACGACGTTCAGGAGCGCGGTCACGAGGAAGATCCCCGGGATGCTGACGCCCGCCTTCGTGAGCAGCATCGCCATCAGCGCCGACACGATCATGAAGAGCGCATTCAGGATGTTGTTCGCGGCGATGATCCGCGCGCGGTGCGTCGGCGCGCTGCGGCTCTGGATCAGCGCATAGAGCGGCACGCTGTAGAAGCCGCCGAACATCGCGAGCAGGAACAGGTCCGCGAGAATCCGCCAGTGCGCCGCGTGGCCGAGGAACTCGCCGACCGTCAGCAAATGCGTCTGCGCGGGCAGCGCGTGGCTCGCGAAGTAGAGCTCGATCGCGAACGCGCTGATGCCGAGCGAGCCGAGCGGCACGAGCCCGATCTCGACGTGCCGCCGCGACAGCCGCTCGCACAGCAGCGAGCCCAGGCCGATGCCGAACGAGAACGTCGCGAGCAGCACGGTGACGACGTCCGGGTTCGCCGACAGCACGTCCTTCGCGAAGCCGAAGAACGACGTGAGGAACGTCGCGCCGACGAACCACAGCCACGAGATGCCGAGCAGGCTCAGGAACACCGTGCGGTTCGCGCGCGCGAGCTTCAGGTTGCGCCACGTTTCCGAGAACGGGTTCCAGTTGATCGAGAGATTCGGCTGCGGCGCGGGCGTCGCCGGCACGCCCGCCGCGGCGAGCCGCCCGACGAGCGCGACGCCGACGCAGCAGACGGCGAGCAGCACCTCGCCGCGCCCCGAGATGCCCGCCGCCGCGCCGCCGACGATCGTGCCGATCAGGATCGCGACGAACGTGCCCATCTCGACGAGCCCGTTGCCGCCGACGAGCTCGTGATCGTTCAGATGCTGCGGCAGGTACGAATACTTGACGGGCCCGAACAGCGTCGAGTGCATGCCCATCATGAACGTGCACAGATACAGCAGCAGCGCGCCATGCGTGACGAAGCCCGCCGCGCCGACGAGCATCAGCGCGATCTCGAAGGTCTTCACGAAGCGCGTGAGGCGCGCCTTGTCGTACTTGTCGGCGATCTGCCCCGCCGTCGCCGAGAACAGCACGAACGGCAAAATGAAGATCGCCGAGATCGCGAACGCGGCGGTTTTCGGATCGATGCCGCTGAATTTCGCCGTCTGATACGTGACGAGCGACGTGAAGCCGATCTTGAAGACGTTGTCGTTCAGCGCCCCCATGAACTGCGTCGCGAAAAACGGCGCGAAGCGGCGCTCGCGCAGCAGATCGAACTGCGACGGGCGGGCGTGGCGCTTCTCGCGCCGCGCGGTCGAAAGAATGGAGGGATCGCTCATGCGTGGATGCGCCCGCGCATCGCGTCGGCACGATCGCGCACGCAGGCGGACGAAGAAATGGTAGTGATCGCCGGGACGGAAGCGCCGCCCGGCGGCCTGCGCGCGCGGCCGCGCGCGGGCTCAGCTCGCAAGCGGCTTGCGCTCGTCGCTGTCGGGTTCCGGCCAGTCGCGGATGTACGCCTTCAGCATGCGGTTCTCGAAGCTCTGCGCCTCGACGACCGTCTTCGCGACGTCGTAGAACGAGATCACGCCCATCAGCACGCGCTTGTCGAGCACCGGCATGTAGCGGGCGTGCCGCTCGAGCATCATCCGGCGCACTTCGTCGATGTCGGTCTCCGGCGTGCACGTGAGCGGCTCGTCCATCACGGTGCGCACGAGCACCTCGCCGATGCTGCCGCCGTTCGCCTTCAGGCGCAGGATGATCTCGCGGAACGTCAGGATCCCGACGAGATCGCCGTACTCCATCACGACGAGCGAGCCGATGTCGTGTTCCGCCATCGTGTCGACCGCATTGCGCAGCGGCATATCGGGCGTCACGGTAAACAGCGTATTGCCCTTGACTTTCAGAATATCGCTGACGCGCATCGTTGTCCCCTATTGCAACTTGTGCATAATCGGCTTTCGATCCTAACGGAAAGCCCCGCAAAAGGAAAGCGCGCGGCGGTGGACAGCCGCACCGGTTGCGGCGGGCGGCGCCCCGCCGCACAATGAAACCCGTGACGCGCCGCGCGGCTGCCGCCGGCGCCCGAGGAGACTGTCATGGCACATTCCGCGCATACCGAGCATTTCTCGAGTTTCGCCGAGTTCTATCCGTTCTATCTCGACGAGCACCGCAACATCGTCTCGCGGCGGCTGCACTTCATCGGCTCGCTCGGCGTGATCGGCTGCGTCGCGATGGCGCTCGCGACGGGCCTCTGGTGGTGGCTGCCCGCCGCCGTCGTCTGCGGCTACGGATTCGCGTGGATCGGGCACTTCTTCTTCGAGAAGAACCGCCCCGCGACGTTCCGGCACCCGATCTACAGCCTGATGGGCGACTGGGTGATGTTCAAGGACATCTGCACCGGCAAGCTTTCGATCTGACCCGCTTGGGCACGCGGCGGGCGAACGATGCGCCGCAAGCCGGGGCGGCACCGGCGCCGCGCGTCGCGCGGCCGCCGTCCGAGCGGGCCCGCGCTTTGCGGCGGTCGCACGAGCGTCGTGTCGACACCCTTCCAAAAATGACGCCGCGATGACACCGGCTTCGTCCGCGCGTCAGGCGGTGCGCGGCGGCCGCGTCGACGTCGGCCGCGCCGCTTCCTGCGCGCCCCGCGCCGCGCCGGCCTTGCGGCGCGCGATCAGTTCCGCGAGCGACAGGTCGAGCTTCTCGCTCGCGAACGCGTCGAGAAGCGCCGCGCAGTCGACCTCCGTCTTGCCGCGCTGCGCCTGGTAGACGAGTTCCGACCGATTGATCACGAGCACGTCGAACAGATTCGCGACCGTCAGGCGCTGCGGGTTCGCGAGCATCACGTAGTGCGGCGCGGCGTCGCTGCCGCTTTGCAGCCGCGCGACCCACTCGCGCTCCTCGAGCGTCGACAGGAGCCGCTGCGCGGTTTCCATGTCGCAGCGCGCCATCAGCGCGAGCCGCGCGGCCGTATAGCCCGGCTTGCCCGCCTCCTGCGCCTCGGCGAGCCGCGCGAGCAATTCCAGCGAATCGAGCAGGTCGCTGCCCGGATAGTGGATTCGGTGGAACTGGCCGACCCGGATCGCCGGCAGCGCCGACGCGATCATCGCGCCCGCGAGCGTGACGAACCAGCTCAGATACATCCACAGCAGGAACATCGGCACGGTCGCGAACGCGCCGTACACCGCGGTATAGGTCGGAATGCGCCGCACGTAGTAGCCGAAGCCGCGCTTCGCGAGCTCGAACGCGACCGCCGCGCAGACGCCGCCCACCGCCGCGTCGCGCCACGCGACCGTGCAGTTCGGCAGATACACGTACAGCAGCGTGAACGCGAGCACCGTGAGCGGCAGCGACGCGGCCGTCAGCAGCCATTCGAAGATGGGCGGCGTGCTCGTCGACCCGGCGAACGCGAGCGATTTCGTGAACAGGTACGACGAAATCGAAAGGCTCACGCCGAACAGCAGCGGCCCGAGCGTGATGAGCGCCCAGTACGCGAGCACGCGCTGCGCGAACGGCCGCGGCTTGCGCACGCGCCAGATCAGGTTGAACGCGGATTCGACCGTCATCATCGTCATCACCGCCGTGACGACGAGCACGATGAGGCCCGCCGTCGTCAGCCCCTTCGCCTTCGCCGCGAACTGGTTCAGGTACTTGAAGATCTGGCTGTTGAACTGCGCGGGCATCAGGTGATCGGCGAGGAACCCCTGCAGCGAGTTCTGGAACGACGCGAACATCGGAAACGCGGTGAAGAGCGCGAAGGCGACCGTCACGAGCGGCACGAGCGCGAGCATCGTCGTGAACGTGAGGCTGCCCGCGACCTGCGGGATGCGGTCTTCCGCGCTGCGCTTCGCGGCGAAGCGCGCGAGACGCTTGATGGTGTCGAGGTCGACGCTCAACTTCGGCAACGGCTTTCTCCTTTTGCTGCAGGCGCCGCGCGCGTCGCGCGACAGGTCGAGCCGCGTCCCTTCGCTGCGGCTTCAGCCCCTATAATAGCCGCTCACTCAAGGGGCCTATGAAAGACATCCTCGTGCTCTATTACAGCCGCCACGGCGCGACGCGCGAACTCGCGCTCGCGATCGCGGCGGGCATCGACAGCGTGCCGGGCATGCAGGCGCGCATCCGCACCGTGCCGCCCGTGTCGACCGTCTGCGAGGCGACGCAGCCCGACATCCCCGACGACGGCCCGCCGTACGCGGAGCCGCGCGACCTCGACGAATGCGCGGGTCTCGCGCTCGGCTCGCCCACCCGCTTCGGGAACATGGCCGCGCCGCTCAAGTACTTCCTCGACGGCACGACGCCGCAATGGCTGTCGGGCGCGCTCGCGGGCAAGCCGGCCAGCGTGTTCACGTCGACGGGCAGCCTGCACGGCGGCCAGGAATCGACGCTGCTGTCGATGATGCTGCCGCTCCTGCACCACGGCATGATGATCGTCGGGATTCCTTATACCGAATCCGCGCTGTCCGTCACGCAGACGGGCGGCACGCCATACGGCGCGTCCCATTTCGCGCGCGCGGCCGACGCCGCGCACGAGCGCATTTCCGCCGACGAAAAGGCGCTCGCGCACGCGCTCGGCGCGCGGCTCGCACGGACCGCGTCGCTGCTCGGCGCCGCGTCCGCATGAACGCGCCCGCGCCCGGCTCGGCGAAACCGCTCGCCGCGCGCGCGGCGGTGCTTTGCCTCGTCGCGCTGATCGCGCTTTGCGTCGCGTGGGAAACCTGGCTCGCGCCGCTGCGGCCGGGCGGCTCCGCGCTGATCCTGAAGGCCGTGCCACTCGCGCTCGCGCTGCCCGGCGTGTGGCGGCGCAGCGTCTACACGCTGCAGTGGGCGTCGATGCTGATTTTGATTTATCTTGCAGAAGGCATCGTGCGCGGCATGACGGACGGCGGCCTGTCCGCGCGGCTCGGCTGGTTCGAGGCCGCGCTCGCGCTCGGCTTCTTCTGCGCCGCGCTCGCCTACGTCGCACCGTACAAGCGCGCCGCGAAACAAGCGGCGAAGCAGACGGCGAAGCACGCGCAAGACCGTCCGTCCGCGCCCGGCCGCCCCCGTTCCTGATTTTCTCGATTGCCAGACTTCCGAACGAACGCCATGACTTCCTCTTCCACTTTCGTCGACGCGTGCCGCCAGGCGATCGGCGCCGACTACGTGCTGACCGATCCTCACGACACCGCCCCGTTCCTGACCGACTGGCGCCGCCGCTATCAGGGCGCCGCGTGCGCGGTGCTCAAGCCCGCGAGCACCGAAGAGGTCGCGGCGCTCGTGAAGCTCGCGGTCGAGCACCGCGTCGCGCTCGTGCCGCAAGGCGGCAACACGGGCCTCGCGGGCGGCGCGACGCCCGACGCGAGCGGCGCGCAGGCGGTGCTGAGCCTCGCGCGCCTGAACCGCGTGCGCGCGCTCGATCCGCACAACAACACGATCACCGTCGAAGCGGGCGTCGTCCTCGCCGACGTGCAGGCACGCGCGCAGGAAGCGGACCGGCTCTTCGCGCTGAGCCTCGCCGCGGAAGGCAGCTGCACGATCGGCGGCAATCTCGCGACGAACGCGGGCGGCACCGCGGTGCTGCGCTACGGCAACGCGCGCGAGCTGTGCCTCGGTCTCGAGGTCGTCACGCCGCAAGGCGAGATCTGGGACGGCCTGCGCGGGCTGCGCAAGGACAACACCGGCTACGACCTGCGCGATCTCTTCATCGGCGCCGAAGGCACGCTCGGCATCATCACGGCCGCGGTGATGAAGCTGCATCCGCGCCCCGCCGCGAAGGTCACGGCGCTCGCCGCGCTCGAATCGCCGCACGCGGCGCTCGATTTCCTCGCGCTCGCGCAGCGCGCCGCCGGCCCGCTGCTGACGGGCTTCGAGCTGATGTCCGACTTCTGCATGAAGCTCGTCGGCAAGTACTATCCGCAGTTGCGCTACCCGTTCGACGCGACGCATCCGCAGACCGTGCTGCTCGAATTGTCCGACAACGAAAGCGAAGCGCACGCGCGCGCGCTTTTCGAGAGGATGATGGAGGAAGCGTTCGAGGCGGGGTTCGTCGTGGACGCGGTCGTCGCCGAAAACCTCGCGCAGTCGCGCGCGTTCTGGGATCTGCGCGAGCACATCCCGCTCGCGCAGGCGGACGAAGGGCTCAACATCAAGCACGACATCGCGGTGCCGATCTCGTCGATCGCGCGTTTCATCGACGAGACCGACGCGGCGATCCAGGCGGCCGCGCCCGGCGCGCGGATGGTCACGTTCGGCCACCTCGGCGACGGCAACCTGCACTACAACGTGCAGATGCCCGAAGGCGGCGATCCGAAGGCGTTCCTCGCCGCGCACCAGGCGCCCATCAACCGGATCGTCTACGACAACGTCCACAAGCATCGCGGAACGATCAGCGCCGAGCACGGCATCGGCCAACTGAAGATCGACGACGCGCAGCGCTACAAGCCGGCCGTCGAGATCGGGCTGATGCGCGCGCTGAAGACGGCGCTCGATCCGCTCAACCTGATGAACCCCGGCAAGGTGCTGCGCTGACGCCGCCAACCGCGACACGAAGGAGCCGTCCGTGAAGATCCGCGTGCTGTCCGACCTGCATCTCGAATGCAACGAGCCCGACGCGATCCCGTACGCGCCCGCGGATCTCGTCGTGCTCGCGGGCGATATCCACAATCACGCGGAAGGCTTGCGCTGGGCGGCGGAGACGTTCGATCCGGACGTGCCCGTCGTCTACGTGCCCGGCAACCACGAGTATTACGACGGCGAGTTCGGCGCGCTCGAAGCGGCGATGCGCGATGCCGCCGCGACGCTCGATCACGTCCACTACCTGAACAACGCCGCATACGCCGATCCGGCCGGACGCTTTCGCGTGCTCGGCACGACGCTCTGGAGCGATTTCGAGCTGTTCGGCGGCGACGCGGAAACGCGCGCGCAGTCGATCGCCGAATGCGAGCGCGTGATGCTCGATTTCAAGGGCTTGATTCAGGTGGATTGGCCGGGCGACGGAGAAGCGGCCGACGAGATTGCGACGGCGGAAAAGGCCGCCGGCACGAACGGGCACGCCGAAAAAGCCCCCGGCCCGGCCGCGAACTCCGCGCCGAGCCCGCGCAGCTTCGCGCCGCGCGACGCGCTCGCGTTGCATCGCACCGCCCGCGCGTGGCTCGAGCGCGAACTCGCGAAGCCGTGGGCGGGCGCGACGATCATCGTCACGCACCACGCGCCGCACCGCGCGAGCCTCGCCGCGCGCTACGCCGACGATCTCGCGTCGGCCGGCTTCATCAGCGATCTGAGCGCGCTCGTGCGGCCGCCCGTCGCGCTATGGATTCACGGTCATACGCATACGTCGTTCGACTACACGACCGCGGAAGGCACGCGGGTCGTCTGCAATCCGCACGGCTACATCCGCCGGCGCACCGGCGAGCGGGAAAATCCGTCGTTCGAATGGGACAAGGTCGTCACGCTCGCGTGACGCGAGCGCGCGGCAAAACAAAACTCCACGCCTCGCCAGGCGTTCAGAGCACGGTGCGGCGGCCGTCCCGATGCGGACGATGCGTGCGCACGCGCACCGGCACCGGCACCGGCACGCGGCGCTTTTGCGCTTCGAGCGCGCGCAGCATCTCGCGCGACGCGGCGATCCCGATTGCGCCGAACAGCGCGAGCGCGCCGAAACCCAGCAGCAAAGGCGTATTCATCGATTTCCCCCCGATCCGTCGATTGCGTTGAACGAATGCATGGGAAGACAGTAACAAACCCGGTGCGGCACGAGCGTAAAAAAGTGTTGCGACAGCGTCAAAATGCGTCAATTCGGTAGAGCGCCGCCTCAGGTCTGCACGGTGAAGCGCTCGAGCGCCGCTTCGTCGGCTTCGAGAATCGAAGGCAGTTCGTCGCGCAGGAAGTCGACCCACGTGCGGATCTTCGCGTCGAGATACTGGCGCGACGCGTAGAGCGCATAAATGTTCATCACGTGCGACCGGTACTCGGGCATCACGCGGACGAAGTCGCCGTTGCGCAGCCCGGCGATCGCCGAATAGAGCGGCAGCACGCCGATCCCCATCCCTTCGCGAATGCCGGCCGCGAGCGCCTCCGCGACGTTCACGCGAAACGGCGGCGGCGCGAGCGTCACGCTCTCCTCGCCGCGCGGCCCCATCAGCTTCCATTCGTCCCAGTAGAGGCCGGGCGCAACCATTCCGAGGCACACGTGATTCGCGAGATCCCGCGGCCGTTGCGGCGCGCCGTGATTCTCGATGTAGCCGCGCGACGCGCAGACGACGCTGAACGTCACGCCGAGCCGCTGCGACACGAGCCCCGAATCAGGCAGTTCGCGCCCGACGACGAGCGACACGTCGAATCCTTCGTCGAGCAAATCCGGCAGCCGCTGCGCGAGCGTCAGATCGACGTGGACCTCCGGATAGCGCTGCTGATAGCGCGACACCGCGGGCACCGTGTAGTGCTGGCCGAGGCTCGTCATGCAGTGCACCTTCAGCTTGCCGGACGGGCGCGCGTGCGCGTCGCTCGCTTCCGCCTCGGCCTGCTCGACGTACGCGAGGATCTGCTCGCAGCGCTGCAGATAGCGCTCGCCCGCCTCGGTGAGCGCGATGCGGCGCGTCGTCCGGTTCAGCAGGCGCGTGCGCAGATGCGCTTCGAGATCGGAAACCGCTCGCGACGCGTATGCCGTCGTCGAATTGAGCTGCTGCGCCGCCGCCGTGAAGCTGCCCGCATCGACCACGCGGACGAACACACGCATGTTTTGGAGCGTATCCATGCTATTTCCCTATTGAATCCGGGAGGATTGTTGCATAAATATTCAACAATATTGTCTCAATGTCCGTAAGAATGCGTTGCACCATTGTCGGTTTATTTGGCAATCCGCAAAAAAATATAATCGCATCCGACTCATCTTTATCCGAAAGGGAGAAAATCGTGCAGTCTCCGGCAACAAGAGGGGCGCTTGCACTCGCGGTTCTTGCATTCTCATTAATAATGGCCGGATGCGCGAGCATGGGCGATGTTGCACCGCAAGCAAAGCAGACCGATCCGGCGTCGCTCGACGCGGGCGCGGCGATCGCGGCGGCCGACCGCGATGCGGGCTGGCCCGCGTCCGACTGGTGGCGCGCGTATCGCGATCCGCAGCTCGACGCGTGGATCGCCGCGTCGCTTGCCGGCAATCCGTCGCTCGCGGCCGCGCAGGCGCGCGTGCGCGAGGCGCAGTCGCTCGCGCGCATCGCGCACGCCGAGGAGCTGCCGCAGATCGACGGCAACCTGTCGCTGATGCGCCAGCACTGGCCGGACAACGTCTATTACGGCCCCGGCCCGCTCGCCAACGCCGACACCTGGAACAACACGGGCACGCTGAGCCTGTCGTACCACCTCGATCTGTGGGGCAAGGACAAGAACAACGCCGAGCGCGCGCTCGACGCGGCGCGCGCCCGCGCGGCCGACGCCCGCGCCGCGCAGCTCGAGCTCGAAGCGAACGTCGTGCGCGCGTACGTCGACTTCGCGAAGAACTACGCGCTCCTCGACATCGCGCACACGACCTACGAGCGCCAGCGCGAGCTCGCCGAACTCGCGCACAAGCGTCTTCGCGCGGGCATCGGCACGCAGCTCGAAGTGAGCCAGGCCGAAGCGCCGCTCCCCGACTATTCACGCCAGATCGATTCGTACGAAGAGGCCATTCAGCTCGGCCGCCACCAGCTCGCCGCGCTCGCGGGCAAGGGACCGGGCGCGGGTGCGTCGCTCGCGCGGCCCAGGCTCGCGCTCGACGCAACCGCCGGCCTGCCGTCCGCGCTGCCCGCCGAGCTGATCGGCCGCCGGCCGGACGTCGTCGCCGCGCGCTGGACGGTCGGCGCGCAGGCGCGCGGGATCGACGTCGCGAAGGCCGCGTTCTACCCGAACGTCGACCTGATCGCGTCGCTCGGCGGCTTCGCGGTCAGCGCGCCGTTCGCGACGTTTCTGCGCGCGATGAACGGCGGCTGGTCCGCGGGCCCCGCGCTCACGCTGCCGATCTTCGAGGGCGGCCGGCTGCGCGCGCAGTTGGGCGTCGCGTCGGCCGGCTATGACGAGGCGGTCGAGCACTATAACCAGACGATCGTCGGCGCGCTGAAGGACATCGCCGACAACGTCGTGCGGCTGCACTCGCTCGACTCGCAGCAGAAGGACGCCGCGCGCGCGGTCGCGCTCACGCGGCGCTCGTACGATCTGTCGCATACGGGCTTCAGCCGCGGGCTGACCGACTACGTGAACGTGCTGCTCGCGCAGAGCCAGTTGCTGACCGCGCAGGAGAACCAGACGCGCATCGAAGCCGCTCGGCTCGCCGCGCATGCGTCGCTGATGGTCGCGCTCGGCGGCGGGCTCGAAACCGAAAGCGACGCGCCGCATGACGCGCCGGCGGGAGATGCCGGGCGCACGGGCACGGGCACGGGCACGGGTGCTTCGGGTGCTTCGGGTGCTTCGGGTGCTTCGACCGGAGCCCACGCTCCGGCCGGCGCGGCCGCATCCCCTTCGCCGGCCGGCACCGGCGCGGCTGCCACGGCACGCGCGTCGGCAACGGCACGCGTCGCGACCGCGACCGGCATCGCCGGCGCGTTCGCGCCGACGTCCGCGCCGACATCCGCGCCGACGTCCGCTGCGGCGAACCCCGCAACGTCCGGCGCGCGCGCCGCGCGCTAACCGAGGAGCCGATCATGTCAGCCGCCTCCCCCGCTTCCGCCCCGCCGCCGCAGTCGGCCGGCGCCGCGTTCGTCGCGTCGATGAGCGACTGGGCGCACACCGACGGCGCCGCGTGGCTCTATCTCGCGAAGGCGCTCGTCGCCGCGTTCCTCGCGCTCGGCGTGTCGATGGTCCTCGACCTGCCCGCGCCGAAGACCGCGATGACGACCGTGTTCATCGTGATGCAGCCGCAAAGCGGCGCGGTGTTCGCGAAGAGCTTCTACCGGCTCATCGGCACGTTCGTCGGCCTGACCGCGACGCTCGCGCTCGTCGGCCTGTTCCCGCAGCAGCCGGTGCTGTTCCTGCTCGCGGTCGCGCTGTGGGTCGCCGTCTGCACGGCGGGCGCCGCGCGCAATCGCAACTTCCGCAGCTACGGATTCCTGCTCGCCGGCTACACGGCCGCGCTGATCGGCCTGCCCGCGTCGCAGCATCCCGACGGCGCGTTCATGACCGCGATGACGCGGGTGTCCGAGATCTCGGTCGGCATCCTGTCGGCGGGCATCGTGAGCGCGCTGATCTTCCCGCAGTACACGGGCGAGCAGATGCGCACGACGGTGCGCCGGCGCTTCGGCGCGTTCGTCGATTACGTCGCGGCCGCGCTCGCGGGCACGCTCGACCGCTCGAAGATCGAGAGCGTCCATACGCGCTTCGTCGCGGACGTCGTCGGCTTCGAGTCCGCGCGCAGCATGGCCGTGTTCGAGAACCCGGACACGCGGATGCGCAGCGGCCGGCTGTCGCGCCTCAACAGCGAATTCATGACCGCGTCGAGCCGCTTCCACGCGCTGCATCAGCTGATGAACCGGCTGCACGCGGCGAACGCGCAGGCGGTCGACGCGCTCGAGCCGTATTTCCGCGAGATCGCGCCGCTCCTGTCGAAGGACGGCGAGCACGTGCGCACGTCCGCCGACGCCGCGCGCGCGGCCGAGCAGCTGCTCGCGTATCGCGACGCGCTGCCGCGCCGGATCCGCGCGACGCGCGCCGAGCACGAGACGCAGTCCGGCTTTCCGCTCCTCGATTTCGACACCGCGTCCGAACTGCTGTATCGCTTCGTCACCGACCTGCACGCGTATGCGGCGACCTACGCGTCGCTCGCCGCGAGCACGCACGAGCGCGAGCGCTGGATCGAGCGCTACGAGCCGCGCACGAACGCGACTGCCGCGCTGATCGCGGGAATCCGCACCGCGAGCGTGATGCTGCTCCTGAGCGTGTTCTGGATCGAGAGCGCGTGGCCGAGCGGCGTGATGCTCGTGCTGAACGCGGCGGCCGTGTGCGCGCTCGCGTCGTCGTCGCCGCAGCCGACCAAGATGGCCGCGCAGATGGCGCTCGGCACCGCGTTCGCGGTCGTCACGGGCTTCGTGCTGATGTTCGGCGTCTATCCGCACATCGACGGCTTCGCGCTGCTGTGCGCGGCGCTCGCGCCGTTCCTCGCGCCCGGCGTGTTCCTGTCGCTCAAGCCGAAGTACGCGGGCTGCGGCGCGGGCTACCTGATCTTCTTCTGCACGCTCGCCGGCCCGGAAAACGTCACGCATTACGACCCGGTCGGCTTCATGAACGACGCGCTCGCGCTCGTGCTGTCGATGATCGTGTCGGCGATCGCGTTCGCGGTGCTGTTCCCGCCGAGCGCGCCGTGGCTCAAGAAGCGCCTGTTCGCCGATCTGCGCCATCAGGCGGTCGCCGCGTGCCATGCGCGCCTCGCGGGCCTGCGCACGCGATTCGAAAGCGGCGCGCGCGACCTGATGTTCCAGGCGCACACGCTGTCGGCCGACCAGCCCGACGCGCAGCGCGATGCGCTGCGCTGGATGTTCGCGGTGCTCGAGACCGGCAACGCGGTGATCGACCTGCGCCACGAGCTCGCGACGCTGCCGCACGATCCGCGCTACGCGGCGACGATGCCGTGGCGGCGCGCGATCGAGTCGGCGCGCGACGCGCTCGCCGCGCTGTTCGGCAAGCCGACGCCCGCGCGCTTCGACGCGGCGCTCGCGGCCGCGGTCGAAGCGATCGCGGCGACCCGGCAGGCGCTCGTCACGTTCGCGCCGCCGCGCGAAGCGCGCCACCAGTTGCAGCGGATCCTGTCGCACCTGCATTTCGTGCGCACCGCGCTGCTCGATCCCGAATCGCCGCTCGCCGCGCTCAATGGCGAGCGTGTGCCGCCCGCTCAAGAAGGAGCTCCATCATGATGCCGCGCGACCTCGCCATCCTCGACGCATACGTGCCGACCGTCGTGCTGATGTTCGTCATCGGCGCGTTCGCGACCTGGCTGATCGACCGCCTGCTTGCTTACACGGGGCTCTACCGCGTCGTCTGGCACCCGTCGCTGTTCCGGGCGAGCCTCCTCGTCTGCATTTGCGGCGGACTCAGTCTCGCCGTCTACCGTTGAAATGAATCGAACCATGCTCTTGCGAAAACTCTTCGGCTTCGTCGCGACAGCCGCCATCCTGATCGTCGCGATCCTGATCGGGCGCACGCTGTGGGTCCATTACATGGACGAGCCCTGGACCCGCGACGGCCGCGTGCGCGCGGAGATCGTCAACGTCGCGCCGGACGTGTCGGGCGCGGTCGTCGAGCTGCCGGTGCGCGACAACCAGTTCGTGAAGAAAGGCGACCTCGTGATGCAGATCGACCCGTCGCACTACCAGATCGCGATCGAGCAGGCGCAGGCGGCCGTCGCCGCCCGCCGCGCCGAGCTGCAGATGCGCCGCGCCGACGCCGCGCGCCGCGCGGACCTCGACGCGCTCGTCGTGTCGAAGGAAAACCGCGAGAACTCGGTGCAGACCGCGTCGAGCGCCGAGGCGCAGTACCAGCAGGCGATCGCCGCGCTCGACGCCGCGAAGCTCAATCTCGAGCGCACGCGCGTCGTCGCGCCGGTCGACGGCTACATCACGAACCTGAGCGTGTTCAAGGGCGACTATGCGACGGCCGGCCAGGCGAAGCTCGCGATCGTCGACAGCCACTCGTTCTGGGTCTACGGCTACTTCGAGGAAACCAAGCTGCCGCGCGTGAAGATCGGCGCGAAGGCGCAGATGCGGCTCATGAGCGGCGGCGTGCTGAAGGGCCACGTCGAGAGCATCTCGCGCGGCATCTACGACCGCGACAATCCGCAGAGCCGCGACCTCGTCGCCGACGTGAACCCGACGTTCAACTGGGTGCGGCTCGCGCAGCGCGTGCCGGTGCGCATCCATATCGACGAGGTGCCGAAGGATCTCGTGCTGTCGGCTGGCACGACGTGCACGGTGATCGTCGAGCCGGACGACGGCGGCAATCGCAAGTCGTAGGCCGTAGGCCGTAGGCCGTAGGCCGCGATTCGAACTCGAGGTGGCCGCGCGAAACGGCGCGCGGCGTGGGAAGACGGCCGGTGCGCGATTGCGCGCCGGCCGTCTTGCTTCAGGGGCGCTTGCCGGCAAGCCGCGGCGGAAAGATACGGCGCCCGGCAGCGGCGGGCGCTTCGTCACCGAGGGGCACGACACGGCCCGATAGAGCGCGAGCGGAGCCAGCGGCTTGCTCCGGCGCCGCCCGCCGCCTCGCGGCACATGCCTCGACGTCGAACGCCGTGTTCGCGGCCAGGGCCGTCAGCGCATCTCGGCCTGTCCGCCGCGCCGCGATGCGATGCGACGCAGGCGCGACACGCGGCGCGACAGCGAGCCGACGCGCGCCCGCTCAACCCACCGCGTGCGCGGGCAAATGAAAGCGCCCGACCATCGCCTTCAGCATCTGCGCCTGCTCGTCGAGCGAGCGCGCGGCCGCGGCCGCCTCCTCGACGAGCGCCGCGTTCTGCTGCGTGCCCGCATCCATCTGCGTGACGGCGCGCTCGATCGCGTCGATGCCCGAGCTCTGCTCGTTCGACGCGGCCGAGATCTCGCCCATGATGTCGGTCACGCGCTTCACCGCGCGCACGACTTCGTCCATCGTGCGCCCGGCGTCCTGCGCGAGCACCGCGCCGTTCGCCACTCGCTCGACCGACGCGCCGATCAGCGCCTTGATCTCCTTCGCGGCCGTCGCCGAGCGCTGCGCGAGCGAGCGCACCTCGCTCGCGACGACCGAGAACCCCCGCCCTTCCTCGCCCGCGCGCGCCGCCTCGACGGCCGCGTTCAGCGCGAGGATGTTGGTCTGGAACGCGATGCTCTCGATCACGCCGATGATGTCGCGGATGCTCTTCGCGCTCTCGTCGATCTCGTTCATCGTCGTGACCACGCGGCCGACGACCGTGCCGCCCGCTTCGGCGACCGACGACGCGTTCGCCGCGAGCGTGCTCGCCTGGCGCGCGTTTTCCGCATTCTGATGGACGGTCGACGTCAGCGCTCCCACGCTCGTCGCGGTCCGTTCGAGCGCGACCGCCTGCTGCTCGGTGCGCTGCGACAGATCGAGGTTGCCCATCGCGATCTCGCCCGCGGCGGACGCGATCGCCTCGGCGCTCGCCGAGATCTCCCGCACGGTGCCGGCCAACCCCTCCTGCATGTCGCGCAGCGCGTGCAGCATGCTGTCGTGGTCGCGGCGGTCGAGCCGGATCGCGTTCGACAGATCGCCGCGCGAGATGCTGACCGCGATCTCCTTCGCATACGCGGGCTCGCCGCCCAGCTGCGCGCCGAGCCGCCGCACGACCCACGCGGCGATCACGAACGCGAGCACGACGAGCGCGGCCGTCATCGCGGCGAGCATCGCGAACGATTCGCGGTAGATCGCGCCCGATGCGTCGAGCGTCGCCTTCGACGCGTCGCCGCGCGCGTCGACGAGCCCGTCGACGCGCTTCTCGAGCTTGCCCGTCTCGACGAGCAGCGACACGTCCTGCGAGCCGACCTGCCAGCTCATCTGCGACAGATCGAGCGGCTGCTCGCGCACGAGCTTCACGAAATCGCGCAGATGCCCGCTCCACGCGGCGACGGCCGCGCTGAACGCGTTGAGCCGCGCGGCGTCGTCGGCCGCGCCGTCCGCATGCCGCTGCAGCGTCGCGAGCTCGGCGCCGATCGCCGCGAGCCCTTTGTCGATGTCCGCGCCGAGGTCGTCGCGCTCCTTCGCGGTCGTCGCGGTGATCAGCATCTTCTGCGCCCGGCTCGCGCGCAGCACCGACGCGCGCACTTCCTCGGCCGCGCGGCTCGCGAC
This sequence comes from Burkholderia oklahomensis C6786, assembly GCF_000959365.1. Taxonomy (NCBI): domain Bacteria; kingdom Pseudomonadati; phylum Pseudomonadota; class Betaproteobacteria; order Burkholderiales; family Burkholderiaceae; genus Burkholderia; species Burkholderia oklahomensis. The sequence goes on from NZ_CP009555.1 coordinate 4,092,966, forward strand.
GTGCCCCTGCTCGTAGACCGACTTGATCGAGCTGTTGAGCCGGCTGATCTGCGCGAGCGAGAACAGGCCGACGGCGAGCGTGCCCACGAGCAGCACGGCGAACGCGGCGCGCAGCGTCGTCTTCACCGACCACGCGCGGCGCCCTCGGCGCGACTTGCCGGGCCTGGGCGCGCGCGCCTGGCTCCCCGTCGAGTCGTCGGGCAGGAAGTGCTTGCCGTGCAGCGATACTCCTTTCATCGATGGATCCCCGTTCTTGTGCTGCGGCCGAAAAGGCGGTTTCGGCGTGACCGTCGGCGCTCGCGCGATACGCCTTGCCGGGATCTACGGCAGACGCTTTTTTTTCTTGAGTGGGGTAAAACCCCTCGTCTCGCGCGCGGCGCCCGGCCGGCAACGGCGCAAACGCTAAACACGCGGGCCGGCGCGCAAAAGCGCGCAACAGTCGCACGCAGAATTGTCCGATTTGCGACAAAAGTTGGCCGGACATTGCCGATGAGCCACATTAGACTCCGTTGACGCATCAAAGAAAAAACACGCGCCGTGCCCTTTCGAGCACGCAGCGCCCCTTCCGAGACACTCGCATTCCTATGGAAACCAGCCTCGACAACCGTCCGTCCGTTGCCCGCCCCACCACGCCGTCCGCGCCGGCCGCCGCCGTCTCGCGCACCGTCTATCCGGTGCTCGGCGCGATCAGCTTCTCGCATTTGCTCAACGACATGATCCAGTCGTTGATCCTCGCGATCTATCCGATGCTGAAATCGGCGTTCGCACTGTCGTTCGCGCAGATCGGCCTCATCACGCTGACCTACCAGATCACCGCGTCGCTGCTGCAGCCCGTGATCGGGCTCTACACGGACAAGCGCCCGCAGCCGTACTCGCTGCCCATCGGCATGGGCTTCACGCTCGCGGGCCTGCTGCTGATGTCGTTCGCGCCGTCGTTCCCGCTCCTGCTCGTCGCCGCGGCGCTCGTCGGCTGCGGCTCGTCGGTGTTCCACCCGGAATCGTCGCGCGTCGCGCGGATGGCGTCGGGCGGCCAGCACGGGCTCGCGCAGTCGCTGTTCCAGGTCGGCGGCAACGCCGGCTCGTCGCTCGGGCCGCTGCTCGCCGCGCTCATCGTGATCCCGCACGGCCAGCGCAGCATCGCGTGGTTCTCGGTCGCGGCGCTCGTCGCGATCTTCGTGCTCGTGCAGATCGGCCGCTGGTACCAGCGCCATCCGGCCGCGAAGAAGAAGGCCGCGCATACGGCGCACCCGACGCTGTCGCGGCGGCAGGTCATGCTCGCCGTCGGCGTGCTCGTGATGCTCGTGTTCTCGAAGTATTTCTATCTCGCCAGCATCAACAGCTATTTCACGTTCTATCTGATCGACAAATTCCATCTGTCGGTGCAGGCCGCGCAGATCCACTTGTTCGTGTTCCTCGCGGCCGTCGCGGCGGGCACGATCATCGGCGGGCCGGTCGGCGACCGGATCGGGCGCAAGTACGTGATCTGGACGTCGATCCTGGGCGTCGCGCCGTTCACGCTGATGCTGCCGTACGCCAACCTGTTCTGGACCACGGTGCTGACCGTCGTGATCGGCGTCGTGCTCGCGTCGGCGTTCGCGGCGATCATCGTCTATGGACAGGAGCTGATTCCGGGCAAGGTCGGGACGGTCGCGGGCCTCTTTTTCGGCCTGTCGTTCGGCCTCGGCGGCGTCGGCGCGGCGGTGCTCGGCCAGCTCGCCGACGCGACGAGCATCGCGTTCGTCTACAAGATCTGTTCGTTCCTGCCGCTGATCGGCGTGCTGACGGTGTTCCTGCCGAACGTCGAGAGCAAGAAGGCGCTCGGCAAGCGGGCTGCTTGAGGGGGCGGCGCAATCCGGGGATCCGCCTGAGACAAAAGCGATCGGTGCGCGGATGCACGGGCGGGACCGGATTCGGGGCCGTCGCCGGCGCGTCGTCCGCGTCGACCGCCGATGAATCGATGTCGATCTGCACGTAGCGCGGCGCGGTGCGGTGCGTGCCGTGCGCGCGGCGAACGCCGCATCGCGGCGGCCGTAGATACCGGCTGGTTCCGGTCAAGAGAAATGGCGCGCGCCGCCGCCGAACCGACCGGTCCGGCCCACGCCGCGCATCGAACCGCCGTCACCCGGCGCGGTCCGCGGCGGCGCGCCGCCCGACCCGCTATCGAATCAAGCCGCCTTCGCGTGCGCGGCGAGAAATCGCTTCAGAATGCCCGACGAATACGCACCGGCGATGTCGGTCAGGAACGTCGTGAACGACGCGCTCGCGTGATCGTCGGCGGTATCGGAAATCGTCCGGACGATCGCGCACGGCACGCCGTACTCGTGGCACACCTGCGCGAGCGCCGCGCCTTCCATCTCGACCGCGAGCGCATCCGGCAACGCGTCGCGCAGCGCGGTCACTTCGCGCTCGCTCGACACGAAGCGATCGCCGCTGACGATGAGCCCTTCGCGCACGCGCGCGCCGCGCAGCCGGAAGCGCAGGTTCAGCGCATCGCCCTCGTCCTCGACGAAGCGCGCGCAGGCGACCTTCAACTGCGCGGCGAGCGCGGCGTCGGCGGCGAAGCGCGTGACGCCGAGGAGCGGCACCTCGAAGCGCGGAAAGAGCGGCGACGCGTCGAGATCGTGCTGCAGCAGCGTGTCGGCGACGACGACGTCGCCGACGCTCACGTCGCTCGCGACGCCGCCCGCGACGCCCGTGAACACGACCGCGCGCACGTCGAAGCGATGAATGAGCGCGCTCGCCGTCGCGGCGGCCGCGACCTTGCCGATCCGCGCGAGCGTGACGACGCACGGCACGCCGTACGCGACGCCGACGTGGTAATCGCGCTGGCCGAGCGTGACCGTGTCGACGCGGCCGTCGCCGCGCATCGCGGCGACGAGGTCGCCCAACTCCTCCGGCAACGCGGCGAGGATGCCGAGCGGCCGGTTCGAAAACGTCTGCCGATTCATTCGACCGCCTGCAGTTTCGCGACCGCGAGCGCGAGCCACTTCTCGCCGTGCCGCTTGAATTTGACTTGCGCCTTTGCGTCGGCGCCGCTGCCTTCGAGCGCGGTCACCGTGCCTTCGCCGAACTTCGTGTGAAACACCTGCTGGCCGATCCGGAAGCCGTTTTCGGCCTCGCGCTGCTGGTTCGCGAACGCGGGCAGCGGCGCGGACACCGCCGCGTCGACGACGCTGTCGCGCGCGCCGCCCGGCCGCGCGAACCAGTCGCGGCCCCAGCCTGCGTTGTCCGAGCGGCCGCCCCAGCGGGCGCCCGCCTCGACCTTCGGCGTCAGCCACTTGAGCACGTGCTGCGGCAGCTCGTCGAAGAAGCGCGAGCGGATGTTGTAGCGGGTCTGGCCGTGCAGCATCCGGCTCTGCGCGAACGACAGGTAGAGCCGCTCCTTCGCCCGCGTGATCGCGACGTACATCAGCCGGCGCTCTTCCTCGAGGCCGTCGGATTCGACCGCGCTGTTCTCGTGCGGGAACAGGCCTTCCTCGAGCCCGGTGATGAACACCGCGGTGAACTCGAGCCCCTTCGCCGCGTGGACCGTCATCAGCTGCACCGCGTCCTGGCCCGCCTGCGCCTGGTTGTCGCCCGCCTCGAGCGACGCATGCGACAAAAAGCCCGCGAGCGGCGTCATCGCGTCGGGGTTCTGCGCGGGATCGGCGAGGTTCGCGGGCGCGAGCACCGCATCGGCCGGATCGGCGTCGCCCGCGGCGAGCTCGGGCGCCGCGCTCGCGCGCGCATGCAGCGGAATCGACCGCGCGGGCGTGTCGAGCCCGTAACCTTCCTCGGAGACGAACGCGGTGGCCGCGTTCACCAATTCCTGCAAGTTCTCGAGGCGATCCTGCCCTTCGCGCTCGCCCTGGTAGAACTCCGCGAGGCCGCTTGCGCGCACGACGTGCTCGACCGTCTCGGGCAGGCTCATCTGCGCCGTTTCCGCGCGCATCTTCGCGATCAGGTTCGCGAACGCGCCGAGGCTCGTGCCCGCCTTGCCCGTCACGTACGGAATCGCGGCCGCCATCGAGCAGTCGTACAGGCGCGCGGCGTCGGCAAGCTGCTCGATCGAACGCGCGCCGATCCCGCGCGTCGGGAAGTTGACGACGCGCGCGAACGCGGTGTCGTCGCTCGGATTGTCGATGAGGCGCAGATACGCGAGCGCGTGCTTCACTTCCTGCCGCTCGAAGAAGCGCAGGCCGCCGTACACGCGGTACGGGATGCCCGCCGTCATCAGCGTGTGCTCGATCGAGCGCGACTGCGCGTTGCTCCGGTACAGCACCGCGACCTCGCTGCGCGCGAGGCCCGTATTCACGAGCGAGCGGATCTCCTCGACGATCCACGCCGCTTCCTGCGCGTCGGTCGCCGCCTCGTAGACGCGCACCGGCTCGCCGTGGCCCGCGTCGGTGCGCAGGTTCTTGCCGAGCCGGTGCGCGTTGTTCGCGATCAGATGATTCGCCGCGTCGAGAATGTTGCCGTGCGACCGGTAGTTCTGCTCGAGCTTGATCAGGTTGCGCACGCGGAATTCGTTCTCGAAGTCGCGCATGTTGCCGACGTTCGCGCCGCGGAATGCGTAGATCGACTGGTCGTCGTCGCCGACCGCGAAGATCGCGTTGTGGCCGCCCGCGAGGAGCTTCAGCCACGCGTACTGCAGCTTGTTCGTGTCCTGGAACTCGTCGACGAGGATGTGCTTGAAGCGCGCCTGATAGTGCGCGCGCAGCGGCGGATTGTGCGCGAGCAGCTCGTAGCAGCGCAGCAGCAGCTCGGGGAAATCGACCACGCCCTCGCGCTGGCATTGCTGGTCGTACGCCTGGTACAGCTCGACGAACTTGCGGTTGAAGCTGTCGGTCGCGTCGACCTTGTCGGGACGCAGCCCCTGCTCCTTCGCGTTGTTGATGAAGTACTGGACGTTCTTCGGCGGATATTTCTCGTCGTCGACGTTCGCCGCCTTCATCAGCCGCTTGATCGCGGAGAGCTGGTCGGCCGTGTCGAGGATCTGGAACGTCTGCGGCAGGCCCGCGTCGCGATGGTGCGCGCGCAGCATCCGGTTGCAGAGGCCGTGGAACGTGCCGATCCACATGCCGCGCGTGTCGATCGGCATCATCGCGGACAGGCGCGCCATCATCTCGCGCGCGGCCTTGTTCGTGAACGTGACGGCGAGCACCGTCGCGGGCGACGCGTAGCCGTGCTGGATCAGCCACGCGATCCGCGTGATGAGCACGCGGGTCTTGCCGCTGCCCGCCCCGGCGAGGATCAGCGCCGGCTCGTTCGGCAACGTGACGGCGGCGAGTTGTTCGGGGTTCAGGTTGGCGAGCAGATCGGGCATGGAGAGAAGGCGGTCGAGCGGGTGGACGCAGACCGGACATTATAAATCGCGCGCGGCCTGCGCCGCCCAGCGGATGCGCATCCATTTATAATTGACGGTTTCCGCATCAATCACCCCATCTTTCGGCGAATTTCCTACCATGAGCGACACCACGCTTGCGAAGAGTTTCGAGCCCCAGACCATCGAATCCCAATGGGGGCCGGAATGGGAAAAGCGCGGCCATGCCACTCCCGCGCTCGACCCGAGCCGGCCTGACTTCTCGATCCAGTTGCCGCCCCCGAACGTGACGGGCACGCTGCACATGGGCCACGCGTTCAATCAGACGATCATGGACGGGCTCGTGCGCTACCACCGGATGCTCGGCCACAACACGCTGTGGCTGCCCGGCACCGACCACGCGGGCATCGCGACGCAGATCGTCGTCGAGCGCCAGCTCGATGCGCAAGGCGTGTCGCGGCACGAACTCGGCCGCGAGAAATTCGTCGAGCGCGTATGGGAATGGAAGGAAAAGTCGGGCTCGACGATCACCGGCCAGATCCGCCGGCTCGGCGCGTCGCCCGACTGGTCGCGCGAGTACTTCACGATGAACGACAAGATGTCGGGCGTCGTGCGCGAAGTGTTCGTGCGCCTCTATGAACAGGGCCTCATCTATCGCGGCAAGCGCCTCGTCAACTGGGATCCCGTGCTCCTCACCGCGGTGTCCGACCTCGAGGTCGCGAGCGAAGAGGAAAACGGCCATCTGTGGCACATCAAGTATCCGCTCGACGACGGCTCGGGCCACCTGACCGTCGCGACGACGCGTCCCGAGACGATGCTCGGCGACGTCGCGGTGATGGTTCATCCGGAAGACGAGCGCTACAGGCACCTGATCGGCCGGCACGTGAAGCTGCCGCTTTGCGACCGCGAGATTCCGGTGATCGCCGACGATTACGTCGACCGCGAATTTGGCACGGGCGTCGTGAAGGTCACGCCCGCGCATGACTTCAACGACTACCAGGTCGGCCTGCGCCACAAGCTCGAGCCGATCGAGATCCTGACGCTCGACGCGAAGATCAACGACAACGCGCCCGAGCCGTACCGCGGCCTCGACCGCTTCGACGCGCGCCGCGCGATCGTCGACGAGCTCGACGCGCTCGGCCTCCTCGAATCGGTGAAGCCGCACAAGCTGATGGTGCCGCGCGGCGACCGCACCGGCGTCGTGATCGAGCCGATGCTCACCGATCAGTGGTTCGTCGCGATGACGAAGCCCGCGCCGGAAGGCACGTTCCATCCGGGCAAGTCGATCACCGAGGTGTCGCTCGACGTCGTGCGCAGCGGCCAGATCAAGTTCGTGCCGGAAAACTGGACGACCACCTATTACCAATGGCTCGAGAACATCCAGGACTGGTGCATCTCGCGCCAGCTCTGGTGGGGCCATCAGATCCCCGCGTGGTACGGCGAGAACGGCGACGTGTATGTCGCGCGCAGCGAAGAGGAAGCGCGCGCGCAGGCCGCCGCGAACGGCGACACGGGTCCGCTCAGGCGCGACGAGGACGTGCTCGACACGTGGTTCTCGTCGGCGCTCGTGCCGTTCTCGTCGCTCGGCTGGCCGAACGACACGCCCGAGCTCAGGCACTTCCTGCCATCGTCGGTGCTCGTGACGGGCTTCGACATCATCTTCTTCTGGGTCGCCCGGATGGTGATGATGACGACGCACTTCACGAACAAGGTGCCGTTCGAGACGGTCTACGTGCACGGCCTCGTGCGCGACGCCGAAGGCCAGAAGATGTCGAAGAGCAAGGGCAACACGCTCGACCCGATCGACATCGTCGACGGCATCGGTCTCGACGCGCTCGTCGCGAAGCGCACGACGGGCCTGATGAATCCGAAGCAGGCCGCGACGATCGAGAAGAAGACGCGCAAGGAATTCCCCGACGGCATCCCGGCGTTCGGCACCGACGCGCTGCGCTTCACGATGGCGTCGATGGCGACGCTCGGCCGCAACGTGAACTTCGACCTCGCGCGCTGCGAAGGCTACCGCAACTTCTGCAACAAGCTGTGGAACGCGACCCGCTTCGTGCTGATGAACTGCGAGGGTCACGACTGCGGCTTCGACAAGCCGCAGTCGTGCGGCGCCGCCGACTGCGGCCCGGGCGGATATCTCGACTTCTCGGCCGCGGACCGCTGGATCGTGTCGCTCCTGCAGCGCGTCGAGGCGGACATCGCGAAGGGCTTCACCGACTACCGCTTCGACAACATCGCGAACGCGATCTACAAGTTCGTCTGGGACGAGTACTGCGACTGGTACCTCGAACTCGCGAAAGTGCAGATCCAGAACGGCACGCCCGAGCAGCAGCGCGCGACGCGCCGCACGCTGCTGCGCGTGCTCGAGACGGTGCTGCGTCTCGCGCATCCGGTCATCCCGTTCATCACCGAGGCGCTGTGGCAGAAGGTCGCGCCGCTCGCCGGCCGCTATCCGGCGGGCAAGGCGGAAGGCGAAGCGTCGCTGATGACGCAGGCGTATCCGATCGCCGATCCGAAGAAGCTCGACGAGGCCTCCGAACAGTGGGCGGCCGAACTGAAGACAGTGGTCGATGCATGCCGTAATCTCCGCGGCGAGATGAATCTGTCTCCCGCGACCAAGGTGCCGCTTCTCGCAGCCGGCGACGCCGCGAAGCTGCAAGCGTTCGCGCCGTACGTCCAGGCGCTCGCGCGCCTGTCCGAAGTGCGCGTCCTCGCGGACGAAGCGGCGCTCGATGGAGAAGCGCACGGCGCGCCGATCGCGATCGTCGGCGACAACAAGCTGGTGCTGAAGGTCGAGATCGACGTCGCGGCGGAGCGCGAGCGCCTGTCAAAGGAGATTGCGCGCCTCGAAGGCGAAGTCGTGAAGTGCAACGCGAAGCTCGGCAACGAGGCGTTCGTCGCGAAGGCGCCGCCCGCCGTGGTTGAACAAGAGCAAAAGCGGCTCGCAGAGTTTCAGAATATGTTGACGAAACTGAGTGCGCAGCTTGCCCGGCTGCCGGCGTAACAATCCGTAAGGAATCTTGCGTTCACTATAATGCTGCAATCACCATTTGATTCGGCCGAATCAATACGAGGAACAAGGGTTCAATCATGCTGAAAGTCACCAAGGCGGTTTTCCCGGTCGCGGGCTTGGGCACGCGGTTCCTGCCCGCCACGAAGGCGAGTCCGAAGGAAATGCTGCCGGTCGTCGACAAACCGTTGATCCAGTATGCGGTGGAAGAAGCGATTGCAGCGGGCATCACCGAAATGATCTTCGTGACGGGCCGCAGCAAGCGCGCAATCGAGGATCATTTCGACAAGTCGTATGAAGTCGAGGCGGAGCTCGAAGCGCGCGGCAAGGAAAAGCTGCTCGATCTCGTGCGCAACATCAAGCCGAGCCACGTCGATTGCTTCTACGTGCGCCAGCCGGAAGCGCTCGGCCTCGGCCACGCGGTGCTGTGCGCGGAGAAGCTCGTCGCGGACAACCCGTTCGCCGTGATCCTCGCGGACGATCTGCTCGACGGCGACCCGCCCGTGATGAAGCAGATGGTCGACGTGTTCGACCACTATCACAGCTCGGTGATCGGCGTCGAAGAGATTCCGCCCGAGGACACGAAGTCCTACGGGATCGTCGACGGCAAGGAGTGGGAAGACTCGATCATCAAGATGTCCGCGATCGTCGAGAAGCCCGCGCCCGAAGTCGCGCCGTCGAACCTCGGCGTCGTCGGCCGCTACGTGCTGAAGCCGCGGATCTTCGATCACCTGCGCGCGTTGAAGCCCGGCGCGGGCGGCGAGCTGCAACTGACGGACGCGATCCAGGCGCTCCTCGCCGACGAGCAGGTGCTCGCGTACAAGTATCGCGGCACCCGCTTCGACTGCGGCAGCAAGCTCGGCTATCTGAAGGCGACGGTCGAATTCGCGCTGCGCCATCCCGAAGTAAAGACCGAGTTCGAAGCGTATCTGCGCTCGCGCAGCGAAACACAGCCGTCGTAACCCCCAGTCAGGCGCAGCGGGCGGCCATGTCCACTCCTGCCGCGCCGCGCACCGCCGCCCGCCCCCGCTCAGTTCGAGCGGGCGGGCTTCACCGATACGACGCCCGGCATCGCGTCCGCGTCGCTCTTCTTCGTTTCGACCAGCCAGCCCTTCCCGTCCGTGTACGGCACGCGCGCGAGCGCGCTGCGCACGAGCGCGGGCGCCGCCCGCAGCGCGTCGGGACGCCGGTCCTGCACGGCCGCCGACACGCGATACGCCTCGGCGCCGCTGCTGCGCTCGACGAAACGCAACGTCAGCACGTGCCGGTAGACCGTGCCCGCGAACGGCAGCGCGAACGGCGCCGGCCCGTCGACCACGACGCACGCCGGTTGCTGCGCGCCGCCGCAGCCCGGCATCGTCAGCGCGACGGACGCCGGCTGCGTCGCATAGGCGATCGTCACGCGATAGCGGGCCTGCGCGTCGGCCGCTTCGTCGAAGCCGCGCTGCGCGAGCTCGCGGCGCACGAGCGTTTCCACTTGCCGGTAGTCTGCGTTATCGGCCTGCGCGGCCGTCCGCGCGAAATCGTATGTCCGCGTGCCCGCGAGCGCGCCCGGCGCCGCCGATGCGCTGACGCCTGTCGTCACCGACGCGCATCCGGACAACAACGCGCCCGCCAGCGCCGCCCCCGCCCACAAGATCTTCATAGCTTCTCCCATATCGCTGTTCGCCCCCGTCCTAGCCATTCGCCCGTGCGCGGGCCCCACCCGCGCCGGGCGTCGAATCGCGCCGGCGTCACGCCGGCGGCTCGTCGAGCGTCGGCAGCGACACGGTGATCGCCGTGCCGACGCCCGGCGTGCTGTCGACGCCGATGCCGCCGCCATGCCGCACGACGACGGTCTTGACGAACGCCATCCCGAGCCCGGACCCGGCGACTTCCGGCCGCTCGCTCGTGTGAAACCGCTTGAAGCGCTCGAACAGGTGCCGCTGATCCTCGAGCGAAATGCCGTAGCCCTGGTCGCGGATCGTGCAGCGCAGGCGCTTCGTGTCCGGCTCGACCGATAGCGTACACGTGATCACCGTATCCGTCGGACTGTATTTGACCGCATTGTTCAACAGGTTCACGAGCGCGCGGGTCATCAGCGAGCGGTCGGCGCCGACCCAGCACGGCTCGTCGCCGAGCGACGTGTCGATGCGGATCCGCTTCGCCTGCGCCTGCGGCCAGACCTCGTCGCTCGCGTCGATCAGCAGGTCGGTGAAGCTCACCGCTTCGAGCTGGTACGTCTGCGACTCGGCGCGCGCGAGCTGCACGAACTCGTCGGCGAGCATCAGCGCGCGCTGCGCGTAGCGCTCGATCCGCGCGAGCAGCCCGCGCGCGTGATCGGATTCGGCCCGCTGCCGCTCGATCTCGACGAGCGCGAGGATCGACGACTGCGGCGAGCGCATGTCGTGCGACAGCAGGTGCAGCGCTTCCTCGCGCTGCCGCTCGGCCGCGTGCAGCGCGGTCACGTCGACGAGGCTCGCGATCCAGCCCGTCACGTGGCCCTGCGCGTTCGTGCACGGCGCGTAGCGTAGCAGATGATCGAGCCCGCTCAGGTCGCGGACTTCGATGCCGCGCTCCATCACGTCGTTCTCGTAGTCGAGCGTCGGGTCGAGCGCGGCGGGCCAGTGCGTGCGGATGTCGAGGTCCTGCTCGGCGTTGCCGTCGACCGTCTTCGTAAACGCCAGCTCGCCGAACGCGACGCGCAGCGGCCGCCCTTCCGGCGCCGGCGCGTTGAGCCGCGCGCAATAGCGCTTCGCCGCGTGGTTCGCGATCAGCACGGTACCCGCGAGATCGGTGACGACGACGGGCTCCGGCATGCTGTCGAGGCTGTCCCAGACGAAGCGCTTCATGTCCTGCACGCGCTGCGCGGCCTGCGCCATCAGCGCCATCTGCCGCTCGAGCACGTCGCCGCCGAATTCGCCCCGCTCGCGCGGCGCCTCGGGCAGCAGATGCGGCTCGTCGGCAAGACGCTGCAGCTCGTGGCGCAGGTACGACATCGTCATCTCGAGGCGCCGCCAGTTCCAGATCGGGTAGACCGCGATCAGCCCGAAGATCGCCGGCGCGGGCGACAGCCACAGCCTCGCCTCGTAGAGGAGCGCCGTGCTCGACGCGACCGCGAGCGCCGCGAGGCTCAGCGTGAGGAGCAGCGAGCGCCACGGCGACAGCATCAGGAAGCCGGCGAGCAGAACGACGAGCGGCAGCAGCGACGCGCTGAACACGAGCCAGCCGGACACGGGCGAGATCGCGCGCCCCGTCATCAGCGTATCGAGCACGCTTGCATGGATGTAGACGCCCGGCAGCGGACCGAACTCGCCCGAGATCGGCGTCGCGAAGCGGTCGTAGAGTCCCGACGCGGTTGCGCCGACGATCACGATCTTCCCGCGGAGCTGCTCGGGGTCCACGCGGCCCGCGAGCACGTCGACGAACGAGATCGCCGGATAGTTCTGCGACGCGCGGCTGAACGGAATGAAATAGCGGGATTCGCCGTTGTCGTCCCGTGCGATGTCGTGCGCGCGCCGCGCGACGGGCGCGGGCTGCGCGAGCTTCAGCTGGCCGTTCTCGAGCGCGTGGAACACGGGCACCATCAGTTGCGGCCAGCGGTGCCGGCCGTCGCTCTCGAAGAGCGCGACGCTGCGCACGATACCGTCCGGGTCGACTTCCAGATTGATGTGGCCCGCGCCCGCGACGTGCTGCGCGAGCACCGGCACGGGCGGATTGACGGTGCGCGTGCCGTCGCCCTCCTCGGGGCTCAGCAGCACGGGCAGGAACGTCGGCACGAGATCGAGCGACTTCGCCAACGCCTTGTCGTCGGCGGACGGCTCGGTGAACAGCACGTCGTAGACGACGGCGGCCGGCTGCGTTTTCGCGAGCGCGTCGAGGAATTCCGCATGGACGCTGCGCTGCCACGGCCAGCGGCCGAGCGTGTCGAGACTGCGGTTGTCGATCTCGACGATCACGATGTTCGGCTCGATCGGCAGCTTGCGCAGCGTCAGCAAGCGGTCGTAGATGATCCGGTCGACGCTCGCCGTCATCCGGCCCGCGACGCCCCCGAGGATCACCGCGATCCCGAGACAGCCGATCGCGATCCACTCGACGAGAAAGCGGCGGCCAAGCAGCCGCCGCCGTTGCGTGCGGTCGAATCTCATCCGCCGCCCATCAACGCGCGATCGTGAACGCGTTGACCGCGCTGGCCTTCTCGTAGAAACGGCCGCCTTCGAAGCGCTCCGCGATCACGGACCAGTAGTAGTCGCCAGGCTTCAGGTTCGATACGACGATGCGCCCGCCCTGCACGTCGACCTGGTCGACGATCGGATTGCTCAGGTCCTTCGCCCCCGACAGCACGAAGCGGAAGCGCGTCGCGCCGCCCGCCGCGCCGCCGTCCGTCGTCGACCAGCGGAACGCGTATCCGCCGTCGGCGGGCGCAGCGGACGCGTCGATCCCGAAGCGTCGGCGCTCGAACGCGTAGATGCGCGGCTGGCCTTCGAGGCCGTGCGAATCGACGGCCGAGATCCGGACGAAATAGGTGCCGTCCGGCACGTCCGCAAACGCGGCGTGCGGCGCATTCACGCGCAATTCCTTGAAGAGATCGTACAGGCCCGCGTCGCGCGCGATCTGCACGTGGTAGCTCTGCGCGCCGCCCAGCGGCACGAGATCGAACGCCACCTGCGGCTCGTCCTGCACCTTCGCCGGATCGGCGAGCTGCGGCGCGCCCAGGAGCGCGATCGGGCTGCCGACCACGCCGCTCGCGCTCGACACGTTGCCGAAGTTCGCGTGGACGAGCGTGTCGGTCGTGCGCTTCACGCTCGGCGCGACGCCGACCGTGCCGTCCAGCACTTCGACCGTCGTCGACTCATGGCCGTCCTTGTCGTAATTCACGCGAAAGCGCGTGCCGCGCACGCCGGCGACGACCGACGGCGAACGGATCTGGAAGCGATCGTCCTTTTTCTTCAGATGGGTGACTTCGCTGTCGACCGAGCCGCGCCGCAGATCGATCACGCGCTCGAGCGTGCCCGTCAGCACGGTGCGGCGCAGCGTCGCGAGATCGATCTGGCTGTCGGGCGGCATGCTCAGGTGCGTGCCGTCCGTGAGCTCGAGCGTGACGAACGCGTTCGCGCCCGTGCGCAGGCGGTCGCCTTCCGTCAGCGTCGTGTCGACGGCGACGGGCGCGAACTGCGCGGAGCCGCGCCCCGCGCTCTCCACCGTGCCGTGCGCGGCGATCACGCGCGCCGACAGCCGCTCCTTGCGCAGCCGCGCCGCGGGCAGCTTCAGCACGATGCCCGGCTGCAGGTGCTTCGGCACCGGCACGTCGTTCAGCTGCGCGACGAGCGGCCAATCGTCCGATCCTTGCAGGTAGCGGGCCGCGACGTCGTACAGCGTGTCGCCGCCGCGCGTCGTGTAGTCGACGGTCTGCGCGGCCGGGCGCTTCGCCGGCTGCGCGCCGGCGTGCTGCGCCGCCAGGGCCACTGCCGCGGCGCAGCACGCCGTCAGCACGTACTTCGTCACGATGCCGCTTGCGCTCACTCGGCGTCTCCCTGCATCACGCGCTCGAGCCGGTAGCCGTAGCCGTAGATCGGCGCGAGTCGGTAGCCGTTCTCCGGACGCAGGCCGAGCTTCGTGCGCAGCATCGAAATGTGCGTGTCCATCGTCCGCGACGGAATGTCGGTCGCCTGTTTCCAGACGAGATCGAGGATGTGCGCGCGCGACAGCGGCCGGTCGAGGTGCTGGAACAGCAGCAGCGCGAGCTCGAACTCCTTCTGCGTGAGGCTCACCGGCTTGTCGCCGACGTACGCCTGCTTCAGGTTCGCGTCGAACTTGTAGTTGTCGAACTCGCGGATCGACGACTCCGCGTTGACGGGATACGCGCGGCGCAGCAGCGAGCCGATCCGCGCGCGCAGGATCGGGCCGGACACGGGCTTCACGACGTAGTCGTCGGCGCCCGCGTTCAGGATTTGCGTGATGCCCGCTTCGTCGTCGCGGCTCGTCATGAAGATGATCGGCAGACGATGCTCGACCTGGTTCGCCCGCACCCACTTCAGGACTTCCTCGCCGGACATGTCCGGCACGTTCCAGTCGAGCACCAGCAGATCGAACGTCTCGCGCTGCAGGCGCTTCTTCAGCGCCTTGCCTTCCTTGAACGCATAGCACGTATGGCCTGCGGCAGTCAGCGTCTGACTGACAAAATCCGTTTGGGCCTGATCGTCATCCAGTACAGCAATTCTCATAGCACCCCGCAAAACGAAATCCATTCGGGCTCCCGCGTCCGCCGAGCGGCCATGGGCAAGCCCGCACGAGCCCCGATTCGTAATAACCCGCCATTATCGGCTGAATGGTGATGATTGTCCGGCGCGCTACGCGCGAACCGGTATTCTATGTGATCGATGCCCCATATCTCAAAAACGGGGCACGCCTGAACGGCGTTTTCATGATGGTAGTATGAAAACGTCCTGAGAAATGTGCGTATCGCCGCGTAATTATGTCAACGGTGATCGAACCGCACGCCGCGCCGCCAGCTGCTTGCCCGACGAGCACGCCGGGAGCGCTCCGCTAGGCCGGATCGGTTTCGAGTGCGCCGCGTGCGATCGCACGCGGCGCGTGTTGCAACGCTTCGTGCAGACGGCCGCGCACGTGCTCCCAAGCGGCGCGCGCATAGTCCGGCTGATCGGCCGCCCATGCGTGCGCGAGATCGAACACGCGCTCGACGGTCGCCGCGCAGCGCGTCAGGTCCGGCTGCGGACTGCCGAGCGCTTCGCGCATCCATTCGGCGAGCCACGGCATGTCGACCGCGCTCGCATCCGCATAGGCCTCCAGCGCGGCACGCGCATGGCGGTCATGCTCGGGATCGAGCTCGACGCGCTGCATCGGCCGCATCCGCTCGCGCGCCTTGCCGTTCGGCTCGAACGGTATCCGAATCGTTCCCGATCTGAACAGCATGACATTCCCCTGTTTGCCGCAACGACACGCACGGGGCATGTCCTTCGCGATACGTCCCGTCCACGGCCGCGGCGTCGCACGGCGTGTTTCTGCAGACGAGATCCGACAGCGCAGTATAAGCAGTGCGCGATGACAGGTGGTTTAAGGATTGTCAGACGCGCCGGGCCGCCGTCGGCCCGGCGCGTTCGTTTGCGGCGTTCGCGCGGCAAGCCCGCGATGAAAAAATGCCGCGCCGGGCACGCCCGCGCGGCATCGGAACGACGCGGCACCGCCGCCTTGCGCGTCAGCGGCGGCGCATCAGGAAAACGAACGTCTTGTCCTGCGTGGTCGACGACTCGACGATCTCGTTGCCCGTCTGCTTCGCGAACGCGGCGAAATCGCGCTGCGAGCCGGGATCGGTGGCGAGCACCTTGAGAATCTGGCCGCTTTCCATGTCGGCCAGCGCTTTCTTCGCGCGCAGGATCGGCAGCGGGCAATTGAGCCCGCGCGCGTCCACTTCCTTGTGAATGAGCATCGGCTTTCGACCTTCGAATGACGCGCCGTCGCGGCGCTGTCGGAACGCAAGATTCTACCGCATGCGCTCCCGAGCGCACCCGCGCACGAGCAAGCACCGACGCGCGCGGCGCTCGCCGACGCGCGCGTCGGACTACAGCGCCACCGCCCGTCCGGTCTGCAGCGACTCGCGCAGCGCATGGCCGATCCTCGTCGCCTCGAGCGCGTCCGCGAGCGTCGCGCCGCCCGAGCCGCCGTCGCCCCGCACCGCCGCGACGAACGCCTGCGCCTCGATCAGGAACGCCTCTTCGAAGCGATCGAAGAACGTCGGCGTGCAGGTGTTGCGGATGCCCGTCGCGTCGTGGATCTCGACGCGGTTCGCCCGCGGGTTGCGGCCGATCGTGAGCGCCCCGGCGGTGCCGATCACCTCCGAGTGCGTGTCGTTGCCGTGCGCCATCGTGCGCGACGCGTAGAACATCGCGAGCCGGCCGCCCTCGAACTCGCAGATCGCGACGCCGTTGTCGACGTCGCCGCACGCGCGCAGGCCGTCGTGCAGCGCGATCGCGCCCGCCGCGTACACGCGCTGCGCGCGCGGCGCGCCGAGCAGCCACCGCGCGACGTCGATGTCGTGCACCGTGCAGTCGAGGAAGATGCCGCCCGAGCTCGGCGCGAAGCGCACGAAGAATCCCTCCGGATCGTTCTGGTCGCAGGTCTGCGAGCGCACGAGGAACGGCCGGCCGATCGCGCCCGCCGCGACGCGCTCGTATGCGTCGCGGTAGCTCGGATCGAAGCGGCGCATGAAGCCGATCGTCGCGACGAGATGCGGCCGCGCGCGCGCCTCGGCCAGCACCCGCTCGCACTCGGCGAGATCGAGCGACAGCGGCTTCTCGCAGAACACGTGCTTGCCGGCGGCGAGCGCCGCGACGATCTGGTCCGCGTGCAGCGCCGACGGCGTGACGAGCCACAGCGCGTCGAGCTCGGGATCGGCGACGAGCGCGTCGAAGTCCTCGTAGACGCGCGGCACCTTCAGCGCGTCGCGCGCCCACGCGCGTTCGTCCGCGACCGGGCTGCACGCGGCGGCGAGCGCCGCGCCCGCGACGCGGCGCGCGAGGTTTTCCGCATGGCGCCGGCCGAGCCGGCCGAGCCCCGCGATGCCGATCCGCACGGGAGCGGCGCTTTGGCTGACTGTCATCGCATCGCTCCTTCAGGCCGCCGGCTCGCCGAGCTTCACAGCGCGCCCTTCGCGCCACGACAGCGTCGCGGCCTCGGCGAGCTCGAGCGCCTTCACGCCGTCCGCGACTGTCGTGCGCACCGGCTCGCCGCGCGTCACCGCCGCGAAGAAATGCGCGATCTCGCGCGCGTACGCGGCGCGGTAGCGCTCGAGGAAGAACGCCTCGGGCAGATCGGTCGACACCGCCTGCGCCGAATAGCCCGTCACCTCGGTCGGCCGCACGTTGCCCGCCTGCAGCATCCCGGCGCTGCCGAGCACCTCGAAGCGCTGGTCGTAGCCGTACGCGGCGCGGCGCGTCGTGTTGATCTGGCAGAGCCGGCCGCGCTTCGTGCGGATCGTGACCGCGGTCGAATCGACGTCGCCCGCGTCCGCGATCGCCGGATCGGTGAGGCAGCTGCCCGTCGCGTGCAGCGTGTCGGCGTCGTCGTCCAGGATCCAGCGGAAGATGTCGAAGTCGTGGATCAGCATGTCCTTGAAGATCCCGCCCGAGTGCTTGATGTAGTCGACGGGCGGCGCGCCCGGATCGCGGCTCGTCACGACGAGCATCTCCGGCGCGCCGATCTCGCCCGCGTCGATGCGGCGCTTCACCGCCTCGAAGGTCGGATCGAAACGGCGCTGGAAACCGATCATGCAGACGACGCCCGCCGCCGCGACGGCCGCCTCGCACGCGCGCGCCCGCGCGACCGTCAGGTCGACGGGCTTCTCGCAGAACACGTGCTTGCCCGCGCGCGCGGCGCCGGCGATCAGGTCGGCGTGCGTGTCGGTGCTCGAGCAGATCACCGATGCGCCGATCGACGCGTCGCCGAGCGCGCCGTCGACGTCGGCGACCTGCGCGCCGTGCTGCGCGGCGAGCGCGGCCGCCGCGTCGCGGTTCACGTCGATCACGTACTTCAGGCGCACGCCGGGCCGGCGCGCGAGATTGCCCGCATGGATGCGGCCGATCCGCCCGGCGCCGAACACGGCGACGTCGATCGTCGGTACTGCGTCAGTCATCGTATCCTCCAGTGTCCTTGACTTCTTCCACGTTCAATTCCAGCCGGTACGCGAGCGCGATGAAGAGCGCCTGGCACAGGCAGATCGTGCTCGTCAGCGAACGGAACGCGAACGCGCTCCCCTCCTTCACGAGCAAATGAGCGCTCGCGTCGCGCGCGAGCGGCGACAGACGGCTGTCGGTGATGACGAGCGTCTGCGCATGGTTGTGGCGCGCGGCGCGCAGGCAGTACTGCGTCTCCTTGCCGTACGGCGCGAAGCTGATCGCGATCACGACGTCGCCCTTCTTCACGCTGCGGATCTGCTCGCGGTACATGCCGCCGAGCCCCGACACGAGGTGCACGCGCTTCGCCGTATGCTGCAGCGCATACACGATGTAGCTCGCGACCGGAAACGAGCGGCGCACGCCGACCACATAGATGTTCTCCGCCTTCTCGAGCATCGTGACGGCCGCGTCGAACTGGTCGTCGTCGAGGCCCGCCGCGAGCTCGTCGAGCCCCGCGCGCGACGCGTCGACGAACTGCCGCGCGACCGCGCCGCCCGTCATCGGGCCCGACTTGCCGTCGATCAGGCTGCGGATCCGCTGCTGGTAGCTCTGCACGGTCGGGTTCTGGCCCGTGTACGCGTCCTTGAACACCGCCTGCAGATCGGAAAACCCGGAAAAGCCGAAGCGCTGCGCAAAGCGCACGACGGCGGACGGATGCACGCCGCAGCGCTCGGCGATGTCGCTCGTGCGGTCCATCATCACGCTCGAGCGGTGCTCGTCGATGTACGACGCGATGCTCTTCAGCTGGCGCGGCAGCGTGTCGTAGGCGTCGGCGATCCGTTGCAGCAGGTCGTCGACGGCGGGCGTCTCCGGTTGTGTCGTGTCGTCCATGTCCGTTCCGGCCGGCGGGCGCCGCTTCGCGCATCGCGCGCGCCGCGGACGGCATCCGGCTCCCAGTCTTGTCGTGCACCGAGTATAGGCACTCCGGATTCAAAATGGAACAAATTTTCCATGGCACGATTAAATAAAATTTTCTTTGCAATCCGTGGCGAGTTGACCTAACCTTGCTCGTGAACGCGGCCGGTCTGCGTTCGCCCGAAAACGACAGACAGAGAAAGGTGGAGACATGAGACTTTGCACTGGCAAGGCCGTCCTGCGCGCGTGCGTCGCCGCGATCGCCGTCGCGGCGGGCGTGGGCGGCGCGGCCCCGGCAGCCCAGGCGGCGGACGCCCGGTTCGCGCTGATCAGCCACGCGCCCGATTCCGATTCGTGGTGGAACACGATCAAGAACGCGATCAAGCAGGCGGACGAGGACTTCAACGTCACGACCGACTACCGCAACCCGCCGAACGGCGACATCGCCGACATGGCGCGCTTGATCGAGCAATCGGCCGCGCGCGACTACGACGGCGTGATCACGACGATCGCCGACTACGACGTGCTCAAGAATTCGCTCAAGAAAGTCACCGCAAAGAAGATCCCGCTCGTGACGATCAACTCCGGCACCGAGGAGCAAAGCGCGCAGCTCGGCGCGATCATGCACGTCGGCCAGCCCGAGTACGTCGCGGGCCGCGCGGCGGGCGAAAAGGCGAAGGCGGCGGGCGTGAAGACGTTCGTCTGCGTGAACCACATCGCGACCAACAGCGTGTCGTTCGACCGCTGCCGCGGCTTCGCCGACGCGATCGGCGCCGACTACAAGCGCTCGACGATCGATTCCGGACAGGACCCGACCGAGATCCAGTCGAAGGTCAGCGCATACCTGCGCAACCATCCGGACACGCAGGCGATCCTGACGCTCGGCCCGGTGCCCGCCGCGGCGACGCTGAAGGCGCTCCAGCAGATGGGCCTCGCGAACAAGCTCTTCTTCGCGACGTTCGATTTCTCGGACGACATCGCCAAGGCGATCCAGAGCGGCGCGATCAAGTTCGCGATCGACCAGCAGCCGTACCTGCAGGGCTACATCCCGGTCGCCGTGCTCGCGATCGCGAAGCAGAACAAGACCACCGATCCCGCGAAGATCCGCCAGATCCTCGAGGCGAATCCGAAGTTCCAGGCGCGGCTCGCCACTTACGGGCTGCAACCGTCGTACGGGCCGAAGAACATCCGGTCCGGTCCCGGCTTCATCACGAAGGAGAACATCGACAAGGTGCTCAAGTACGCGGGCCAGTACCGCTAACGTCCATCGCATCGATTCGTACGACGCGCGGCGCACGCCGCGCGCTTTACCGGCGACGCGGGGCCGAACGCGCCGAGCGCCGGGCATCAAGGAGACATCATGGGTGTAGTCGGCAAGCACATGTCAGCGCACGCACACGAGAAGCCGCAGCCGGGCGCCGCGTCCGACGAGCGGCTGCGCGGCGAAGCGTGGTTCCAGCGCTTTCTCAATCGTCCCGAGTTCGCCGCGATTTCCGGCGCCGTGCTCGTGTTCGCGGTGTTCGCGTTCGGCGCGGGCGGCTCCGGGATGTTCAATCTCGACGGGATCATGAACTGGTCGCAGGTCGCGGCCTACCTCGGCATCCTCGCCGTCGGCGCGTGCCTCCTGATGGTCGCGGGCGAGTTCGACCTGTCGATCGGCTCGATGATCGGCTTCGCCGGGATGATGGTCGCGATCCCGACCGTCTACTTCCACTGGCCGATCTGGCTCGCGATCCTGTTCGCGTTCGCCGGCTCGATGGCGCTCGGCGCGCTGAACGGCTATCTCGTGATGCGCACGAAGCTGCCGTCGTTCATCGTCACGCTCGCATTCCTGTTCATCCTGCGCGGCCTCACGCTCGCGCTCTCCATCATGTTCGCCGACCGCACGATCGTGTCGGGCCTCGGCGACTACGCGCACGCCGACCCGATCACGCATTTCCTGTTCCAGGGCGTCGCGTTCCACGACCTGTTCCGCTGGCTCGCGCACGTCGGCATCGGCCAGGTGCTCGACAACGGCGAGCCGCTCGTGCCCGGCGTGCCGAAGGTGCTGCTGTGGTGGTTCGCCGTCACCGCGATCGGCGCGTTCGTGCTCGCGAAGACGCGCTACGGCAACTGGATCCTCGCCGCGGGCGGCGACGCGCACGCGGCGAAGAACGTCGGCGTGCCGGTGCGCCGCGTGAAGATCTCGCTGTTCGTGCTGACCGCGTTCTGCGCGTGCCTGTTCGCCGTGCTGCAAGTCGCCGACATCGGCTCGGCCGCCGCCGACCGCGGGCTGCAGAAGGAATTCGAGGCGATCATCGCCGCGGTGATCGGCGGCACGCTGCTCACGGGCGGCTACGGGTCGGTGATCGGCGCGGCGTTCGGCGCGCTCATCTTCGGCGTCGTGCAGATCGGCATCACCTACACGAACATCAGCTCGGACTGGTTCCGCGTGTTCCTCGGCGTGATGCTGCTCGTCGCCGTGCTGTTCAACCACTACGTCCGCCGCCGCGTGTCGCAATCGTAACGGAGTTCAAGCATGTCCACGCCAGCATCCAACGATACGATTCTCTCGCTCGAGAACGTCAGCAAGTATTTCGGCAAGGTGATCGCGCTGTCGGGCGTCACGCTGCGCCTGAAGCGCGGCGAAGTCCACTGCCTGCTCGGCGACAACGGCGCCGGCAAGTCGACCCTCATCAAGACGCTCGCGGGCGTTCATCAGCCGTCCGACGGGCAGTATCTGGTAGACGGCAAGCCCGTCCTGTTCGAATCGCCGAAGGACGCGCTCGACCTCGGCATCGCGACCGTCTACCAGGACCTCGCGCTCGTGCCGCTCCTCTCCGTCGCGCGCAACTTCTTCATGGGCCGCGAGCCGCAGAAGAAGCTGTTCGGCTTCGTCAACGTGATGGATCTCGATTCGGGCGCTCGGATCGCCCGCACGAAGCTCGCCGAGATGGGCATCAACGTGCGCGACGCGCACCAGCCGATCGGCACGATGTCGGGCGGCGAGCGGCAGTGCCTCGCGATCGCGCGCGCGATCCACTTCGGCGCGCGCGTGCTGATCCTCGACGAGCCGACCGCCGCGCTGGGCGTCAAGCAGAGCTTCAACGTGCTGAAGCTGATCCACGCCGCGCGCGCGAAAGGAATCTCGGTGATCTTCATCACGCACAACGTGCATCACGCGTACCCGATCGGCGATTCGTTCACGCTGCTCAACCGCGGCCGCTCGCTCGGCACCTTCACGAAGGACACGATCAGCAAGAACGAAGTGCTCGACATGATGGCGGGCGGCGCCGAGATGCAGAAGATGATCGCCGAACTCGACGGCGCGACCATTTGATCCAGGACTCGCGATGACTTCCCCTACTCTCTCCTTTGCGCAGCATCGCCCGCTCGACGTGATCTGCATCGGCCGCGTCGCGGTCGATCTCTACGCGCAGCAGATCGGCGCGCGGCTCGAGGACGCGTCGAGCTTCGCGAAGTATCTCGGCGGCTCGTCGGGCAACATCGCGTTCGGCTGCGCGCGGCTCGGCCTCAAATCGGCGATGCTCTCGCGCGTCGGCCACGACCACATGGGCCGCTTCGTGTCCGAGACGCTCGCGCGCGAAGGCTGCGACACGAGCCGCCTGCGCACCGATCCCGAGCGCCTGACCGCGCTCGTGCTGCTCGGCCTGAAAGACCGCGACACGTTTCCGCTCGTCTTCCATCGCGAGAACTGCGCGGACATGGCGCTCGACGAGAACGACTTCGACGAGGCGTTCATCGCGTCGTCGAAGGCGCTCCTCATCACCGGCACGCACTTCTCGACCGAGCAGGTGAACCGCGCGAGCCGCCGCGCGCTCGACTACGCGCGCCGCAACCAGGTGCGCACGGTGCTCGACATCGACTATCGCCCCGTGCTGTGGGGCCTCACCGGCAAGGCCGACGGCGAGACGCGCTTCATCGCGAACGAAGGCGTGACCGCGCACCTGCAGCGGATCCTGCCGCTCTTCGACGTCGTGATCGGCACCGAAGAGGAATTCCGCATCGCGGGCGGCAAGGACGCGCTCCTCGACGCGCTCGCGATGGTGCGCGCGGTGACGAGCGCGACGCTCGTCGTCAAGCGCGGGCCGCTCGGCTGCTCGATCGTCGACGGCGACGTGCCCGCGACGCTCGACGCGCTGCCGATCATCGGCGGCGTCGAAGTCGAAGTGATGAACGTGCTCGGCGCGGGCGACGCGTTCGCGTCGGGCTTCCTGTCGCAATGGCTGCGCGGCCGCCCGTTCGACGAAGCGGCGCGCGCGGCGAACGCGTGCGGCGCGCTCGTCGTGTCGCGGCACGGCTGCTCGCCCGCGATGCCGACGCCCGCCGAGCTCGCGTATTTCCTCGGCGAGGCGAAGCGCGATCCCGTGCGGATGCGCCGCCCCGACCTCGATCCGACGCTTGCGCGGCTGCATCGCGTGACGCCCGCGCGCACGCCGCGCGACGAGGTGCTCGGCTTCGCGTTCGATCATCGCAACCAGTTCTTCGAGCTCGCGCGGCTGACGGGCGCGAGCGTCGCGCGCGTCGGGAAGCTCAAGCGCCTGTTCGTCGAGGCGGTCGCGCAGACGGAAGCGCAGCTTGGGCTCGCCGGCCGGATCGGCGTGCTGATCGACGACCGCTACGGCCAGGATGCGCTCAACGACGCGACGGGCCGCGCCTGGTGGATCGGCCGCCCGGTCGAGCTGCCCGGCTCGCTGCCGCTCGAATTCGATCACGGCCGCTCGATCGGCACGACGCTCGTATCGTGGCCGCGAGAGCACGTCGCGAAGTGCCTCGTCCAATACCATCCGGACGAGCCCGCCGAGCAGCGGATCGAACAGGAAACGCAGCTGCGCGCGCTGTACGACGCGGTGCAGGCGAGCGGCCACGAACTGCTGCTCGAAGTGATCCCGCCGCGCCGCGCGGACCTGCCGCAGGCCGCCGACACCGTGTACCGCGCGCTCAAGCGCCTGTACAACATCGGCATCCATCCGGAATGGTGGAAGCTCGCGCCGCTCGACGCCGCGCAATGGAAGGCGATCGACGCGCTGATCGCCGAGCGCGATCCCTGCTGCCGCGGCGTCGTGCTGCTCGGCCTCTCGGCGCCCGTCGACGCGCTCGTCGACGGCTTCAAGGCGGCGGCCGCGTCCGCGACGTGCCGCGGCTTCACGGTCGGCCGCACGATCTTCCACGAGCCGAGCCGCGCGTGGCTCGCGGGCGAGATCGGCGATGCCGAGGTGATCGCCCGCGTACGGCAGACCTTCGAGACGCTGATCGGCGCATGGCGCGCGGCCCGCGCGAGCGACGGCGCGCACGATCGGCACGCGGCCGCGCGGCGCGTCGCCGCCTAGGAGCCCATGCATGAATCGCAGAGCAATGGACGACGAAACCCTACGAGACCCGAGCGTGAACGACATCATCGACGATCCGGCCGCGAACGCCGCCGGCACGGTCCGGCTGACCGCCGCGCAGGCGCTCGTGCGCTATCTGGCCGCGCAGCGCGTCGCGGCCGGCGACGGCAACGGCAGCGGCGGCCATGACGACGGCGGCGAGCCCCTCTTCGGCGGCGTGTTCGCGATCTTCGGACACGGCAACGTCGCGGGCCTCGGCGAAGCGCTCTATCAGCACCGCGACGCGCTGCCGACCTATCGCGCGCACAACGAGCAGGCGATGGCGCACAGCGCGATCGCGTACGCGAAGGCGCACTTCCGCCGCCGGATGATGGCCGTGACGACGTCGATCGGCCCCGGCGCGACGAACCTCGTCACCGCGGCCGCGCTCGCGCACGTGAACCGGCTGCCGGTGCTGCTGCTGCCGGGCGACGTCTTCGTGTCGCGCGCGCCGGACCCGGTGCTGCAGCAGATCGAGGATTTTCACGACGGCGGGATTTCGGCGAACGACGCGTTCAAGGCCGTGTCGCGCTACTTCGACCGGATCGTGCATCCGGCGCAGCTCCTCACCGCGCTGCCGCGCGCGATGCGCGTGCTGACCGACGCGGCCCTCTGCGGCCCCGTCACGCTCGCGCTGCCGCAGGACGTGCAGGCGATGGCGCACGACTACCCGGCCGCGTTCTTCGCGCCGCGCGTCGTCGCGTTCCATGCGCCCGCGCCCGTCGAGGCGGAACTCGAAGCGGCGCTCGCGCAGCTGCGCGCGGCGAAGCGGCCGTTCATCGTCGCGGGCGGCGGCGCGCTCTACAGCGAAGGCGGCGCGGCCGCGCTCGCCGCGTTCGCCGAGCGGCACGGGATTCCGGTCGGCGAGACGCAAGCGGGCAAGAGCGCGCTGCCGTGGGATCACCCGCTCAACGCGGGCGCGATCGGCGTGACGGGCTCGCCCGCCGCGAACGCGCTCGCGAGCGACGCCGATTGCGTGATCGCGGTCGGCACGCGGCTGCAGGACTTCACGACCGGCTCGAACACGCTGTTTGCGCACGCGCGCGTCGTCGGCATCAACGCGAACGCATTCGATGCGCTGAAGCACCGCGCGTCGATCGTCGAGGCCGATGCGCGGCTCGCGCTCGACGCGCTCGGCGCGCGCCTCGAAGGCTGGCGCGCGGACGCCGCGTGGACCGCGCGCGCGCATGCGCTCGCGGGCGATTGGCGCGACGCCGTGACGGCCGTCACGCACGCGCCGCCGCGCGCGGGCGCGCTGCCGTACGACGCCGACGTGATCGGCGCCGTCCAGCGCTCCGCGCCCGACTCGGCCGCGCGCGACATCGCGGTCTGCGCGGCGGGCACGCTGCCCGCCGAGCTGCACAAGCTGTGGCGCGCGGCGGCGCCGGGCGGCTATCACGTCGAATACGGCTATTCGTGCATGGGCTACGAGATCGCGGGCGGCCTGGGCGCGAAGCTCGCGAAGCCCGAGCGCGAAGTGATCGTGATGGTCGGCGACGGCAGCTATCTGATGATGAACAGCGAGATCGCGACGTCGGTGATGCTCGGCGCGAAGCTCGTCGTCGTCGTGCTCGACAACCGCGGCTACGGCTGCATCAACCGGCTGCAGCAGGCCTGCGGCGGCGCGCCGTTCAACAACCTGTTCGACGACTGCGTGCAAGGCCCGCTCGGCGCGCCGCGGATCGACTTCGCCGCGCACGCGCGCGCGCTCGGCGCAAACGCGGAGCACGTCGCCGACGTCGCCGCGCTCGAAGCGGCGCTCGCGCGCGCCCGCGCGTCCGATCGCACGTACGTGATCTGCATCGACACCGACCCCGCCCGCACGACGGCCGACGGCGGCTGGTGGTGGGAAGTCGCGGTGCCCGAAGTGTCGCCGCGCGACGCGGTGCGCGACGCGCGCGCGAACTACGAGCGGCAGGTCGCCGCCCGCACGGGCGCCGGCCGCGCATCGTCCTCAGCAACCTCTACCCCGGAATCATCGACATGAGCGCATCCGACATCCGTATCGGCGTCAATCCGCTGTCGTGGATGAACGACGACCTGCCGTCGCTCGGCGGCGAGACGCCGCTGTCCGTCGCGCTGGCCGAAGGCCGCGAGATCGGCTATGAAGGCTTCGAGCTCGGCAACAAGTTTCCGCGCGAGCCGCAGGCGCTGAAGACGCTGCTCGCGCAGTACGACCTGTCGCTCGTGTCCGGCTGGTACTCGGGGCGGCTCGCCGAGCGCGGCGTGCAGGAAGAGATCGACGCGGTCGGCCCGCATCTCGAACTGCTCGCGAAGAACGGCGCAACCGTGATGGTGTACGGCGAAGTCGCCGGCACGATCCAGGGCTCGCCCGCGCCGCTCTACCAGCGCCCGCGCTTCGTCGACGGCGCGCAATGGGACGCGTACGCCGAGCGCGTCGACGCATTCGCGCGCTACACGCTCTCGCAAGGCGTGCGGCTCGGCTATCACCATCACATGGGCGCGTACGTCGAATCCCCCGCCGACGTCGACCGCCTGATGGCGAGCACGAGCGACGCGGTCGGCCTGCTGTTCGACGCCGGGCACATGACGTTCGGCGGCGGCGATCCGGTCGCGGCGCTCGCGAAGCACATCGACCGCGTATGCCACGTCCACTGCAAGGACGTGCGCCCCGCCGTCATCAAGCTCGCGCGCAACCGCAACTGGAGCTTCCTCGACGCGGTGATCGCCGGCGCGTTCACCGTGCCGGGCGACGGCGCTATCGATTTCCCGGCGATCATCGGCATGCTGAAGCGCCACGGCTATCGCGGCTGGCTCGTCGTCGAGGCCGAGCAGGACCCGGCCGTCGCGCCGAGCTACGCGTATGCGCAACAGGGCTATCGGACGCTGCGCGCGCTCGTCGACGCGCCGCTTTCGCCCGTCGATCACAAGGAGGCGGCTTAAATGAGTCTGCTCGTCAAGGGCGCGAGCGACGGCACGTCGATCGCGCGCGTCACGCCGGAATCGGCGCACTGGAAACACGTCGGCTTCGCCGCGTATCGGCTGAAGGCGGGCGAATCGGTCGAGCTCGTCGAGGCCGCGCGCGAGATGTGCATCGTCGTGCTGACGGGCGCCGTCGACGTCGAGGCGGACGACGGCGCGCGCTGGACCGAGCTCGGCTCGCGCGACAGCGTGTTCGACGGCGTCGCGCCGTATGCGCTCTATCTGCCGCCGAAGCGGCGCGTGACCGTGCGCGCGTCGCGCGACGCGGAGCTCGGCGTCGCGAGCGCGCCCGCGGCCGGCCGCTATCCCGCGCGGCTCATCAAGCCGTCGCAGATGCAGCGCTCGGTGCGCGGCAGCGGCGCGAACACGCGCTACGTCTGCGACATCCTCCCGCAAACGGAACCGGCCGAATCGCTGCTCGTCGTCGAGGTGCGCACGCCGTCCGGGCATTCGTCGAGCTATCCGCCGCACAAGCACGATACCGATAACGCGCCCGTCGAAAGCTCGCTCGAAGAGACGTACTACCACCGCGTGCATCCGCCGCAGGGCTTCGTGTTCCAGCGCGTGTACACCGATTCGCGCGACATCGACGAATCGATGGCCGTGTGCGACCACGACGTCGTGCTCGTGCCGCGCGGCTACCACCCGGTCGTCGTGCCTTACGGATACGAGTCGTACTATCTGAACGTGATGGCCGGGCCGACTCGCGTGTGGCACTTCAAGAACGATCCCGCGCACGAGTGGATGCTGGGCGAACGGTGACCTCCGGGCGGCGGCGCGGTCGATGCCGCGCCGGCCGGCCGCCGATGATGCGTCCGATGCGCTCGACGAGCGCGTTGCCGGCATCGTGCTTGTGCGGCGGACAGCTCGGCGAACGCGCTGCGGCCGCCGATGCGCGTATCGGCATCACGGAC
Source organism: Burkholderia oklahomensis C6786 (assembly GCF_000959365.1). Lineage (NCBI taxonomy): Bacteria > Pseudomonadati > Pseudomonadota > Betaproteobacteria > Burkholderiales > Burkholderiaceae > Burkholderia > Burkholderia oklahomensis. The sequence goes on from NZ_CP009555.1 coordinate 4,121,036, forward strand.
GCCGAGCCGGCCGACCTCGCCCGATCGGCGATCGCCGTGCGCCGCGACACCCGGATCGTGCGAAACCGGCTCGCCGAGCCGGCCGACGCTCAACCGACGCTCAACCGACGCTCAGCCAGCGCGCGACCGTTTCCGCGTCGAGCGCATCGGGCGCGCCGTCGTAGACGATTCTTCCCCGCCCCATCACCGCGACGCGCGACGCGAGCGCCGGTGCAAGCTGCATCCGCTGCTCGATCAGGAGCAACGCGACGCCTTGCGCCTGCGCGTCGGCGAGGCACGCGCGGACCTGCTCGACCGCGAGCGGCGCGAGCCCTTCGGCCGGCTCGTCGACGATCAGCACGCGCGGCGCGCCGATCAGCGCGCGCGCGAGCGCGAGCATCTGCTGCTCGCCGCCCGACAGCACGCCCGCCTTCGTCCGCCAGCGCTCGGCGAGCATCGGATAGCGCTCGCGCGCGTCGGCGAGCGCCGCGCGCGCGGCCGAGCGACGCGCGCCGCGCAGGCCGAGCCGCAGATTGTCCTCGACGCTCAGCAGCGCAAACACGTCGCGGCTCTCGGCGACGTAGCCGACGCGATGCCGCGCGATCGCGAACGGCGGCTCGCCCGCGACGTCGACGCCGTCGATGCGCATCGCGCCCGCGGCCCGCACGATGCCCATGATCGCCTTCGCGAGCGTCGAGCGGCCCGAGCCGTTGCGGCCGATCAGCGCGACGGCCTCGCCCGCCGCGATCCGCAGGTCGACGCCGTCGAGCACCGGCAGCGCGCCGTATCCGGCGCGCACGCCGCGCAGTTCGAGCAGCGCGCTCATCGCTCGAACGCCTCGCCGAGATACGCGGCGCGCACCGCCGCGTTCGCGCGGATCGCCGCGGGCGTGCCGGTCGCGACGAGCTCGCCGCGCACGAGGACCGACACGCGATCGGCGAAACCGAACACCGCGTCCATGTCGTGCTCGATCATCAGCACCGTCTTGCCCGCCGTCGCGCGCCGGATCAGTTCGATCGTCCGCCGCGCCTGCTCGCGGCTCATGCCCGCCGTCGGCTCGTCGAACAGGAACACCGACGCGCCGCTCGCGAGCGCGAGTCCGACATCGAGCGCGCGCTGCTCCGCGTAGCTGAGGCTGCCCGCGAGCACGTCGCGGCGCGCGGCGAGGCCGATCGACGCGAGCGCGGCGTCGGCGGCGCGATCGATCGCGGCGGCGTCGGCGAGCCGGTTGCGCCAGCGGCGGCGCTGCCGCGGCGCGTGCAGCGCCGCGCAACGCAGGTTGTCGTAAACGGTCATCCGCGCGAACACGCTCGTCTGCTGGAAGCTGCGCGCAAGCCCGAGACGCGCGACCGCATGCGGGCCGCGCCGCCCGAGCTCGACGCCGTTCAGCGCGATGCGTCCGCGCGTCGGCGCGAGCGCGCCCGCGATCAGGTCGAAGAGCGTCGATTTGCCCGCGCCGTTCGGGCCGATCAGCGCGTGGCGCTCGCCGTGCCGGATCGTCAGATCGACGCCGGCGAGCACCGGCGTCGCGCCGAACGATTTGCCGACGTTCGTCACGCGCAGCGCGGGCGGCGCGGTCGCGCCCCGCACGCTCGCGCGGCCGAGGCCTGCCGCGGTGGCGCCAGGCGCCGCCGGCGCAGCGAACGACGCGGCGGCGCCGGACACGTTCGCGCTTTCACGCGCATTCGCCAAGCCGACCACGTCGCTCACGTCACGCGCATCGGATGCGTCGGCACCATCGACATCCGACTCAGTCGACCGAGACATGCCGCCCGACCGCCGCGCCGCGCGCGCGAGCCCCGCGCCGATCGCCGCGGCGGCCGCCGCGATGCTCCAGCCGAGCGGCGCGCCTGCATCGAACCGCCAGGGCCCGATGACGGCGCGCCGCCCTTCGTCCTGCGCGAACTGCAGCGCATACGCGAGCTCGACGACGAACACGATCGCGACGCCGAGCGCGATCGCCGCACCCGCGCCGGCCAATTCACGCCGCCAGTCGACGCGCGCGCCGCCATGCCGCCGCGCATCGCGCCGCGCGCGCCATCGGCCGCTCACGCCGCCCGGCGCCGCCAGCACGACGGCGACGAACAACACGCCCAGATACAGCAGCCACGCCCGCGACACGCTCGCGACGAACACGCTGAAGAACGTCAGCAGCACCGCGCCGACGACCGGCCCGAAAAACCCCGTCGCGCCGCCGATCACGGTCGCGAACAGCACGGCGCCCGAGCGCAGCATCCCGACGCTCTCCGACGTCGCGACCTCGACGTCGATCAGCGTGAGCGCGCCCGACACGCCCGCAAAAAACGCCGCCGCGACCGCCATCGCGTAGCGCACGCGGCGCGGATCGGTGCCGAGCGCGGCGACGCGCGCCGGGTTGTCGCGGACCGCGTTCGCGAGCCGCGCGAACGGCGTGCCCGCGAGCGCGCGCATCGCGGCCGCCGCGCCGACGCACCAGAGCGCGATCAGCGCATACGCGTGCATCGGCCGCGCGAAATGCCACGCGCCGAGCGCGGGGCCGCTCGCCCGGTCGATCGACACGCCGCCCGCGCCGCCGAACCAGCCGGGCACGCTCCACGCGGCCGCGGCGACGAGCTCGCCGAGCCCGAGCGTGATCATCGCGAACGCGGTGCCCGCGCGCCGCGTCGCGATGAAGCCGAACAGCGCGCCGAAGCCCGCGCCCGCGACGCCGCCCGCGAGCGGCACGAGCGGCAGCGGCAAGCCATAGCGATTGAACACGTGCGCGGCGGCGAACGCGCCGAGCCCCGCGAACGCCGCGTGCCCGAACGACAGCAGCCCGGTCGCGCCGAGCAGCAGGTTGTACGACAGCGCGAGCACGATCAGCGCGGCCGTCTGCGCGAGATAGCCGAGCATCCAGCCGCGCGGCCACACGAGCGCCGGCACGGCGAGGAGCGCGATCAGCGCGAGCCACGGCAACGCGTGAGACAGGCGGCTTCGCACGGTCGCGCTAGACATCGGCGCGCTCGCCGAACAGGCCGCGCGCGCGGCACGCGAGCACGGCGACGAGCAGCAGATACGGAATCAGCGGCGCGAGCTGCGCGACCGTCAGCGCGCGCCACGCGTCGGGCAGCGCGATGCCGGCCCATTCGGCGGCGTCGTTGAGCGACGCGCTGCTCGCCGTCGCGAACGTCTGCGCGCAGCCGACGACGAGCGATGCGGCGAGCGCGCCCGCGAGCGAGCCGAGCCCGCCGATCACGATCACCGCGAACACGACCGAGCCGAGCGTCTCCGCCATCGCGGGCTCGATCACCGCGAGCGGCGCGCCGATCACGCCCGCCAGCGCGGCGAGCGCGGTGCCCGCGGCGAACACGAGCGTCATCACGCGCGGCACGTCGTGGCCGAGCGCCTCGACGGCCGTGCGATGCGTAAGCGCCGCGCGCACCACGAGCCCCGTCTGCGACACGCGCAGCCCCGCCCACGACGCGCCGAGCATCGCGACCGACACGGCCATCATGAATACGCGATAACGCGAAAACGCCGCGCCGTAGACGGTGAACGCGGGGCCGTCGAGCGCGGCCGGCACGGGCGCGGCGAGCGGCGCGAGCCCCCACGCGAGCTTCACGCCTTCGGCGATCAGATACGCGAGCCCGAACGTCAGCAGCAATTCGTCGAGATGGCCGCTCGCCCTCACGCGCCGCAGCAGCGTGCGCTCGCACAGCGCGCCGAACGCGCCGACGACGAGCGGCGCGACGGCGAGCGCGATCCAGAAATTCGTGTGCGCGGCGATCGCGAAGCCGACATAGGCGCCCAGCATGTAAAAGCTCGCATGCGCGAAATTCAGCACGCCTAGCATGCTGAAGATCAGCGTGAGCCCCGCGCACAACATGAACAGCAACAGCCCGTAGCTCAGGCCGTTCAGCAGATTGATGACGATCGACTGCACCGCGTCAGGCCGCCTCCACGGCGAGCGACTCGAGCGCGGCGCGCAGCGGTTCGGGCAGCGGCGCCGGACGGCGCGTCGCGCGATCGACGTACACGTGCACGAAATGCCCTTGCGCGGCGGCCGACGTCTCGCCGTCCGCGAAGAGGCCGATCTCGTAGCGCACGCTCGACGAGCCGAGCCGCGCGACCCGCAGTCCCGCCTCGACGCGCTGCGGAAACACGAGCGGCGCGAAGTAGTTGCACTGCGTCTCGACGACGAGGCCGATCGTCTCGCCATGCTCGACGTCGAGCACGCCGCGGCGGATCAGGTATTCGTTGACGACCGTGTCGAAATAGCTGTAATAGACGACGTTGTTGACGTGCCCATAGACGTCGTTGTCCATCCAGCGCGTCGTGATCGGCAGGAAGTGGCGATAGGCGCTGCGCGGCAGCGGAACGGGTTTGGCGGCGGACATGTCGGCGCGAGGCGAAGAGGCGGTTGCTCGATGGCGGGTGGATGTTGGTTGCATGGCGGGATGCCGGCGATGCGTTGCGCGACAACCCGCGCCGCGACTTCAGAGCGATTCGACGAGCATGCGCCGGTAATCGTCGGCCGACGCGACGCGCGGATTCGTCTTGTGGCAGTGATCGACGAGCGCGCCTTCGATCACGTGATCGAACGCGCTTTCGTCGACGCCCATCTGCGCGAGGCCCGTCGGCAGGCCGAGGCGCGCGGTCATCTCGTGCAGCGCCTGCGGCAGGTCCGCGTCGTCGGGCAGGTTCATCACGCGGCGCATCCGCGCATAGCGGCGCTCGGCGACGACGGTCGGCGCGCGCTCGTTGAAGCGCAGCACGGCGGGCAGCACGACCGCGTTCAGCGTGCCGTGATGCAGCGACGTCCTGCCGTTCACCTTCACGCCGCCGAGCGGATGCGACAGCGAATGCACGCAGCCGAGCCCCTTCTGGAACGCCAGCGCGCCCTGCATCGACGCGCTCATCATCGCGAGACGCGCGGCGCGGTCGCTGCCGTCGTGCGTCGCGCGCTCGATGTGCGCCCATGCGCGTTCGAGGCCGTCGAGCGCGATGCCGTCGGCGGGCGGATTGAACGCCGGCGCGAGGAACGTCTCGATGCAGTGCGCGATCGCGTCCATGCCGGTCGCGGCCGTGAGCCCGGGCGGCAGGCCGAGCGTCAGCGACGGATCGCAGATCGCCGCCTTCGGCAGCAGATGCCACGAATGGAAGCCGAGCTTGCGGCCGTCGGCGAGGATCAGGATCGCGCCGCGCGCGACCTCGCTGCCGGTGCCGGACGTCGTCGGCACCGCGACGAGCGGCGCGACGGCCGCGGTGATCCTGTCGCTGCCGCCTTCGATCGTCGCGTATTGCGTGAGCGGCAGCGGATGCGTCGCCGCGATCGCGACGCCCTTCGCGAGATCGATCGCCGAGCCGCCGCCGACCGCGACGAGCCCGTCGCAGCCGTCGTCGCGATAGCGCTGCGCGGCGGCGAGCACGGCCGCCTCGGTCGGATTCGACGGCGTGTCGTCGAATACCGGCAGCGCGCCGAACCCGAGCGCGTCGAGCGCGCGATCGACGAGCCCCGCCGCCGCGACGCCCTTGTCGGTCACGACGAGCGGGCGCGTGACGCCGCTCCTCGCGCATTCGGCCGAGAGCATCGCGAGCGCGTCGTCGCCGAGATGGATGTGCGTCAGGTAATGGATGTAGGCCACGGGAAGTCTCCTCCGATCGTGCTCGTTCGAATCGTCAGGCGGCGTGCGAACGCGCGGCCGACGCGCCGCCCGACGCTGGACAAGCGGCCGCGGTCCGGGCGAACATGCGACGCCGGGCGCGGCGCAGCGGGCGTGCCGCACAGAAAAGCATAGATCGCGGCAAATTCCAAGAGGCGCGGCGCACGGGTATTTTCATATTGACGAGGAAACATCATGGCAGATCCGCAGCTCATCACGACCGCTTTCGACATTCCGGGCTACCGGATCGAACGCTCGCTCGGCGTCGCGCGCGGCATCGTCGTGCGTTCGCGCTCGATCGTCGGCACGTTCGGCGCATCGATTCAAACGCTGTTCGGCGGCAACATCTCGCTCTACACGTCGCTGTGCGAGCGTGCGCGGCAGGATGCTTACGAGCGGATGGTCGAACAGGCGACGCAGATGGGCGGCAACGCGATCATCGGAATGCGCTACGACGCGACCGAGATCGCATCGGGCGTGACCGAAGTGCTGTGCTACGGCACCGCGGCGCAGGCGGTGCGCGCCGGCTGATGCCGCCCGGCCGCGGGCCGCGCCGGCGCGGCCCGCGGCTTCGCGCCCTATTGACCGGGGAAGTCGACGAATTCGAAGTCGAGGCCGCGCGCGCGCATCCAGTCGGCGAGCGCCTGGCCCGTGCCGGCGCGCCACGGGCGCAGCCTCGGCGGCTCGACGAGCCGGTATTCGAGCAACTCCGGCGACAATCGAATCGTCCCGTTCGCGCGGACGTGGTATGCGACGATCAATTCGTTCTTGCGGATGAATTCGTAGACGCCGACGAGCTTCACCGATTCGGCGTCGAGCGCCGTCTCCTCGCGCACTTCGCGGGCGATCCCCGCCTCGGGCGTTTCGCCATGTTCGAGAAAGCCGGTGATGAGCGCGAACACGCCTTCGGGCCACGCGGCGTTGCGCGCGAGGAGGATCTTGCCTTCGTACTCGACGATCGCGGCGACGACGGGGATCGGGTTGTTCCAATGGACGTAGCCGCAGGTTTCGTCGGGACACGCGCGGCGCACGCGGCCGCCCTCCTCGACGGGATCGGCGCGCACGGCGAGCGCGCGCGCGCAGCGTGGACAGAATTGGTAGTCTGCGGTGGTCATCGTGGGGGATGGGCGGGCGGCTTTGCTCGTTCGCTCGAATGCGTCGGATGCCGCGGGCGAGTCTTGCCGTTCGCTCGTATCGGGAAAGCCCCATTCTAACGAGTTTGGGCGGCGGGCCATCGCGGGATCGACATGCGGCGCTCCGTCGACTCGGCCATTCGAGGATGCCCCGATGCGGGCCGGGCGAGCGCTCCGCCAACCTCTCGGCCTCACCGGCCGAATGACCGACTGGACGCATGCCGACCGCCCTGATGCGCCCCCGACGCCGATTTCCGGCATCCTCCCGAGCGGCCGCGCGAAGCGCCCGATCCGGTTCCGCAAAAAAAACGCCGCCGCCGCGAATTCGAGGTGCCGCTGGCAGCCGCCGACTTCGCCGGCATCGGGAACCCGGGCGATCTGACGAGCCGCATCAACGCAGCCGTCTCGCGGCTCGACGGTCAGGACGCGTCAATGCGTGAAGCGCCCGCGGCGCGAACTCATCCGGCGTGACGGCGACAATCGCGAGCACCGGGTCCGTCGCACGGCACCGGGGCCCGGCAACGCTTCGGCGCGCCTCGCGGCTTCCGCTCCCCGAGCCGTTCGCACCCGGCGGCTCATCTCAGCCTGACCGACACGAACTTGCGCTCCCCGCCCCGCTGGATCAGCACCGCCACCACCTTCCCCGCCTTCGCCTCCAACGCCGGCACCATGTCCGGCGTCTCGATCAGCGTGTCGTTGAACTCCAGCACGACGTCGCCCGGCTGGATGCCCGCACCCGCCGCCGGCCCGCGCACCGCGTCGACCACCATGCCGACCGGCAGCCCGGTCGAACGGCGCTCGTCGTCCGTCAGCGGATGCATCGTCAGACCCAGGCGGTCCGCGCCGCCGACTTCGCTCCGACCGACGCTCGCACTCCCCGACGACGTCCCGGCCACCGTTCCCGCGGCCGCGCCCGGCCCGAGCATCAACGTCATCGGCGCCCGGTTGCGCAGCAGCGTGAGCGTCGTGTTCGTCCCGGGCGGCAGCGCGGCCACATCGCCGGCGAGTTCGGCCGAGCGGCCGATCGGCTTGTCGCCGATCCGCACGATCACGTCGCCCGGCTGCAGGCCGATCGCGGCGGCGGGCGATCCCGGCTCGACCGCGTTGACGAGCGCGCCCGCCGAACGCGGCAAGCCGAACGCGGCCGCGAGCCCCGGCCCGACGTCCTGCACGTCGACGCCGAGCCCGCCCGGAGCCGCCGCGCGCTGCGCCTGCTGAGTCTGCTGAGTCTGCTGTGCCTGTTGCCGCGCTTGCTGCCGCGCTTGTTGTTGCGCCTGCAGCACCTGCGTGCGCACCTTCGCCGCCAGATTGATCGGGATCGCAAAAGTCACGCCCGGATAGCGGTCGCCGCCCGCATAGATCTGCACGTCGATGCCGATCACCTCGCCCGCGCGGTTGAACACCGGGCCGCCCGAGTTGTCGAGATTGCCGGTCACGTCGGTCTGGAAGAACGGGAAGCTGCCGCCGTCGGGCAGCGTGCGCGACGTCGCGCTGACGATGCCCGTCGTCACCGTGTTCGCCGAGCCGTCTGGCGTGCCGATCGTCAGCACCGGCTCGCCGACGCGCACCCGCGACGAGTCGCCGAGCCTCACCGTCGGCAGCTTCGTCGCATCGACCTGAAGGACGGCGACGTCGCTCTGATCGTCGACCGCCAACACCCGCGCGTTGAACTCGCGTCGATCGATCAGCCGGACCGTCACCTCGGAGGCCTGGCCGACCACGTAGGCGGTCGTCAGGATGAGACCGTCGGCGCTGACGATGAAACCGGACCCGGCGCCTGCCATCGCGCGCGGCGCGCTGTCCTGCGACGTCGGCGGCTGCGGCACGCCCAGCTTGAAGTACGCGGAGAACGGATCGTCGGGATCGAGGGCCTCGAGGCCGGATGCCGACATTTGCGGCTCCGGCGCGGCCACGCTGACGCTCACGACGGCGGGCCCGTATCGCTCGACGAGCGTGGGGAAATCGATCGGCCCCGCCGGACCGATCTGCGCGATGCGCTTCGCCTTCACAGGCTGCGGCAGGGTGCCTGCTGCGGTCGACGTCGGCTGCAGGCAGGCATAGCCGGCAAGCACCACCCCGATCGCCGCAGCGTGAACCAAGGTGCGGCCAAGCGTTTGACGAGACACAGTGCACCTCCAAGGCAGTCGTTATGCCAGGGGCCCAGTGCGCGGCGCGCAAAGGACTAGCAAGCACTGATGAATCGATTATTGCATAGCGGCCGACGGCTGTGAGTCGGTGTTTGCACGAAAGCTTGCTGCCGAGCGTGCGGCTGCTGATCGACTATCTCGCCGCAAACGTTCAGAAGGAGCCGTAAGTCGGCCACGCTCGCCGGCGATGCGCGCAGCCGTAGTTGCACTCGGGCGGCGCGCGTCCGGCTGAGGCGGGGCACACGCTGAACGCCGGTGCAGGCCAGGCTCGAGTCGGCTCGGGATGGGAAAAGAGAAAAATGGCGGCGCGCGCTTGGCGGCGGCGCACCCGCCACGAGAGCGGCAATCGGCCGTCGCGCGGACGGCGCGTCGGCTTGCCCGGGCACGGAACACGACTCGCACCGGCGATGTCGTCGCAATGCGAAGGCGCGAAGGCGCGAAGGCGCGAAGGCGCGAAGGCGCGAATGTACCAATGTACCAATGTACCAATGTACGAAGGCACGAAGGTGCGAAGGCACGAACGCCAGGAACGCCCGCAATGCCCGCGCGGCTTCGCGGCGCGGCCGCCGTTCGAGCCCTCACGCGTCGCCGCTGCCGTCTTTCGCCGCACGCAGTGCGACGGCCGTGAACCCCGCCGCCCCGACGGCCAACACGGCCGACGCGAGCCACAGCGCCGGCGAAAACGATCCGGCATGCGCGGCGAGCGGCGCGGCCGCCAGCGGCCCGACGATCTGGCCGACGCCGTACGACGCGGTCGCATAGCCCATCAGGCCCGCCGCGCGTTCACCGCGCAGGCGGCGCGCTTCGCGCATCGCGAACAGCGTGATCGCAGTGAACGGCAAGCCGACGAGCGCGCTGCCGAGCGCAAATCCGGGCGCCGTCGGCCAGACGATGCCGAGCGCGACGCCGACCGCCTGCACCGCGCAGCAGACCGCGAGCAACAGCCGGTTGTCCCAGCGGCTCGGCAGCCTCGCGCCGAGCAGCGCACCGACGATCAACGCCGCGCCGAACATCGGCCAGAACAGATCGGGCCACGGCGAGCGCGCGGGCAGCGCGGCGCGGGCGATCACGGGCAGGAAGGTCGCCGTGATGATGTAGCCGAAGCCAGGCAGCCCGTAGAGGAGCACGAGCCAGAACGCGTCGCGTCGGGCGGCGGCGGGCGATGCGTTCGGCGTGCTTCCGGTCGATGCCGCAACCACTTCCCGCGGGCCGGCGATGTTCGCGGACGTGAAATTTTTCGCGGATATCGCTGTCGCCGCGTTGGTCGCGTTGGTCGCGTTGGTCGCGTTGGTCGCGTTGGTCGCGTTGGTCGCGTTGGTCGCGTTGGTCGCGTTGGTCGCGTTGGTCGCGTTGGTCGCGTTGGTCGCGTTGGTCGCGTTGGTCGCGTTGGTCGCGTTGGTCGCGTTGGTCGCGTTGGTCGCGTTGGTCGCGTTGGTCGCGTTGGTCGCGTTGGTCGCGTTGGTCGCGTTGGTCGCGTTGGTCGCGTTGGTCGCGTTGGTCGCGTTGGTCGCGTTGGTCGCGTTGGTCGCGTTGGTCGCGTTGGTCGCGTTGGTCGCGTTGGTCGCGTTGGTCGCGTTGGTCGCGTTGGTCGCGTTGGTCGCGTTGGTCGCGTTGGTCGCGTTGGTCGCGTCGGTCGCGTCGGTCGCTCCGGCCAACCCGATCGCGCGCCCCGCCTCGGCCCGGCCGCTCGCGCCCGCATCAGCCGCCGTGCCGGCTCCGCCGCCGGCATGCTCCGCGCCGTCGCGAGAACGCCCGCCGCCCGCGTCGCGCACCGGCTCGCGCGCCGTCGTCCCGAACGCGCGCCACACCACCGCCGACAGCACCGCCGACGCCGCCGCGAATCCGATCCATCCGAGCGCCGCGCGCTGCCCCGCCAACGCGGAGCCGATCAGCCCAGTCACGACGATCCCGCCCCCCGGCCCGGTGTAGATCACGCCGCCCCACGCGAGGGCGCCGTGCTCGGCGACGCGCCGCAGCCCCCATTGCGACGCGAACACGAACGTCCATGCGCTGACCGCGCCGCCGACGAAGCGCACGAGCGCCCACACCCAGAACGGGCTCGCGATGCCCATCGCGAGCGTCAGCGCGACCGTCGCCGCGAGCCCGTAGCGCACCATCCG